>JBKPCB010000130.1:0-7993 GCA_046727155.1 Candidatus Methylomirabilota bacterium | reverse complement strand
ACGGCGATCCGGCCTATTATTCCGCGCGCGGCAGCATCGCCATCGCGCGCCCGGCGCTGAGCGCCTCCGACGCGACCATCGACCTGGACGGCTTCTTCGGCCTGCATCCGGCGCTGGAGCCGCTCAAGGCGATGTGGGACGACCGCCGGCTCGCGGTCGTTCACGCCTGCGGCTCGCCGGACATCACGCGTTCCCACTTCGACGCCCAGGACTACATGGAGTCGGGCACGCCCGGTCTCAAGAGCACGCCCGACGGTTGGCTCGCGCGTGGACTGGACGCCTTGCCGTCGAAAGGCGCATCGACCTTCCGCGCCGTGGCCATGGGCTCCCAGCTGCCGCGAATCCTGCGCGGCAGTGCCGGCGCCGTCGCCATGAGCAATCTCGCGGCCTTCGACGTCCGACAGGACACGGCGCAGGGCGCGGGCGGGGTCAATGCCAAGCGCGGCTTCGAGTCCATGTACGAGCGAGGCGTGCGGGATCTGCTCTACGGCACGGGCCGCGAGACGTTTGAAGCGGTGAAAATGCTCAAAGCCGCCGACCCGCAGCGCTTCCAGCCCGAAAACGGCGCCCAGTACCCGCGCGGCCGCTTCGGCGACAGCCTTCGCCAGATCGTCCAGCTCATCAAGGCCGATGTGGGGCTCGAGGTAGCCTTCGCCGACTCGGGCGGCTGGGACACCCACGCCGCGCAGGGCAATGAAAAGGGCCAGCTCGCGCTGCGCCTCCGGGAGTTCGCCGAAGGGCTCGCCGCCTTGTGCCGCGACCTCGGTCCACGAATGGACGACGTGGTCATTCTCACGATGTCAGAGTTCGGACGGACCGTGCGCGAGAACGGCAATCGCGGCACCGATCACGGCCATGCCACGGCCATGCTGGCGCTGGGCGCGGTGAAGGGCGCCAAGGTCTACGGGCGCTGGCCGGGGCTGCGCGCGGACCAGCTCTTCGAGGGACGCGACCTCGCCGTGACAACCGACTTCCGGAATCTCTTCGCCGAGATCGCGCTCCATCACCTAGGCATCCCTGCCAGCGCGCCGCTCTTCCCCGGTTTCTCCACGAATTCGGCCAAGTACCCGGGAGTGCTCGTGTAGAATCCGCCGCATGTGGTTCGCCCTGGCGCTCGTCGCCGCACTCTGCCAAGTGCTGCGGAACACGGTGATGAAGCGCTTGGGCCACTCGCTCGACGAGTACATCAATGTCTGGGGCCGCTTCACCTTCCTGCTGCCGTTCGCGGCGCTCTTCGTGCTGTGGAAGGGCGTCCCGCCCATCAAGCCCGGGTTCGTCCTGGCCTGCGTGACCTTCGGCGTCTGCCAGACCATCTCCACCATGGCGCTCTCCAAGGCGCTCAAGCTGGCGGAGATCTCGATGGTGACGGCGCTCTGGAAGGTGAGCCTGCTCATGCTGGTGGTGCTGGGCTACTTCACGCTCAAGGAGACGCCGACCGCGCTCGGGGTGGCCGGCATCCTGATCAGCATGACGGGCGTATACCTGCTCAACGTCAATCGCGCCCATATCGCGTGGTGGGCGCCGCTGGCCGTCCTTTTCACCGATCGCGGGCTGCGCTACACGCTGCTCGCAGCGTGCTTCTATGCTCCCTCGGTGGTCACGATCAAGTGGGCAATGTCGCTTTCGGATCCCTACACGGGGACGCTCGGCGGCTACATCGCGGCCAGCCTCATCGTGACGCCGATCGTGCTCGTCACCTCCCGCCACCACTTCGCCGACGTGCCGCGGTACTGGAAGGCGTTTGTGAGTTTCGGCCTCTTCGCCGCGCTCACCACCGTCAGCCAGGGCACGGCCTATCTGCTCACGCTTTCCTCCTACGTGGAGGCGGTCAAGCAGGTGGAGATCCTGCTGGCGCTGGGCATCGGCGTGGTGATGTTCGGCGAGCGACAGAAGGTGCGCGACATCGCGCCGGGTGCCGCCGTCATGCTGGCCGGCGTCGTGCTGCTGTCGCTGGCGGCCTAGCTGTGCTAGAGCTCGGGGCGCTTGCCGTGGGTGGCGCGGACGACGGTCTTGATGCCGCCGCGGACGCTGAAATCCCCCACGACCTCGATCCAGCGGGGACCGGCCACAGCCACGAAGTCGTTGAGGATGCGGTTGGTCACGTCCTCGTGGAACGCCCCCTCCTCGCGGAAGGACCAGATATAGAGCTTGATGGACTTTAGCTCGACGAGATGCCGGTCGGGCACGTAGACGATGCGGATCGTAGCGAAATCCGGCTGGCCAGTCTTGGGGCAGAGACAGGTGAACTCGGGAATCTCGAGCCTGACTTCGTAGTCGCGGTCGGGATGTGGGTTCGGGACGACCTCGAGCTGCTTCGAGGGGCGGCTCGGCATGGTCCGATTCTACCTTACCTGTGCCGGCGCGGCGCCACGCGCGCGCCAGATGGCCTCGCGGATCCGGTCGGCCGTGGCGGCGGGCACCCGCTCGAGCACGAGCACTTCGGCGCCGCGCTTTTCGACGATGAACGCGCGATCGCCATCCCGCCAGGTCACGATGGCTCCGGTCTTTCCGGCCATGCCCTTGCGGGTGAGCTGCGGGTGCCGGCGCTCGAGGATGGTGGTGTAGGTGAGCGCGAAGGTATTGGCCACGGCATCCGACTCCATCGCCAAGAGGTAGGCGATGCTGAAGCGGCCCGCGCGGTCTTCCCAAACCCGGTAATGATCGCCCCGCCAGCCCGCGGCGGCGGCGCGCCCGGCGGTCTCGCCCAGGTGCAGCCCGACGACGGCGCTCAGCGCGAGCTCACCGAGTTCGTCCTCGGCCACCACCGGGGCGCCGGGCAGCTCGCTCTTCAGATCCGGCAGCGCGATCGGGATGGGATCCTCGCGAGTCGTGAGGCGTTTCTCGGGCCGCAGGATTTGGGTCGTGGAGCGGGGCGGATCGCGATAGAGGGCCGAGAGAGCCGACCACGGCTGGAGCTTGCGGAACTCGTGGACGAAACGAAGCCCCTCGACATAGGGAAACACAAGCAGATCGCGCACGAACTTGGGCGCCGCGCTCATCGTAGGACCCCCCACGCCCGCGCTGATCATCTCCCGCAGGGGCGTCAGGTCCGGGAGCGAAGCGAAGTCGCCGCCCTGGCTCTTCAGAATGAGGTCGAAGGTCAGCGCCACCGCCTCGCCTTCCATCAACGCCTGGCGGGCCAGGAGCTGATCCCCATGCCCGGGATCCGGGCTGATGAACTGGTCGAGGGAGACGTCGCGGTCCTGGAGGGCGTGGACCAGCTCGTGCATCAAGGCCGATTGCTGCTGCTCGGGCGGAAGCCAATCTCCCAGCACCATCACCTTGGCGCGCGGATCGTAGTAGGCGGCCACCTGCTCCTGCATGAGGTCGACGAAGAGGCGGCGGAGATCGTAATTCGGCGGGATCAGCCCCCAGGCGACCATTCCCTTGCGCTCCGACTCCACCCGGGCCGGAGAGTACCGGCGGTCCAGCTCCTGCTCGATGAAGCGCCGGTTCTCCTCCCGTGTCCTCAGCAGCACGGGCGGCGGCGGGCCGGGCGAGGCGATGCCCTTGAGCGCGGCTAGCTGAGCGTAAAGGGGCGCCGCCAGCGCGTCGAGGGCGGGCTGGGTCCGGCCGGGCGCGGGCGCCTGTGCCGCCGCCGGCGAGACGGCCGCGGCGAGGACGAGAGCCAGCAAGCTCCGAAGCACGCTCGAGCGCATGGAGCGATGATACCTCAGCGCCGGCTCGCGAGACCTATGCCCGCGCCGACCATCAGACTCGACAAGAGGAGCGTCGACGTGAGCCGGTCGCCGGCGACGGCCGCCGAGAGGAGCACGCCGAAGAGGGGCGTGGTGAGAGAGGTCGCGGCCAGCGCGCTCGGCCGGTAGATCTTCAGCAGATACATGTTCACCACGAAGTTGAATCCCGCCACCACGCACCCCTGGTAGAGGAGCGACAGCGCCAGCGACGTGGTGTAATGCGTCGGGACGTCCGACTCCCACCAGAAGCTCGCGAGAAAGAAACAGGTGCTGCCGATGAGCGACTGGTAGACCAGCATCTGGATGGGGTCGAGCCGCTGGACGGTCTTGGCCGTGTAGACGATGCGCTCGCCCAGGAGCAGCGCGCTCGCCGACACGATGAGATCCCCGGCGAGGGTGCCGCCGTGAAGGGAAAAGTCGCGGGCGAAGAGCAGCACGATACCGGCATAGGCGATCGCGATGCCGCCGAGCTTGTTCGGCGTCATCCGGTCACCCGGGATCATGAAGTGGGCGAGCACCACGGTATGGATGGCGTAGGAGTTGAGGAGCACCGAGCCGTGGGCCGCCGTGGTGCGGCTCATGCCGACATTCATCAGGCCGATCTGGACGGCGAAGAGAAGCCCAAGCGAGACGAGTGGGCCGATTTCACCCGGCCGGATCCGAAGCGTGCCCAGCCGCCGCGTCCACCACGCGTAGGCGAGGACCGTGAGCCCTCCCAACACGAAGCGCATCCAGGCCAGGCGGAGCGGCGGAACGTCGGCCAGCCCCATCTTGACGGCGACGGGATTGCCACCCCAGAGCGCAGCCAGGATCAAGGCGATGAGCGCGCCCTTGGGATCGAGGGAGCGAAGCGGAGGCACGGGACGTCATGTTAGCATGAGGCCCTATGAAGATCGGACTCATCGGATTGCCGAAGAGCGGGAAGACATCGCTCTTCAACCTGCTGACGGGCTCAAGCGTGGCGACTTCGTCCTTCGGCGCCTCGCGCGGCGAGATGCACACCGGCATCGCGCGGGTGCCCGACGAGCGCGTGGATCGGCTGAGCGCGCTCTTCAAGCCGAAGAAGACGACCTGCGCAACGTTCGAGGTCGTGGATCTGGCGGGCATCGCCAAGGGCGAGCGCCAGGGGCTCGACGCCAAGGAATTCCGCAACGCCGACGCGCTGCTCCACGTGGTGCGGGCGTTTCCCGACGCGGCGGGCGCCACCGCGAATCCGAAGAGCGACATCGCCGACCTGGAAACCGAGCTGATCCTGGCCGATCTCGAGGTGATCGAGCGCCGGCTGGAGCGACTCGAAGCCTCGATCAAGAAGAAGCGCACCGATGCCGAGGTGAAAGAGCAGGCGATCCTCCTCAAGCTCAAGCCCGCCCTCGAGTCCGAGACACCCGTGCGAGCGTTGCAGCTTTCGGAGGAGGAGGCCAAGGCCATCCGCGGCTTCACCTTTCTGTCTCAGAAGCCTATCCTCCACTGCCTGAACCTGGCCGAGAAGGAGCTCGAGCGCGGCAAGGTATTGGTCGAGAGCTTCGACCTCGCCGAGGTGGCGGCGCGCCCGCGCACGCGCCTGGGCTGGGTGTCGGTGGTCATCGAGGCCGAGGTCGCCCAGCTCGCGGGCGAGGAGCAGGCCGCCTTCCTCACCGAATTGGGCCTGGCCGAGCCGGCGATCAAGCGCGTCCTGCGCGACTGCTATGCCCTGCTCGGTCTCATCTCGTTCTTCACGGTGGGCGACGACGAAGTGCGCGCCTGGTCCATTCTCCGGGGCACACACGCTCTCGACGCCGCAGGAGTCATCCACTCGGATATCGCGCGCGGCTTCATCCGCGCCGAGGTGGTGGGCTATGAGGAGCTGATCGCCGCCGAGGGATCCATGGCCACGGTGCGCGAGCGGGGCCAGTTCCGGCTCGAAGGCAAGGAGTACATCGTCCAGGACGGCGAGATCTGCCACTTCCGCTTCAACGTCGCCAAGTAGCCGGACTCCCTCTCCCCGGGAGGGAGAGGGAGCTTAGGACCCTCGCCCCCAACCGGGGGAGAGGGTAGGGTGAGGGGGCTAAGGGCCGGGTGTCAGTGGGCCGTGGGTGACGACCAGGATCGTGACGTCGGTGAGCGCCCGCTCGGGCCCGTGCGCGACGCCGCCGGGCACGCAGAAGTAGTCGCCGGGGCCGTACGTCATGGGCCCCACCTGGAACTGGCCGTCCAGCACGAAAAGCTCCACCGTCCCGTCGTGCAAGCTCTTCTCGACCTCGTAGCCCTTGCTGAACTTCACCAGGCGGGTGACGCCGTGGGTCTCGTCGTCCTTGTTCAGCGTGAGGTAGCTCACCCCGGGCAGGCTCTTGATCGGCTTCCACTCGCCGCTGCCGGCATTCCGCTTTGCCACCGCGTGTCGCATCAGACCGCTCCTTTCGGCAGCCGGCCCCACGTCGCCCAGTGTCGGTCGCTGACCATCTCGCAGCGGAAGGCCCGGAGGCCGGCCGCGCGCAGCTGGTCGCGGACCTCGAAGAGCGTGAAGGCCGCGCAGAGAGAATTGAAGAAATCCTCTTTGAGGACTGCCGCCTCGTTGGCCGCGTTCTGCTCCACGATCTCACGGGCCCGCTCCTCGGAGTCGGGTCGATAGAGATCCATCACAAGGACGGCCGCACCGGGGCGCCCGAGCCGCCGCACCTCCTCCCAGAATACCGCCGGCTTCGGAAGGTGGTGCAGCAGGCTATTGGAGATCACGCCGTTGAAGCTCTCTGGCCGCAGGTTGAGCCCGGGCAGCCTGGCGCAGAGCAGGCGGACCTGGGCGTCGACGCCCGCCGCCTTCACCGCCTCGCGCCCGAGCGCGATCATCGCGTCCGAGCCGTCCGCGCCCGTCACGGTGAGTCCCGGAATGGTCTTCACGAATCGGATCGGGATGTCGGCCGGCCCGCAGCCCAGGTCGAGCAGCGAGCCCCCTAGCATGTCGGGGAACGCCGCCTGGAACCGCTCGACGAATCCTTGGTTGACCTCGGCGAAGTCGGCTTCGGCATAGGCCTTGGCCTGCTCCTCGCCGGTCATCAGCTCGGGCTCGAGGACGCGCCTCAACGGTACCGCTCCATTGCCCAGTACAGGCACTCGACGGGGAAGGTGAGCACCAGCCGATCGGTGGGATAGGCGGTTCTGGGATCGAAGCAGCCGGCGACGAGCGGAAGCGGATCGGCGGTCCCCGAGAGATCACCGTCGCGGTGAGAGGAACAGTCCGACGTGCAGAGCTCCCAGTGCACGTGCGGGACGTTGACGGCATTGCCCGAGGTCCCGATGAAGCCGATGGTCTCGCCCCGCGAGACGGTTTGTCCCTGCTGGACCATCGCCTCCCGCATGTGGCAGTAGGCCGTCCAGCGCCGGAAGCCGGTGTGGGCAAGGATGACGCCCGTGCCGCAGCCGTCCCGGTAGTCGATGAGGCGCGCGACGACGCCGTCGGCGGCGGCCAGCACCGGAGACCCGATCTTCCCGCCCAGGTCCACGCCCGCGTGCGGGCGGGCCCGCCGCAGCTGATTGGCGCCGTTCATGGACTTGTAGGGCGAGAGGATGATGGCCTCGGGCGAGTCGTAGGCGGGCGCTGCTGAGGCGGCAGCGAGCAGGAGCGTGAGCGCGAGAAGCAGTCTCAGCGCGGCCATGCGCTACCGCGGCTTCACGAGGCCGATCTTCACGGTGCCCCCGATGGCCTTGATGAGTCCGATGAGGGTGGCGTCGGAGTGTCCGGGGGGCAGGACGCAGCCGGTGCCCAAGATGAGCCCCGTGCCTCTGGTTTGCGCGAGGGCATCGTCGGCTTCAGCCTTTGCCGTTTCGACTGTGCCGTCCTTGAGCGTCGTCCACTGGCTCAGGCCGCCGATGACCGCTCCGGGCACGCGCGCTTTGCCGTCCTTCAGCGGCGGACCGGATCGCCGGTCGTCCCAATTCCATGCGTCGGCGGGAAGCGTCGCCAGCCGCTCGAACATCAGGTTCTCGCCGTGGCAGTGGAGAATGGTGAGGAGCGAGCGCGGGCGCACGGCGTCCAGGATCCGCCGGTCGTGGGGTTCGCCAAAGCGCGCATACTCTTCTTCGGAATGGAAGCTTGTGCTGGCGGCCTGCACCGAGTAGAAGATGCCCTGCGCCCCTTCGCGAAAGCAGGCATCCATGAAGCTCAGGATGGTCTCCGTGATGGCCTCGAGCGCGTCGGTGACGGCCTGCGGGTTCTCGCGGAGGTCGAGGGCCAGGCGCTCACCCGAGAGCTTCCGGGCCAGGGACAGTGGCGAGAACAGCGTGGGAAGGACCGGGGCGTCGCCGATCCGGCGATCGAAGCC
>JBKPCB010000129.1:0-15421 GCA_046727155.1 Candidatus Methylomirabilota bacterium | reverse complement strand
GATCCGAGAATCGCGCTAGGCAGGTAGGGCGGATTGGCGACCACGAGGTCCAGGCCCCCGCGAACAGCGGCGAGCGGCTCGAAGAGATCGCCGGCCAGCAGGTGGACGCGATCGGCGAGCCCGAGCCGACGCACATTGCCGAAGGCCACGGCGAGCGCGCCGAGGGAGCGCTCGATGGCCAACACTTCGACTTCCGGCAGGCCGGCGGCTACCGCGCAGGCAATGGCGCCACTGCCCGCGCCGAGGTCGGCGACGTCGGCGCCGGGCCGGTCCTTGAGGATCTCGATGGCCCATTCCACCAGCCCCTCGGTTTCGGGCCGCGGGATCAGCACGTCCGGAGTAACCGTGAGCCGCAGGCCGTGGAAGTCCTCGAAGCCCAGGATGTACTGGAGTGGCTCATGGGCCGTGCGGCGATCCACCCAGGCGCGGTAGCGTGCCGCCACCAGTGACGGGACTTCGCGCGCCGGCTCCACAAAGAGCTCGAAGCGCTCCACGCCGAGCACGGAGGCCAGGAGCCATTCGGCGTCCTGCCGCGCCGTCGCGATGCCGGCCGCGGCCAGGGCGGCCGTCCCCTCGCCGACAAGCGCGCGCGCGGTAGCTTCGGAGAGGGCGCGGCTCATGGCACGGTCTCCGCCGCGAGCTTCTGCTTCTGCTCTTCCGCCGCCAGGGCCTCGATCAGCTCGTCCAGGTCGCCCTCCAGCACCGCCGGCAATCGGTGAAGGGTCAGGTTGACCCGGTGATCGGAGACGCGGCCCTGGGGAAAATTGTAGGTGCGGATCCGCTCGCTCCGTTCACCGGTGCCGACCTGGCTTCGGCGGTCGGCGGCGATGGCCGCGGCCTGCTCGTCCTGGGCGCGCTCGAGCAGCCGCGCCTTGAGCACCCGCATGGCCTTGGCGCGGTTCTTGATCTGCGAGCGCTCGTCTTGGCACGTCACCACCAGCCCCGTCGGGATATGGGTGAGGCGAACGGCCGAGTCCGTCGTGTTCACGCCCTGGCCGCCGGGACCCGAGGACCGGTAGACGTCCACGCGCACGTCCCTGTCCTCGACCTTGATGTCCACGTCCTCGGCCTCGGGGAGCACGGCCACGGTCACCGTCGAGGTGTGGATCCGCCCGCTCGACTCGGTGGTGGGTACGCGCTGGACGCGATGCACCCCGCGCTCGAACTTGAGCCGGCTCCATGCGCCGCGGCCCTGGATGAAGAGGATCACTTCCTTGAAGCCGCCGACGCCCGTCTCGTGCTTGTCCATGACCTCGACCTTCCACTTCTGACGCTCGGCGTACTTGGTGTACATGCGGGCCAGCTCCGCGGCGAAGAGCCCCGCCTCGTCCCCACCGGCCCCGGCGCGGATCTCGACGAAGACGTTCCGATCATCGTTGGGATCGCGGGGAATCAGCAGGGCGCGGAGCTCTTCCTCCACCTTGGTCTGCCGCGCCGTGAGCTCGTCGATCTCGGCCTGGGCCATCTCCCGCATCTCACGGTCGGCGTCCTCGGCCAGGATGTGGCGCGCTTCGGAGATGCGCGCCAGCACCTTCTTGTACTCCTCGAACTTCTCGACGGTTTCGGAGAGGTCGGAGGCGGCCTTGGCGGTGCGGGCATAGACCTGCGGCTGGCCGATCACCTGGGGGTCGGAGAGCGAGCGGGTGAGCTCGCGATGGCGCTCTTCGATCTGGCGCAGCTTGTCAAACATGGCAGCCCCTCAGCAGGGGACGGACATGGCGCGGCGACGCCGCGGCGAGGGAAGAGAAGGACTCCAGCTCCTGAAGGACGTAGGCCTCGAAGCGCGGCGGGTCGCCGAGCCGGGCCCTACCCCTCCGCGAGGGCCTTCCTCTTGTACTTCCGCTGGAAGCGCTCGACGCGGCCAGCGGTGTCCAGGAACTTCTGCTTCCCGGTGAAGAAGGGGTGGCACTTGGAGCAGACCTCAACCCGGATATTGGGCTGGGTGGAGCGGGTGTGGATGACCTCCCCGCAGTTGCAGGTGATCGTCGTATCAATGTAGTCCGGATGAATGCCAGCCTTCACGGCGCACCTCCTGAATAAGGGCGAATGAAGCATAAATAGTAGCAGGGGAAGGCTAAAAACGCAAGAAACTGCGGGGTTGCCGGGTGGGCCTGGCGGAAGGCGCGGAGAGGACTGCGGGCCCGGCTCGGGCCCTGCAGCCCCTACCCCATCTGGTTCATCTGGGCCAAGAACTCCTTGTTCGACTTGGTCATTTTGAGCTTGTCGAGCAGCAGCTCCATCGCCTCGACCGGGTTCAGCTGGGAGAGGGCCTTGCGCAGCAGCCAGACCTTCTGGAGCTCGTCCTTCTCCAGCAGGAGCTCCTCCTTCCGCGTCCCGCTCTGCTCGATATTGATGGTCGGGAAGATGCGCTTGTCCATGAGGCGCCGGTCCAGGTGGACTTCCATATTGCCGGTGCCCTTGAACTCCTCGAAGATCACGTCGTCCATGCGCGAGCCCGTGTCGATGATCGCGGTGGCCATGATGGTGAGCGAGCCGCCCTCCTCGATGTTCCGGGCGGCGGCGAAGAACCGCCGCGGCCGCTGCAGCGCATTGGCGTCGAGTCCGCCCGACAGCACCTTGCCGGAGGACGGAATCACCGCATTGTGCGCCCGCGCGAAGCGGGTGATCGAATCCAACAGGATGACGACATCGCGCTTGTGCTCCACCAGGCGCTTGGCCTTCTCGATCACCATGTCGGCCACCTGCACGTGGCGCTGCGGCGGCTCGTCGAAGGTCGAGGAGATCACCTCGCCCTTGACCGAGCGCTGCATGTCCGTGACCTCTTCCGGCCGCTCGTCGATCAGCAGCACGATGAGATAGACCTCGGGGTGGTTCTTGGCAATGGCGTTGGCGAGGTTCTGGAGCAGCACGGTCTTGCCGGTGCGGGGAGCGGCCACGATGAGCCCGCGCTGCCCTTTGCCGATGGGGCAGAGCAGGTCCATGGTCCGCGTCGTGAGGTTCTCCGGGTCGTGCTCGAGCCGCAGCCGCTCCATGGGATAGAGCGGGGTCAGGTTGTCGAAGAGGGTCTTGTCCTTCGCCTGCTCCGGCGTCTCGAAATTGATCGCCTCGACCTTCAGCAGAGCGAAGTAGCGCTCCGTGTCCTTGGGCGGCCGCACCTGGCCGGAGATGGTGTCGCCAGTGCGCAGGTCGAATCGGCGGATCTGGGAGGGCGAGACGTAGATGTCGTCCGGACCCGGCAGGTAGTTGTAATCCGGGGCGCGGAGGAATCCGAACCCGTCCGGGAGGACCTCGAGAACGCCTTCGGCGAAGATCAGTCCGTCCCGCTCCGCTTGGCCCTGGAGGATCTTGAAGATCAGCTCCTGCTTGCGGAGGCCGCTGACCCCCTGGACGCCCATTTCCTTGGCGACATTGTTCAGGTCGGTAATGTTCTTGTCTTTGAGTTCGGACAGATTCATCCTCTTGCCTCCTGCCCCTCCGGCTTCCGATGTGGCCGCATCAGGGGTTACATCCGTCCTCGGCGAGGTGCGCTTCTGGCTAGGCTCTGAGATAGTCGTCTCCGGGGGATTAACTGTATCGGGTTGAACTCTTACGAGGGACTCGGCCGCGTTACTGCCACCACTCTCCCATAGGCTCGCGCGGCCTGTCAACTTGATTTTACCCGGGCCTGGAGGCCTCCCGGGGGGTCGCCATCCTTATATATATACGGCCGATACGGCCCCTCTACATCCTCACGTCGATGATAGCCTTCTGCTTGATCTCGGACAGCCATTCGGTCAGCCGCGCCTCGTACTTCTGGCGGTAGAGGATGTCGCGAATCTGGTTTCGGGCTTGGACCAGGGCTTCGCCCGCCATGGTCTCTTTTCCATCCAGGTGGAAGAGGTGATAGCCGACCTGGGAGCGGAACGGCGCCGAGGACTCCCCGACCTGTAGCCTGAGGATGGCCTCCTCGATGTCCGGCGACAGCTCTCCCCGTTTTACCTTGCCCAGATGGCCGCCGTCCTTGCCGGAGCCATCCTGCGAGTACTCCTTGGCCAACTCGGAGAAGTCCCGGCCCTCGAGCAGCAGGCCATAGACGCGCTCGGTTCGCTGCCGGGCCTCCGCCCATCCGTCCTCCCCCTTGCCGGGGTCGGGGAGGACGAGGATGTGCCGCGCCTCGAACGAGAGACCCGTTTCCAACTTCTGGCGGTTCTCGGTCAGATACCGGTCGATCTCGGCCTCGGTCACCGAGATGCGCAGGTTGACCTTCCGCCGCTTCACGCGCTCGACCATGAGCTGCTCGCGGAGCCGCTTCTTGACTCCCTCCAGCGTGAGCCCGTTGGCTTTGAGGATGTCCTCGAACTCCTTCTGGTTCTTGGCGTTGACCTTCTTCATCACCTCAGCGAGGTTGTCGTTCATCTCGCCGTCCTCGATGACGATTTTGTCCTTCTCGGCCTGCTGGAGCTGGATGCGGTTCTCGATCATCAGGTTGAGCAGCTTGTCGCGCAGCGCCTTGCGCTCCACGCCGTCCGGCGGACGCTCCTTGCTCTCGTAGATGTACTGGGCTTCGGCCTCCTCGAGCTCATAGAGCGTGATGGCGTCGTTGTTGACCACGCAGATCACGCGGTCCAGCACACCGTCCACTGACACGAGCGACTCGTGCTTGGTGCCGAGCAGTGGCGGCGCCGCCGGGGCGGCGGGCGGCGGCTCGGGAGCCTTGGCGACCTGCTTGGTGTTCGAGGCGGGCTTGCTCTTGCCGATCAGCGGCACCCAGGTGGGAATCGAGCAGCCCGCGGCGAGCAGCGGGATGAGGAGCAGCCCGGCCACGCCCGACAGCCGCCTCATGCGAGGGACGCCAGCAGCGCGCCGAGCGCGTCGCGCACGGCCGGCCAGGGCTCTCGGGGGACTCGCGCCTCCACCGTGTATTCGTTCCTCAACGTCATGCCTCCACTGCTCTTCGTGATGGACTGAAGAATTCCCTCGGGAGTCACGGGGGTCGAGGGCGCAAAGGTCAGCACCGCGCGCCCGCCCCGCGCTTCGATCCGCTCCACCCCGAGGCGCTTCGCCGCCGCCCGCAGGGCCACCACCTCGAGGAGCGCCTCGACGGCCGGCGGCGGCGGGCCGAAGCGGTCGGCAAGCTCGGACCGGAGCTCGGCGAGCTCTTGCGCCTGTCCGGCCTCGGCGAGACGCTTGTACAGAGCCAGCCGCTGATTGATCTCGGGCACGTATTCCTCGGGCAGCAGCGCCTCCACCTCCACGCTGATGACCGGCTCCACCGATTCCGCCGGCGGCTCGCCTTTCAATTCTCTCACGGCCTCGGCCAAGAGCTTCGTGTAAAGATCGAAGCCGACGGCGGCGATGTGGCCGTGCTGCGCGGCGCCCAGCAGGTTGCCGGATCCCCGGATCTCCAGATCCCGCATCGCCAGCCGGAAGCCCGCGCCCAGCTCGGTCATTTCCTCGATGACCCTCAGTCGGCGCTGGGCCGTCTCGTCCAGCCGGCCATCGGCGGAGATCAGCAGGTACGCGTACGCCTGCTGGCGCTCGCGGCCCACGCGCCCGCGGAGCTGGTAGAGCTGAGCCAGCCCGAAGCGGTCGGCCCGGTTGATGATGATCGTATTGGAGGCCGGGATGTCAAGCCCCGATTCCACGATGGCGGTCGACACCAGGACATCGGCCTGCCCATCCACGAACTTCACCATGACGGCCTCCAGCTCCCGTTCCCCCATCTGGCCGTGAGCCATCACCACCCGGGCATCGGGGCAGAGGTGCTGGATGAAGGCGGTCATGGACGGCAGAGACTGGATCCGGTTGTGGACAAAGAAGACCTGCCCGCCGCGCGCCATCTCGCGGTCGATGGCCTCCTTAATTACCGCTCGGCTGAACGGCGTGACGACGGTTTCCACCGGCAGCCGGGCCAGGGGCGGGGTCTCGATGACCGAGAGGTCGCGCACGCCGGAGAGCGACATGTACAGCGTGCGCGGGATGGGCGTCGCGGTGAGCGTGAGCACGTCCACGGCGGTGCGCAGCCGCTTGATCTGCTCCTTGTGCGTGACGCCGAAGCGGTGCTCCTCGTCCACCACCAGGAGGCCCAGGCTTTTGAAGCGCACGTCCTTGGAGAGCAGCCGGTGGGTCCCGATCACCACATCGACCGCGCCCGAGGCCAGCCCGGCGATCACGGCCTTCTGCTCCTTCGGCGTCCGGAAGCGCGAGAGGAGCTCGACCCGCGCCGGGAACGCTCCGAACCGCTCGGCAAAGGTATTGAAATGTTGCTGGGCCAGCACGGTGGTCGGCACCAGCACGGCGACCTGGCGGCCGTCCGCCACGGCCTTGAAGGCCGCGCGCAGCGCGACCTCGGTCTTGCCATAGCCCACGTCGCCCGCGACGAGCCGGTCCATCGGGCGCGGGGCCGTCATGTCCGTCTTGACCTCTTCGATCGCCCGCATCTGGTCCGGCGTCTCTTCGAAGCGGAAGGCTGCCTCGAATTCGGCCTGCCACGGAGTGTCCGGCGAGAACTGCGGCCGCTCCACAACTGAGCGCGCCGCGTAAAGCTTCAAGAGGTTTTCGGCCATTTCCCGGAGGGCTGCCCGGACCGACTCCTTCACGCGCTGCCACGCCCCGCCGCCCAGCCGGTCCAGGCGCGCCGCTCCCTCCGGCGCGCCCATGTACTTGGAGATCAGATCGAGCCGCTCCACCGGCAAGTAGAGGCGTCCGCCTTCGGCGTATTCCAGCAGCAGGAAGTCGGCGTCGCGGTCGTCGGCGCGCAGGGTCCGGAGCCCGTGATAGCGGCCGATGCCGTGCTGCTCGTGGACCACGAGGTCATTGGGGGCCAAATCGGTGAAGGCCGCGATGGCGGCGCCACGCTGGAAGCGCGGACGGCGCAGGCGCCGGCGCTGCGCGCCAAAGATCTCCTCTTCGCACAGGAGGATGAGCCCGACCGCCGGCAGCTGGAAGCCGGCCGAGCAGTCCCCCACCACCACGCCCAGCCCCTCGGAGCTCCAGAGGCCCGCGCCCGGCCAGGGCTCGAGCTCGTGCTCGGCGAGCAAGCCGCGCACGCGCTCGGCCTGGCGCTCGTCGTCGACGATCAGCCGGACGGTGAAGCCCTCCGCGCGCCAACCGCGGATCTCGGCCGCGAGCGACTTGAACTGGCCCCGGAATCCGCCGAGCGAGCGCGTGCCCATGGCGAACCGGCCGGGCCCGCCCGCGCCGCGCTGAAGCAGCGGCATCTCCAGCCGCTGGTATCCGCCGAGCAGCGCGTGAAGCGGCTCGGCCGCCGGCGCGTCGTCGGGCGGAGCCTCGAGCACGGCGGGATCCTCGAGCGCCACGAGAGCATCGGCGGGCAGATAGGCGCTGAGCGTGGCCGCGTCCCCGCCCTTGGAGCTGAGCGGCAGCACCGCCAGCTCCGTGATCGGATCAACCGAGCGCTGGCTGGTGGGGTCAAAGAGGCGGAGAGACTCGACCTCGTCGCCGAAGAACTCGGCGCGCGCCGGGCGCTCGTGGGTTGGCGAGAAGATGTCCACGATCCCGCCTCGAAGGCTCCACTGGCCCACCTCGACGACGGCTTCGACCCGCTCGTAGCCGGCCGCATCGAGCTGCGCCAGCAGATGCTCGCGGCTCAGGCTGTCCCCCACCGCCAGGCTGAAGGTGCGGGCGCGGAAGTCGGCGGGCGCCGGCACCGGCACCGTCAGCGCCGAGGGCGTCGCGACCACAGCGACGGCCTCGCCGCTCAGCAGGCGGTGGCAGCAGAGCGCGCGCTCGGCGTCGGGCTCGCGGTGTCGGCCGCCACGCCACGACACGGCGGGGCCGGACGGGAACTCGAGCACGCGCTCGGGCGCGCCGCCGAGCGCGGCCAGGAAGAATCCGAGGTCGAGTGAGGCCCGGTGCCGCTCGGGGGAGCCGGCGGTGAGCAGCAGCGTGGCGCGGCCGGCATCACGGAGCAGCGCCGCGACCACGAGGGCGCGGGAGGAGCCCCAGAGCCCGTCGGCCTGCAGGCAGGGAACTCCTCTGACGAGGGCCGCCGACAGCTCCTGAAAGGCGGCCCAGCGAGAGAGGACGCGCTCAGAGGCGGACACGAGCATCACACGCTGCGAGACAGCACAATCCGTCTATGGGTATCACCGGCCTGGGCCGGCGTCAAATTCATGCCTCGCGGGAACCGCTCCTAGCGGGGGCTCTGGGCGAGATAGAAGCTCAGCGTCTCCAGCTCGATCGACAGATCGACGTTCTTGAGCCGCACGTCCTTGGCGGTCTTGATGCGGCCGGGGGCGAAGTTCAGGATGGCCTTGATGCCCGAGGCGACGAGCTTCTCGGTCACCGGCTGCGCCGACTCGGCGGGCACCGCGACGATCGCGATCTGGAGATTGCGCGCCTTGGCCTCGTGCGGGAGATCGCGCAGGGGCAGGATGGCCACGCCGTCCGCCGACTTGCCCCACTTGGCCGGGTCGTCGTCGAAGATGGCCGAGATCCGGAATCCCTGCCGCGCGAAGCCCTTGTAGTGGAAGAGCGCCGAGCCGAGATTGCCGAAGCCGATCAGGGCGACGTGCCACTCGCGGTCCAGCCCCAGAATCTTCTGCAACTCGGCCTTGAGACCAGAGACGTAGTAGCCGATGCCCCGTACCCCGAACTCGCCGAAATACGCCAGGTCCTTCCGAACCTGAGCCGAGTTGAAGTTGAAGCGCTCGGCCAGCTCCTGGGAGGAGATGGTCTTGACGCCGTCCTCTTCCAGCTGTTGCAGGCAGCGGGTGTAGACGGAGAGGCGGCGCACCGTCATCTCCGGAATCCGGGGAATCTTGAACTGTGAGCGTCGAGTCATTCTGTTCGCGGCCCTCTCGGCCCGTCTCTGGGCCGGCGGCGACGGGCGTTCCGGGTCCGCCCGGAACGCCCGCTCGCGCCTACTTTACGGGCTGGACGAAGAGCAGGATTGCGGCGATCACGAACACGTACAGCGCCAGCGACTCGATGAGCGCTAGACCGATGATCATGACGGTCTGGATGCGGCCGGCGGCGCCGGGCTGGCGCGCGACGGCTTCCACGGCGGAGGCCGCCGCCAGGCCCTGCCCCACTCCGCAGAGGCCCGAAGCGATGCCCATTCCGATGCCGGCTGCCAGCACCGCGAAGGGCCCCACCCAGCCACCGCTCCCGCCTTCGGCGGCGAAGGCCAGGCTCGGAATCGAAAGAAGCGACCACGTCATCAGCGTCAGCATCAGTGAGCGTCGCACGACTCTCCCTCCTTGGGTAATGGTGAAGGACTAATGGTGCTCGGCTTCCTCGATGGCGCCGGCGATGTAGACCATGGACAACATGCAGAAGATGAACGCCTGCAGGAATGCCACCAGGATTTTCAGCGGCAGCAGGAAGGCCACCGTGAAGGCGATCAGAACCGCTCCCCCCGGCAGGCCGAGCAGGAGACCCGCCAGCTTGCCCGTCAGCGCCCATCCGAAGAGGCCGTCGAGCCCCGTGAGCAGGAATATGACGGCGAGCAGGACGTGTCCGCCGAACATATTGCCGAAAAGCCGCAGCGACAGCGAGAGCGGCCGCGCCATGTGGCTGACCAGCTCGATAGGGAACATGAGTGGCGCGAGCCATGGCACCGGCCCGCAGAAGTGCTTCAGGTAACCCACGACGCCCTGCTTGCGGATGCCGATCACGTGGTAGGTCACGAACACGATGAGGGCGCAGGCCGCAGTGGTGTTGAGATTGGAAGTGGGCGCCATCAGGCCCGGGATCAACCCCAGGAGGTTCGAGGTGAGGATGAACAGCCCGAGCGTGCCGACCAGCGGCAGGTAGCGGCGACCTTCATGGCCGATCATGTCGTCCAGGGCAGTCAGGAACTGCTCCAGCACTGCCTCCATGAAGTTCTGCAGTCCGCGGGGCGCGAGCTGGAGATTGCGGGTGGCGGCCACGGACAGTGTCACGAGGACCACCATCACGACCCAGGTGTAGAAGACATGGTCGGGAATGCCGAGGCCCACGAGGCTCACGAACGGCGGATGCTCGATGGCTCCCACTGATCCTCCTACGCGTTGATGCGGGCGGCCCGCAGCCCGAGGATGATCACGACCGGAGGCAGGACCGACAGGCCGGTCACGAGCCCCATCGGGTGGGCGGCGCCGGTGCCGAGGAGCAGGGCGACGGCGCCGAAGAGCACCGTGTAGCGCAGGCACAGGCCGATCACCCAGAGCGGATGGGACCGGCCGCCGGCGAGGAATGCGCCGGCGTTCCGCACGCCGCGCGAGAGCCAGTGGAAGCTGAGGAGCGACAAGAGCCCGCCGGCCGCGGTCCCGAGCGCCCCGGGCGCGCCGCCGAGCCATGCGCCGGCCAGCGATACCGGCACCAGCAGGATCAGCGACGTGCGGCTCACGCGAGCGACCAGCTCAAGACCCATTGCGCTCATTCTTCTCCGCTGCCTTGATCGACCGAAAGAGATCGCGAAATCCCGCGGCGACGCCCACGCCGATCCCGATCAACGTGAACCAGGGGGTGGTGCCGAGCCAGCGGTCCAAATAGTACCCGCCGATCGTCGCTCCGGCTGTGGCCACCACGAACGTGATGCCCACGGTGGCGAGCATGCCCAGCGACCGCCATGGCGAAGGATCGTCGGCCATCGCGCGCACCGTCAGCGGGGCCGCGGGTACGTCATGTGAATAGGAACACTATCACGGCGACCAGGCCCTGACAAGCAGATGCAAGTGATTGATTTCTTGGCTCGAGCAGAGGGGAACTGGGTGTCAGTCAGGTACAAAGCGGAGGATTTCCTCGGCGATCTCCGGCCCCTTTTCTTCCTGGAGAAAATGCCCGGCGCCAGGGATCAGCGCGAAGCGCGCGCCCGGGATCAGCCGAGCGAGCGCCTCGCCCACGGGGGGCGGGAAGACCGGATCCGCGTCGCTGAAGCAGATCAGCGCCGGCTTGTCCCACGTCGCCAGCGCGGTCTTTGCCTCGCGCATCTCCGCCGCGCCTGGATCGTCAGGCGACATCGGGATGATTGCGGGAAACGCCCGCGCCCCGGCCTTGGACTCGAGCGTCGGGAACGGCGCATCGTAGGCCTCGACGATCGCCGGCGACAGTTCGTAGCGCTTGCCGATGGACCGCTTGAGGATGAGACCGATCGGCAGGTCGGGCGTGCGAGACACGTACTCGCGCCAGCTCACGAGCCCAGGCGAGAGCGTCTGTGCATCGCCCACCAGGAGGCCGGTGTTGAGAATCACCAGGCGCGCCATTCGGTCCGGGTGCCGGATCGCGTAATAGAGACCGAGCGGCCCGCCCCAATCCTGAACCACCAGCGTGATGCCGCGCAGATCGAGCGCCGCCACGAAGCGCTCCAGCATGGCGGAGTGGGCGCTGAACGAATAGGCCCCCACGTTGGTCCACTTGTCCGAGCGCCCGAAGCCGATATAGTCGGGAGCGACGCAGCGGAAGCGCGTCCGCAGCCGCGGGATCATCCGCCGGTAGAGAAAGCTCCAGGTCGGCTCGCCGTGGAGCAGCAGGATGGGCTCTCCCTGCCCCTCATCGAGGTAATGCATACGCAGGCCCTCGAGCTCGACGTAATGCGGCGCGAAGGGGAAGTCGGGCAGATCCGCGAAGCGTTCCTCCGGCGTCCGGTACACGTTACCCACCGGCTCTCAGGCCTCCGTTGGCGAGACCATGCGGACGGCCAGGCTCAGCGCCGCCTGAAACGCTCCGGGATTCGCCGTGCCGCGGCCGGCGATGTCATGGGCGGTGCCGTGCGCCGGGGTGGTGATGGGAACGGGCAGCCCGCCGGCCAGCGTCACGCCGCGCTCGAATCCCATCAGCTTCATGGCGATCTGCCCCTGGTCGTGGTACATGGTCACGACCGCGTCGAACTCGCGCTGGCGGGCGCGGACGAACACCGTATCCGCGGGAATGGGCCCGTCGCACTCGATGCCTTCGGCCCGCGCGCGGGCCACCGCGGGCGCGATGATCGTGTCTTCCTCGGGCCCGAAGAGCCCGCCCTCGCCGGCGTGGGGGTTGAACGCCGCCACGGCGATCAGGGGCATCAGGGTGCCCGCCCGCCAGCGCTCCCGGTGAATGAGGCGGATCGCGGCGAGCACGCGCTCCACCGACAGCTCCCCCGCCACCCGCGCCAGGCCGATGTGGGAGGTGACGCGCGAGGTCCAGAGCCTGTCGAGCACGTTGATCTCGCCAAACTCCTCGCAGTCCAGCCAGTGGGCGAGCAGGTGCAGCTCGTCGTCGAAGCCAAAGCCGGCCTCGTGCAGCGCCCGCTTGTGCAGCGGCGCGTATACGATGGCCTCCAGGTCGCCGTTCTGCACCATGCGCACGGCAAACTCCAGCGCCTCGCCCGCGGCCTTGCCGCTGCGCGCCGTGGCGCGCCCGAGTGGTACCTCGTCGGGTGGGCAGTTCTTCAGGTCGATCAGCTCCATGCGCGGCGGCAGCGTTACGCCCGCGGCCTCGGCGCCCCGCGCGATGATCCGCGCGTCGGCGATCACGAAGGCCCGGCAGGCCTCGAGCGTGGCCGGCAGCGCCAGCGTCTTGGCCAGCACTTCGGGGCCGATCCCGCTGGGATCTCCCATGACGAGACCGACCCGGGGCCGGCGGGCCATCACCGCCGCCTCGCCGCGGCGCACCGGAAGCCGAGGTGGCCGGATGGGATCGCCATCATTTCTCCTGCCCGAGTGAGATGCTCCGGACGAAACTCCGCTGGAGGAGCAGGAGGACCATGAGCGGGGGCACCATCGCCGCCACCACGCCCGCCATGATCACGTTCCACTCCGCCTGCGCGTCGGTCGCGACCAGCATCTTGATGCCGACCTGGACCACGCGCATGTCGTTCGAGTTCGTGATGATCAATGGCCACAGGTACTCGTTCCACATGTAGAGGAACTCGACCATGAACAGAGCGGTGAGGTTGTTGGCCGACAGGGGCAGCAGGATGCGAACCAGGAAGCCCAGCGGCCCGGCGCCGTCGATGCGCGCCGCCTCGGAGAGCGCGGGCGGCATCGTCAGAAAAAACTGGCGAAAGAGCAAGGTGCCTGTGGCGCTGGCGAAAAACGGGATCGTGAGAGCCTGGTACGAATTGACCCATCCGAATGTCTCCATCATTTGAAATGTGGGAACGATCCGAACCGGCAGCGGCAGCATGTGGGTGATGAGGATGATCACGAAGCAGGCGCCCTTGCCGGGGAAGTCCCGGAAATACGTGAAGGCAAACGCGGCCATGACCGACAGGCAGATCTTGCCGAGGGCGACCGCCAGGGCGATGAGGGAGGAGTTCAGGAGCAGCCTCCCCAGGCCCACGCGCTCCCACGCCTGGGCAAGATTCTCCAGGAAGGCGTGGCCCGGCGCCAACTTCGGCGGAAACACGAAGACCTCCTTGAACGTCAGCGTGCTCACCTGGAATGCGTACAGGATCGGGAACACCGCCACCAGTGTCGCCAAGGCGAGCAGCGCGTGGGTGCTCAGCGTTCCGGCCCACCCGCGCCTAGGCATAGAAAACGCGGCGGCCGGCGAAACGGAATTGAAGCGCGGTAAGGGTACCGACCATCACGAAGAGCAGGATGGACTGTGCCGAGCCCATGCCCCAGCGGGCGGAGATGAAGGCGTCCTGATACAGGCGGTAGATCAGGATGTCCGTCGCTCCCCCGGGCCCGCCCTGGGTCATGACGTCGATGAGGCCGAAGAGCTCGAAGAAGGCGTAGAGGGAGTTCATGACGAACAGAAAGAACGTGATCGGCGAGAGGATCGGGAAGGTGATCCGCCAGAACACGCGCGCCGCCCCGGCTCCATCTACGTGCGCCGCCTCCCGAAGCTCGGCCGGAACCGCCTGAAGGCCCGCCAGGAAGAATACGACGTTGAATCCCAGCATCTTCCACGCCGCGGCGACGATGACGACCCAGACCGCGTACGCGCCGTTCATCATCCAGTTGGGGCTCAGCCCCGTCACGGCCCGGATCGTGAGGGTGGCTGGGCCCGTGGACGGATCGAACAGCAGCGCCCAGATCGTCCCCGCGACGGCCGGCGACAGCGCGTACGGCCAGAGAATGGCAACCCGATAGAGCCCCAGGCCGCGAAGCGGCTGGCTGGCCAGGACCGCTACGCCCAGCGACACCGTCATCCCGGCCACGACGATGCCCGCTGCGACGAGCAGCGTGATCTCCAGGCTGTGGCGATAGATGTCGGATCCCAGCAGCACGCGGAAGTTCGACAGGCCGACGAAGAGACCGCGACCCGTGAAGGGCGACACCTCGTAGAACGCGAGCCGCAGCGATTGAACCGCGGGCGCGATCAGGAAGACGACGACCACGGCGAGGGAGGGGAAGAGCAGCGCGTACGGCAGCATCCTGTTCGGAAACCGCCCCTCCATCGCCGCGTCGAGACCCGACTATTTGGTGATCCGGCCGTACTCGGCCAGCAGTTTGTTCGATTCAGCGGCTGCCTCGTCCAGAGCCTCCTTCGGCGACAGCTTCCCGGAGACGGCCTTCTCGATGGCGGTGTCGGTGATGTTGCGGATCTGGACGAAGTTGCCCAGCAACACCCCGCGGGTGGCGGGGGAGTCGATCCCCAGCTGAATCTGCTTGAACGCGGTCTCATGGTTGGGATGCTGCGTGAACCAGCCCCGCTTGGTGAGCAGGGCCACGGCCGTCTTGGTCGCGGGGAAATAGCCGGTGTCCTCGTGCCACTTCGCGGTCTCCTCCGGCTCGGCGACGAACTTGAAGAACTTCACGATGGCGTCCAGCTCCTTCGCGCTGCGGCCTGATCCTTTGAGCACCCAGAAGGACGCGCCCCCGATCACCGACCTGCCGACGGGCTGCCCTTCGATGCGCGGCAGGAAGCCCGTTCCGACCGGGAACTTCGCGGCCTTCTCGATCGTCGTCACTTGCGAGGTGGACTGCATCAGCATCGCCACCTCGCCCGACAGGAACGCCTTGTTCGGAGCGTATTCCCGGCCTCCGTAGGCGAGCAGCTTCTCGTCAGCCCAGCGCTTCCAGCGCGTGAGAACCTCGACGCCGAAGGGCTCGTTGAACAGCACCCGGGTTGCCCGCCCGCTGCGCCCGTTGTCGTGGTCGGCGTAGAGCTTGTTCGACATGGCGTGAGACTGCTCGAGCATCCAGGACGGCCACCCGAAGGTGATGGCCGCCCGGGCGGCGCCCGACGAGACGATCTTCCGCCCCATCTCCTCGACGTCCTTGTAGCTCGCAGGGGGCTTACTCGGATCCAGCCCCGCCTTCTGGAAGGCGTCTTTGTTGTAATAGATGATGGCCGTCGAGGAGTTGAACGGCATCGAGTACAGCTGCCCGCCGACCTTGTAGTAGTTCAGGATCGGCTCGATATAGTCCCCGAAGTTGATCGCCCCGGGCTTGACGATTTCCGTTACCGGGATGATGGCTCCCGAGTCGAGCATGGTCTGCGTGCCAACCTCGAAGACCTGGATGATGTGCGGCGGGTTGCCCGCGCGGATGGCGGCGATCGCCTTGGTCACGGTCTCGGCGTAGCTGCCCGTGTAGAGCGGCTC
>JBKPCB010000128.1:0-35027 GCA_046727155.1 Candidatus Methylomirabilota bacterium | reverse complement strand
GCGCGGCCTTCCATCCTGATCCGGCCCACCTCGAGGAGGTAGGCCCGATCCACCAGCTTCAGAACCTGGCGCACGTTCTGCTCCACGATCAGGATGGTGTAGCCCTCCTCGCGGACCCGGCGGATGAGGTCGAAGAGGCGGAGCACCATGACCGGCGCCAGGCCCATGGAGGGCTCGTCGAAGAGGATCAGCTTCGGGCTGGACATGAGCGCGCGACCGATCGCCAGCATCTGCTGCTCGCCGCCCGAGAGGCTGCCCGCCCGCTGCTTCTGCCGGTCCGCCAGCGCGGGGAAGAGGGCATAGACGCGCGTCAGGTTTTCGCGGAAGCGGGCGCGCGCGGCGGGCAGGAAGGCGCCCATCTTCAAGTTGTCCGCCACCGAGAGCCGGGGGAAAAGGCGGCGCCCTTCGGGGACGTGGGCGATTCCGTGGCCGACGATCGCGTGGGCCGGCTGGCCCGCCAGCGACTCTCCATCGAAGATCAGGTCGCCGGAGCGCGGCGGGATGACGCCCGAGATCACACGGAGCAGCGTTGTCTTGCCGGCGCCGTTGGGGCCGACGACGGCCACGGCCTCGCCCGGGTCCACCCGGAGATTCGCGTCCCAGAGGGCGGTGAAGTGGCCGTAGCCCGCGGTGATGTCGCGCAGCTCGAGCATGCTCATGCCAGCACGATCTTCTCGCCCAGGTAGGCTTCGATCACCCGCGGGTCCTCGGCGACCTCCCGTGGCCGGCCCTCGGCGATCTTCTCCCCGTGGTCCAGCACGACCACCCGGTCGACCACGCGCATCAGGGTGGCCATGATGTGTTCCACCCAGACGATGGTGATGCCGAGCTCGCCGCGGATGCGCTTGAGCATCTCCGCGGCGTCGCGCATCTCCGACGGATCGAGTCCGCCGAGGCTCTCGTCGGCCAGGAGGAGCTTGGGTCCCGTGGCGAGCGCCCGCGCGAGCTCGAGCTTCTTGAGCCCGCCGGCGCCGAGGAGCGTCGGGGTGGCGTCGGGGTCGGTGGGGAGCCCCACGAGCGCGAGGGCGTCGCGGGCCCGCGCGCGGGCCTCGGCTTCGGAGCTGCGACGGGCCGCGCCGTAATGGGCAGCGACCGCCACGTTCTCGAGAATCGAGAGCTTCCGGAACGGGCGCGGGATCTGGAAGGTCCGGGCGAGGCCGCGGTGGCAGATCGCGTCGGGGGTGAGGCCCGCGATTTCCTCGTCGAGGAAACGGATGGAGCCGGAAGAGGCCGTGAGGGTCCCGGAGACGCAGTTGAAGCAGGTGGTCTTGCCCGAGCCGTTCGGGCCGATGAGGCCGAGGATTTCGCCTTGCTGTACCTGGAAGGAGACGGCGCCGAGCGCGGTGAAGCCGCCGAAGCGCTTCGTCAGCCCGCCGACCGTGAGCATGCGCTCAGCGTTCTCTGGGGAGGGTTGGGAGGGGGCCGGCGAGGCCCCCTCCCAGTTGCTTATCGCGCCGCAAACGGCGATGAGGCCGGCAGCAGCACCGGGGGATTCGAAACGCTCGCGATGATCGGCGGGTACACGTGCTTGAGCTCGCCGTCCAGCACCTGGTAGACGGCGACGAAGGCGCGGCCGTTCTGGCCCGCCATCGGATCGCCCGGCGGGTTGAACTTCACGCCGTAGCCCTGCATCGTCCCGCCCTCGGGGATGTCGGTCTCGCGCGCCGCCTTGGCCAGGGCGTCGGCGCCCAGACCGCCGTGCTTCTGGATCGCGCGCGGCACCACGTCGTTCAGCAGCACCCAGACATTGTTGAAGCCCATGGCGACGTGGGGGGCGATCTGGCCCACGGGGATGGTGGGTTCAAAGACCTTGTAGCGCTTCACCATCTCCTGGGTGAGTTCGGCGACGCCGGGCTTGAGCTTCTTGGGGTCGACGAGCTGAGCCGCCGGCGGGTCCACCGTGTGGAAGCCCTCCACCTCGTTGCCGAAGGCCTCCTTCAGCTTGGCCAGCTGGCTGTGGCCGGCGCCGTGGCCGATGTAGATCTTCATGCGCAGCCCCTGTTCCTTGGACTGGCGGAGGAAGAGCGCGATGTCCGGGTTGTAGCCGGTGTGGAGGATGACGTCGGGCCGGGCCGAGCGCAGCTTGGTCACGAGCGCGGAGAGGTCGGGCGCCTGGGCCGAGTATCCCTCCTTCAGCACGACCTGCATGCCGATCTTCTTGGCCTCCCCCTCGTTGGCGCTGGCCACGCCGGCGCCGTAGGGGCCGTCCTCGTAGATGATGGCGGCGCGCACGTCCTTGGGCGCCTTCTTGAGCTTGTCCGGCGCGTGGTGCGCCACGTACTGGACGGAGGCCGCGCCGAAGAGGCCGCTGTTGGTCGTCGGCCGGAACACGTACTGGAGGTTCCGGTCCTTCACCACGGCGTCGGCGATGGCGGTGGTGATCCAAAGGAACTTCTTTTGCCTGTCGACCTTCTCGGCGAGCGGCACCGCGTGGGCGCTGGAGTAAATGCCCGCGAGAATGTCGACCTTTTCGACGTTCAACAGGCGCTCGGCCTCGTTGATCGCCGCCTCGGTCTTGGACTGGGTGTCGCCATCCACCTGGACGATCTTGTACTTGCCGAGCACGCCGCCCTTCTCGTTGACGTAGTCGATGATCGACTTGGCGCCGCGCCAGCAGTTGAGCGAGCCCGCCGCCGAGAACGGGCCGGTGTGGTCGTACAGCGTGCCGATCTTGATGGTCTGTCCCTGGGCATGGGCGCGCAGCACCCACGGGCCCGCGGCGATGCCGGCCGCAGCCAGGGAGGCGGTCCCGAGAAACTTCCGTCGTGTCAATTCACCCATCGTGTCTCCTCCTCATCTATGTGCGGGGGGTCCGGTTCGCGCCGCCAGACTCTACACCGAGTGGGGCCTATCGGTAAACACCTTTGCGGTCAGCGCCGCTCGGCGTGGACGAGCCACTCGAGCCCCTCGCGGCGCTCCACCGACCGCGCGGGCGGGCCGCTTTCCAGAATTGTGAACCAGGGCGAAAGAGCCTGCTCCACCTCGGGCCGGGACACCGGGAAGGGCGGGCCGTCGGTGCCCTCGCGCATGGGGTAGAAACAGGCGAGCAGTATCCCGCCGGGAGTCAGGATCGCGGCGATGACGCGCGCATACTCCTCGCGCCGTGCGGGGTCGATGGCGCAGAAGCAGGTGTACTCCCAGACGCCGTCGAAGAAGCCGCGGTAGTCCTGATCGAGCGCGAAGACGTCGCGCCGCTCCACGACCACGCTCACGCCCTCACGGGTGGCGAGCCGGCGCGCCTCGGACACCGCCGCCTCGGCGAAGTCGAAGCCCCAGACGCGATAGCCGCGGCGGGCGAGGAGCCTGGCGTCGTGGCCCCGACCGCAGCCTGGGACGGCGATCCGGGCTGGTTCGCCGGTGACGCGCGCGGGAAAGGCTCCGCCGGCGTCGAGCCAGGCTTCCAGCGGCGGGGCTGGCGCGCCGATCTCCCAGCCGTCGTTGCCGCCGGCATAGAGCTGCTCCCAGAAGGCGGCCGTGCTTACCGGCGGGCGAGCGTTCTCCACTCGAGTCCCTCGAAATCCGCGATGGCGGACTCGGCGCCCGCTTCCCGCAGCTCCTCCTCCGTATGCGCCGTCGTCACGCCAATCGCCCGCATACCGGCGCTCCGGGCCGCGTGGATGCCCACCACCGAGTCCTCGAACACCACGCATGCCGCGGGCGCGACCCGCATCCGGCGGGCCGCCTCGACATACACTTCCGGATCGGGCTTGCCCAGGCTCACATCGTCCGCTGTGACGATGACATCGAAGTGGCGGCGCAGGCCGAGCCCGTCGAGCAGCCGCTCGCAGTCGAAGCGCGAGGCCGAGGTGCCCACGGCCCGCGGCACGCCCAGCCGGCCGAGCGCCATGACGAAGGCCGCCGCCCCCGGCACCGCCTCGAGGCCGCGGCCCTCCAGTCCCACGTAGAGGTCGCGCTTGCGGCGGGCCAGTCGGCGCGCTTCCGCGGCGCTGACGGCGCGCCCGAGGAGGAGCGGGATGGCCTCCTCCCCGGGCCGGCCGATGGTGAGCCGCCAGAATTCGGGATGGGCCGGACGCGCGCCCAGCTCGTCGAGCAGCATCAGCCAGGCCCGACGGTGATGAGCGCCCGAGTCCAGGAGGACGCCGTCCATGTCGAAGATGACGGCACTACTCATAGCTCATCAGCTCGAGGAGATTGCCGTCGGGATCGCGGAGGTACACCGAGGTGCCGTCGACGCCGCGGGCGCCGAACCGCTTGACGGGCCCGATCTCGATGGGCACATCGTGCCGCTTGAGCCGCTCGACGGCGTTTTGGATCGGGCCGTCCCAGACAAAGCAGAGATCCTCGGATCCAGGCTGGGGATTGACGGCTTCCGGGTTCACGGGTTTGCCGGCCTGGTGGACGTTGAGCATATTGCGACCCACCCGGAGCGACGGGTATCGCCTCCGTCCCTGCCGCCACTCCTCGACGCCCAGCCACTCGCATCCCAGGACATCCTTATAAAAGGTGAGGGCCCGCTCGAAGTCGCTCACGACAAGCACGACGTGGTCAACGGCCGAGATCATGATGGGCGCTATTTCAGGCGGTAGAGGGGCGCCAGCAGGTGAAACGTCTCGCGCGCGACCCGGGCATAGTCCCGAGGCGTCCAGCGCGCCGCCTCCGCGGATGAGATGGCGCGTCCCAGGATGAATTGGCCGTCGCGGGTGCGCGTGAGCTCGTCTCCGAGCTGAGCCACGGCATCCGCGGGCAGGTCGGCCAGGACGGCCGAGGGCGCTTCATCGTGCTCGTCCTTGAACCAGCCCAGGCCCTTGACCCGCCTGAGCACCGGCACCAGCCGCGGCGCGTGACGCTTCCACTCGGCCGCCCAGCGCTTCTTCTGCGCGTGCTCCGGCCCGGCCTCGAAGAGGAAGCGTACCGCATTGCGCGAGACGGCCACCTTGAAATGGCAGTGCTTCTTGTAGCCGCGCTTGTCCAGCGCGAAGGCCACCCAGGTATCGTCGGGCGGGTGGACCCTGCGCCGGGCGTGCTTGGCGACGTGGGCGAAGGCCGCATCGCCGCCGATGCGCGTGACGTCGGGCAGCAGATCGCGCCCGACGGCCTCGAGCTTCGGCCGGATGCGGCCCTTGATGGCGTCCATGCGCGGTTTGAACCCCGGAATGTCGAAGATCTTGAAGTCGGAGGCGGTGAAGCCGGGGAAGGACATGACGGGGTCCTCCTAC
Organism: Candidatus Methylomirabilota bacterium; assembly: GCA_046727155.1. Lineage (GTDB taxonomy): Bacteria > Methylomirabilota > Methylomirabilia > Rokubacteriales > CSP1-6 > DASSSH01. The sequence goes on along the minus strand of JBKPCB010000128.1, from coordinate 29,850 downwards.
TGCGCCGGGTCCAGATGGACGGCCAGAGCACGTGCCGGACGGCCGCTCGCGTTCCGCACGTTGTGCTCGTGCCTTGCAGGACGCCACACCGCTTGGCCGGCTTTGAGCACAGTGTTGCCATTCGCCGCTGCTTCAGTCAATTCCCCTTCGAGCACGTAGATGATGGTCGGACCCGGGTGCCGGTGCGCCCCGGTCTCGGCCCCGGGCTCCCAGTGATCGTCATTGACCCGCACCGCGGCCTTCCGCGGGATGTCGTCGGCCACCGTGTGGAGCAGAACGGTCGCCCACATCTTTGGACGTGACTGGCCCACGGCGCCGCCGGCCCAGAGGCCGGCGCCGAACACGGCGAGGGTCCACGCGATCATCAATTGGAATCTCACGGGTGAGTTCCCTCCGGAAGGTAGGGTGTGTCCGGGTCCAGGGGGAAGATGGGCCGCCGGACGCGCTCGAACTCGAAGCGCGAGAGATTGGAAGAGGACAGCCCGGGCGCATCCACCTCGATAATCTCCTTGGCGATCGGCTCAAAGGCAGCGCGGTAGTGGATGGTGGACTTCACCACCAGGATCTTGTGCCCCAGAGGATCCAGGCCGACGAAGCGGATCATCTCGGGGTCCAGCGTCTGCCACCGGTATGAGATGAGTATCACTTTGATGTCGTCCACGTCCAGCACCACCGTGGTGCCGAGCCGGCCGGGCAGACCGCGCATCATCGGGCCGCGATGGATGAACCGGCCGTCCGAAAGCGTGCGCACGGTTCCGGTGACCGGAAGCGGTGCCCCGTGCCGCGCGTCCACTTTGCCTCCGACCTCCAGTGCGATGCGCGCCCCCACGCCGGCCGTGACGCATTTCTTGACCGCGGCGGGATCCCATAGACAGGCCACGACGGCCGATCGCGCGCCCACCCGAAGCAGCTCTCGCAGGATCTCAGTGCCATCGCCAGCCGCGCCGCCGCCGGTATTGTCCGCCATGTCGGCCAGCACGATGGGTTGGCCCTCGGCGGCGAGGGCTTTCGCCACCGCCACTTTTACCGGAAGCGCCGTGTGAATGAACTCGTGGCGATGCTCCCAGGCCGTCCGCGCCAGCCGCTCGGCCAGGCCGTCGGCAAGGGCCGGGTCATCGTTGGTCACCACGTAAACACCCAAGCCGGCGTCGGGAATGTCGGCGAAGGGGAAACCGGCGAAGATCGAGATCGAGATGACGCGCGGGTCCTGTTCCATCTCGGTCGCCAGGTCGTAGAGCCGGCGCATGGGCCCCCGCGTTGTCCCTTGATTTCCGAGCGGCGGCAGCAGGGGCGGCTTCCGCCTGGCCGCCGTCGGCCGGAGGCGGCCTGCGATCGTGTCGAGGAGGCGCTCGCAGGCCTCGACGCCGCGCTCGGCCATGTCTACGTGCGGGTAGGTCTTGTAGCCGTGGAGGAGGTCCGCTTCCCGCACCATGGCGGCGCCCAGGTTGCCGTGCAGATCGAGCGTCACCGCGATGGGCACCGACGGCCCCACTGCCTGGCGGACGGCGCTGATGAGATCGCCTTCGCCGTCGTCGATGCCCTCGGGCACCATGGCGCCGTGAAGGTCGAGCAGCACCCCGTCGAGCCGGCCGGCGGCCTTGAGATCGGCCAGCAGGCGCTGCTTGACATGCTCGTAGATGTCGCGCGTGACTCTGCCGGCCGGCGAGGCGGCCGCCGCCACCGACGGGAGCAGCGTCACCCCGCGCCGCTCGGCGGCGGCGATCATGCCTCCGAGGCAGGTGCCCGTTCCGCGGAAGGTCTCGACGATCTCGCCGCCATAATGGAGATGACGCGCCTCGAACTGGGCGCGGTTCGTCGGCACATTGCTGAACGTGTTCGTCTCGTGAGACATCATCCCGAGGAACAATCTCACCGACGGCTCCTGTAGAATGTCCGCCATAGGTCGGAAGTGTAGTGCGAGAGCTGGGAAAGGAGACCCTCATGGGCGACCCGCATTTCCACAATCTCAAGATCGGCGGCATCCCGCGCGCGCTCGCCGAGGGCATTCGCGCGCGGGTCTTTCCCGGCGTCCACCTGATGCTCTCGGTGGTCGAGATCGAGCCCGGCTCGGTGTCCCCGGTCCACTCCCATCCCAACGAGCAGTGGGGCGTGTGCCTCGAGGGTGAATGGATCCGCATCCAGGACGGCGTCGAGCATCATGTCAAAGCCGGCGACTTCTGGCAGACGCCGCCCAATGTGCCTCATGGCGGGAAGGCGCTCGACAAGCGAGCGGTTGTCCTGGACATCTTCTCGCCTCCACGGGAGGAGTACAAGCAAGCCGGCTCCGGTTATGGGGTCAGGTCTTGAAATACGCCAAACGGTGACGGCAATTGCCGTCACAAAATGTTGCATTTCAAGACCTGACCCCATTAGAGCTTCATGTGGGGGTCGAGCCAGTCGCGCAGCGCATTCCCCATGAGGTTGATGGCCAGCGTGGTGACGAAGATGGCGAGCCCCGGGAAGGCGGCGATCCACCACGAGTTGAGCATATAGACGCGCCCCTCGCCGAGCATATTGCCCCAGGCGGGCGTGGGCGGCTGGACGCCAAGCCCGAGGAAGGACAGGAACGACTCGAGGATGATCACGCGCGCCACCTGGAGAGTGGCGATTACGACGATCACCGAGACCAGGTTCGGGAAGATCTGGCGGAAGACGATCCGCGCGTGGCTCATTCCCAGCGCCCGCCCGGCCGTGACGAAGTCCCGCTCCCGCATGGCCAGCGTCTCGGCCCGGATCACCCGCACGTAGAGCGGCCAGTCCGCCACGGCCAGCACGATGATCATGTTGAGGAGGCTGGGGCCGAGCACGGCGATCACCGCCAGCGCCAGCAGGACGAACGGGAAGCTCAGCATGACGTTCACCAGCGCCATGATGAGCCAGTCCACGCGGGAGCCGAAGTAGCCCGCGGCCAGGCCCGTGAGGACGCCAATCGTCGCCGAGATCAGCACCGCCGTCACTCCCACCATCAGCGAGACGCGCCCGCCGTAGATCATCCGCGCGAGCAGGTCACGGCCCACCTGATCGGTGCCGAGCAGGTGCTTGGGCGTTCCCCCGTCCATCCACACCGGCGGCGCCAGGCGGTGCTGGATGTCCACGGCCAGCGGATCGTAGGGCGCCAGCCACGGCGCGAGCACCGCGCTCGCCACGATGAGCAGCATCAGCGCGGCCGCCGCCATTCCCCACTTGAGCCGCCACAACCGGCGGAGTGAGGCGCGCGCTGCCGTAGGCTCCGGCGAGAAGTTGCCCACACCCTTGATCGCCACTTCGCCGTCCGCGCCCACGGCCTTCATGCGCCCACCCGAATGCGCGGGTCGATCAAGCCCACGATCATGTCCACGAGGAAATTGACTGACACGATGATCAGCGCCAGCAGTACCACGGCGCACTGGACCACGGGGAAGTCCTGGTTGCGGATGGATTCGACAGCGAGTGTGGCCACTCCGGGCCAGGCGAAGACGGTTTCGGTGATGATGGCCCCGCCCAGCAGCTGGCCGAACTGCAGCCCCAGCACCGTGATCACCGGAATGCAGGCATTGCGGAAGGCGTGCTTGACGACCACAATCCACTCGCCGAGGCCCTTGGCCCGGGCCGTCTTGATGTACTCCATGTTCATGATCTCGCTCACCCCCGACCGCACCAGCCGCATCGTGAGCGGCGCCAGGAAGGCGCCGAGGGTGAAGGCCGGCATGAGGAAGTGCTGCCAGGTGCCGTAGCCCGAGGCCGGCAGCGCTCTGAGCCGCACGGCAAAGATGATGATGAGCATGATGCCGAGCCAGAAGATGGGCATGGCCTGCCCCGCCACGGCGATCATGGTGCAGAGGTTGTCCACGAACGAGTGGCGCTTGAGCGCCGCCACGATCCCGAGCGGCAGCGCGATCAGCAGGGCCATCACCAGGCCGGCCAGGGTCAGGTAAATCGTCGGCGGCATGCGCTCGAGCACGAGGCGGAAGGCCGGAGTGTCCGTGTACCACGACTTGCCGAAGTCGCCCTGAATCGCGCGGCTCGAGAACTTCCAGTATTGGACGTAGATCGGCTTGTCCAGGCCGAGCAGCTTGTGGTAGCGCTCGTACTCCGCCTTCCCGGCGTTCTGGGGCAGCAGCAGGAGCACGGGATCGCCGATCACGTGCAGGATGGCGAAGGCCAGCATGGAGATGCCGACGATCACGACCACGAGCTGGACGAGCTGACGGGCGAGGTAGTGCCTCATGATGGCTCACCCTCTCCTCTCCCCCAGTGGGGGAGAGGATCAAGGTGAGGAGGTGCGTAGAGTCGTTTGCGTGCCGGCGCTACTTCTTGCGCGGGGTCACGATCCACATGCGGTCGATCTCGTCCCGCGGCGCCTCATAGTTGACGCGGTTGGAGATTCCCCAGACGCCGCGCAGCCCCCACTTGAAGACATAGGCGGCGTCCTCGAAGAGCAGCCGCTGCGCCTTGGTGTAGATCTCGGTGCGCTTCTTCGGGTCGAGCGTCGAGCGGCCCGCGGCGATCAGCTCGTCCAGATCCTTGTTGCAGTAGTAGCTCCACGACTCGCCGCACTTGAAGACGTCGTAGAGGATGGCGTCGGCGTCGAAGATCGAGTAGTAGCCCCACGACCAGTTGAACATCGGGCCGGCCTTGCCGTCCTTGACCTGGGCCGTGTAGACGGTCTGGTCGCCGATGTAGTTGAGCTGGGGCCGGAAGCCGGCCTTCACCATGTCGGCCGCGAGGGCATCGTCGGTCTGGAGCACGGCCGGCTCCACGACCTCCAGGCCCGTGCGGAAGCGGAAGTCTATGCCGTTCGGGAAGCCGGCCTCTGCGAGGAGCTTCTTGGCCCGGGCGATGTCCTGCTTGTACGGCTTCACGCTCGGGTCGAAGCCGAAGGCCATGGGGTTGACGGCAGTGGCCACGCGGTCGCCCAGGCCGTTGAGCACGTGCTTGATCACCGCGTCGGCGTCGACGGCCAGGTTCACGGCCTGGCGCACGCGGCGGTCGGTGAAGGGGTTCGGGCCGCCGCGTCCCGCCTGGTCCAGCTGCAGCATGGCCGTTCTCAGGATGGGCGAAGTGCCCGTCCGCGCCTGGCCGGACTTGTTGATGACGTCCATCTGGTCGGGCGGCACGGCCTTGATGATGTCCACGCCGCCGGAGATCAGCTCGGCGATCTGGGTGGCGGTCTCCGGGATGATGCGGATGCGCACGTACTTGAAGGCGGGCTTGGCCCCCCAGTATTCGTCATTGCGCACCAGCAGGTGCTCCTGCTTCTTGTCCCACTTGACGAACTTGTAGGGTCCCGTGCCGACCGGATGCTCCTGCATCCACTCGTGACCCTTCTCCTTCATCTGTTTCTCGGACTGGATCACCAGCGCCGTCAGCCGCTCGACGAAGAGCGGGTAGGGGCCGTCCGTCTGGAAGTGGAGGGTGGACTCGTCCACGACCTCGACGCTCTTGATCTTGGCGTGATTGCCCCGGGCCACCAGCTTGTTCTCGGGGTTCAGCACGCGGTCAAAGCTCGCCTTGACGTCGCGGGCGGTGAAGGGAGTGCCGTCGTGGAACTTGACGCCCTTGCGGAGCTTCACCTCCCAGGTCGTGTCATTGAGCGCTTTCCAGGACACGGCCAGGCTCGGCCCCACCTTGCCCGTCTTGATGTCGCGCGCGGCCAGGTGATCGAAGACGTTGTAGCCGAGGATGATGGCCTCGCGGAGGACCGAGTTGGGCGGGTCCCAGGTATTGATGTCCGACTGCAGCGCGTAGACGACGGTGTCGTCCTTGGTCTGGGCCTCGAGCTCCGCGGGCGCGGCCGAGACCAGGGCGAGCAAAGCGACGATTGCCAGTGCGGCGGCACGACCCATAACGTCCTCCTTCTGAGCGTCGAGTGAGCAGGCGGGCGGGAACGAGGCCCCAATCCTAGCGATGCGACGGCGCCCTGTCAAACAACAGCGAAGTCGGTGGCGCGCCGGGGCGGGGGATGCCTCCCGAAACCCGTTGCCTGCCGTTCGCGGTTGAGGGAGGCGCCCCCGCCCCGGCGCAGCCTACGACGGGCGGACGATTCGCCCGTAGAGCTCCGGGCGCCGCTGCAGCATGAGCGGGTATTTGTACCGAACCTCCTCGATCAGCGCGAGGTCGATGGTCGTCACGGGCACGCACTCCCGATCGGGCGCCATCGCCACGATCACGCCCCATGGGTCCACGACGCAGCTGCGGCCGACGAAGCCGATGCCCGACGCGGGCTCCTGGCCGAACTGCCCGGACGCGACGACGAATACCTGGTTCTCGCAGGCCCGGGCCCGCAGGAAGAATTCCCAATGGTCGAAGCGCGGGGAGAGGAAGGCCGAGCAGCACACGAGGATCTGGGCGCCCTTGAGGGTTTCCACGCGCGCGATCTCGGGGAAGCGCAGGTCCGAGCAGACGAAGACCCCTATCTTGCCGGCGTCGGTGTCGAAGACCGGCAGCTCGTCCCCGGCGGCCACCTTCTTGGACTCGATCATGCCGGGCGGGATGTCGGTGCGGTTCTCCGCGTCGAAGAGCTGGGTCTTCCGGTAGCGGCCCAGGATCGAGCCGTCGCGGTCGATGAACGGCGCCGCGTTGAAGTAGCGGCCGTCGGGAGCCGCCTCGTACATGGAGCCCACGATCATGGCTCCGTGCCGGCGCGCCAATTCGGCCAGCTTGTCCGTCGTCGGGCCGGGAATGGGCTCCGCCATGGCCTGGTAGGGATAGGCGTCGGTATAGCCGAGACCCGTCCACACCTCGGGGAGGACGATGAGATCCACCCCCTGGCCGCCGGCCTCGTCGATCATTCGCAGCACTTTTGCCACGACGCCGGCCTTGTCCCGGTCATCGGTGGTCATCTGAACGGTGGCGATCCTGAGTTTCATGCGCGATCTCCTCGGGTGGCGATTGGTGACGTCACCATAGGCTCGCCGGGCGGGCGAGTCAAGGCTAACCGCCGTGGCCGAGACGCCAGACGGCCCGCACGAGCCTGAACACGCAAACCACGAGGCGGGCCTTGCCGGTCGTCGCGAATAGCGCTCCCCGCCGGAGCACGTATCCGGAGGCGAGGAGGGTCTCGAGGCGGCCCTGCAGGACCTCGTCGATGGGGTTCTTCTCTCTCAGCTCTGACACCGTGAGCCCGTCCGGCTCCTCGGCGAGATCGATCAGCATCCGCACCGACTGGGACGCCGACACCGTGTAATAAAACGGCATATAAAGGATGAAGGCGCCGAAAAGCACGACCACGCCATAGACGATGCGCCAGCGGTCCAGCTCGAACACCAGGCCGGTCCAAAGGTAGCCCATCAGCGCCACGCCCCACAGGCAGACAAGGGTACGCGCCCGACGCTCCACCTGAACCACGTGAAAAACGGCGTAGTGGGCGACCACGGCGACGGCCACCCAGCCGGCGCTCGCCCAGAGCGCGGTATAGAGATCGTTGGGTTTCACTGACGCCCGTCCAGCTGGAGGAAGGACCGGAGCGCGGCGAAGATGCGCGCGGTTCGCGCCCCCTTGGGAGTGAGGCGCACCCGGCCGTCCGCCAGCGAGGCCATCCCCGTGTCCACGATGCCCTGGATGCGCTTGTCCAGCATCCAGTCCATCCCGCGGCCGCCGCCGTAGCGGGCTTGGAGCTCCGGGGCGGTCAGGGCGCTTTCCGGGCTCTCGTAAATGTCGGTGAGAATTCGGAGCGAGAAGCCACGGTCGGCCAGGTTGTAGAGCTGTAGCCAGCCGCCGAAGAAGAGCGCGCTGTGGACAAAGAAGCCGAAGAGGCAGGCCGGCACGTAGCGCGGCTCCAGGAGCCACGGCGGGAGGAACCCCAGGTCGGATGGGGTCGCAGCATAGAGCACGAAGTAGAGCGGCACCGTGGCCAGGAAGAGGCGGAGCATGATCGCCGCGCGCTGGCGAACCTCGACCATCCGGAGAGACAGCGTGATCAGCAGCGCGAAGAGCAGCGAGCAGGCGAGGGCGAGGAGCAGCGCCTTCACCGCGAGCCATCCTCGCCGCGCGCTATCACGCCGCCAATCGGACTCGCCGGGCCCGGGATGCCGAGACCAGGCCGGCGTCCACGAACCACCGCACGGCCCGCCGGAGAATCTCGTCCAGCGGCAGCCACGTATACCCTAGCTCGGCGGCCGCCTTGCCGCTGTCGTGGAAGCTGTAGGAGCCGACGAAGGCCTTCATGAGCCGGTAGGTCACCGGTGGATGTCGGCCGACCACCCGCGCGAGCCCCTCCACGCCCAGCGCGCCCATGAGCACCGCCCAGCGCGGAAGATGCAGCCTTGGCGCCGGCAGGCCCGAGACCTGCGCCAGCTGGTGGTAGAGCTGGCGCACGGTGACCTGAGGCCCGCCGAGGATGTACCGGTCGCCGAGGCGCCCCTTCTCCGCCGCGAGCACCATGCCGCGGGCGACGTCCCGCACGTCCACGACGGTGAAGCCCCCGTCGAAGGTGAAGTGGACCCTGCCGTTCAGGAAGTCCGTGACCAGCCGGTTGGCCGGCGTCGGCCGGTGGTTCAGCGGCCCGAGCGTCGTGGCGGGATTCACGATCACGGCCGGCAGGCCTCGCTCGCGCACCTGTGCCAGCACGAGCGCTTCCGCGCGGCATTTGGCGACCTGATTGGGCGTGGCGGACAGGTTGGAAAAGCTCGACTCGTCCAGGCGGGCGCGGGGGTCCGAGGTCCATCCGACGGTGATCGTGGAGCTCGTGTAAATCAGCCGACTCACGGATGGGCTCGCCAGCACGGCCTCGGCGACGTGCCGTGTGCCCTCGACGGCAATGCGCTCGATCTGAGGATCGGCCGAGGACGGACTCGCCAGATGGTAGACGGTGTCGGCTCCGTCCAGGGCGCGCGCGACCGATTCCCGGTCGAGCACGTCTCCGACCTGCACCTCGGCCTCAACACCCTCGAGCGAGTGCAGGTCGGTGCCGGCGCGGACGAAGGCCCGGACACGGTGCCCGCGCGCTTCCAGCTCTCGCGCGACGTGGCAGCCGATGTGGCCGTTGGCTCCCAGCACCACCGACGTCATTGGGTTGACGGCGCGGGGGGCGCGTCCGGGCCCAGCGAGTCGAGCATGCGTGTCATGCCCTCGGCGAACGGCACCTCCGCACGGAAGCCGAGCAACCGCTCGGCCTTGGTGTGGTCGAAGATCAGGGGATACCGGTAGTCTCGGATATTGTGCGGCCGAACCTCGCGCAGATGCCGCGGCTTGAGCGCGGCTGGGACGAGTCGCAGGAGCATGCTGGCCCAGAGCACGGGGAGATATGGCAGCCGCCGCGGGCGGGGCACGCGGTAATAATCCGCGATGAAGTTCACGATCCGGGCGATCGAGCACGGCTCCGTCGCGGTCAGCGTGATGGCCTGCCGGTGCAGCGCGGCGGCGGGGGCATCGAGCGCGAGGAGGACGGCGCGCGCCACGTCGTCCACGTGGATCAGCGGGTAGGCGGCGTCTTCCAGCCCGATGAGGTACATGCGCCCGCTGCGCACCAGCGAGATGATCTCGTGCCACTTATAGCGCATGCCTTCCCCGTAAATCGAGCAGGGCCGCAGCACGGTCACTGTCAGGCCGTCGCGGACGTCGAGGCCGAAGATGTGGCGCTCGGCCTCGACCTTGGACCAGTGATAGTGATTCACCGGCGCGTGCGGCCCGGCGTCGTCCGGGGTCACCGCGCCATAGCGCCGCCGGAGCACCGCGACCGAGGTGAGCAGCACCACCCGCTCGGCAGTGGCTTCGTGGGCGGCCCTCAGCACGTTCTCGGCCGCCAGGACATTGCTCCGGTGGAAGGCCTCGCGGCCCTCATGCAGCCGGTCGGGATTCAGCCCGGCGCAGTGGATGACACCCGAGACACCCTCGAGCAGGGGGCGGACAGCGTCGAGGTCGGCCAGGTCGGCGCGGAAACCCGAGAAGCCGGGGCGGGTCCTCAGGACGTCCGGCGGGTCATTTCGGTCGAGTCCGCGGACGACGAAGCCCCGTTCCAGCAGCCGGGTGGCCACGACGCGCCCGACGGACCCGCGCGTGCCGGTGACGAGAACCGTAGCGCCGGGCTTCACGGACCCGTGAGCACTCTAGCCCTGACTCCACTGCCGGAAGTCGGCGAGGAACTGATTGACCGCTTCCGTGGTCTTGGGGTGCTGGGTGAGCTGGGGGAAGAACTTCGGCGGCACGGTCACGATGTCGGCGCCGGCCGCCAGCGCCTCGTTGACGTCGTAAATGTGACGGATGCTGCCCACGATGATCTCGGAGCGGATGCCGCCGGCGCGGAAGGCGCGCGCCGTCTGCTCCACCACCGCGCGGGCGTCGGAGCCGGTGTCGCGGATACGGCCGTAGAACAGGCTCACGTAGTTGGCGCCCGCCAGCGCAGCCATGTAGGCCTGGTTGAAGGACATGCAGCAGGTGCAGTTGACCGCGATGTCGCGCTTGCGCAGCTCCGCGATGACCTTGAGCTCGCCCCAGCCGATGGGCACCTTGACGGAGAGCGCCGGGTAATGGAAGGCCGAGACGAACTTCAGCGCCTGATCCAGCATCTCCGCCGGGTCGGCGACGAAGACCTCGACGGACAGCGACACCTCGCGCCCGTAGCGGCGGATCAGCGCGATGATCTTGTGGATGTGCTCGGTGAAGTCGGTGCGCTCCTCCTTGGCCAGAATGGACGGGTTTGTGGTAATCCCCGCCACGAAGCCGCGGGCCAGCGCCTCCTCGATCTCCACCAGGTTCGCCGAGTCCACGAAAAGTTTCATCGCTCTCCCCCCTCTCGGGTCAGCATGGTCGTCACCGCGTCACGAAGATCGGCCGCGCGAAAATCGGGCCGCGCCGGGCCCTCGATCGGGCCGGCCACGAGGATGGTCGCGCAGCCGGCCGCGCGGCCGGCGTCCACGTCGCGCCACCGGTCTCCCACCATGAAGGACGCGCCCGCGTCCACGCCCCATTCCCGCGCGGCCTGCAGCAGCAGCCCCGGTTTCGGCTTGCGGCAGTCGCAGTCGTCGGCGTCCACGTGCGGGCAGACGTAGATCGCGTCCACGCCCACCTCCCGCCTGAGCCGCTCGTTCATCGCATCGAGCACGCCGGAGTCGAGCTCTCCGGTCGCGATCTCGGGCTGATTCGTCACCACCAGCACGGGCCATCCCGCCGCCTTGAGCCGCGCGACCGATTCGCCCGACCAGGGATACGGCGCGAACTCGTCGAGCGTGAGCGGCGCGCGCCACACGCCGCGGCTCTGCCGCATGGGATTCAGCACGCCGTCCCGGTCCAGGAACGCCGCCCGCTTCACTGGCGGGCCAGCCCCTTGCCGCCGGCGATGCGCTCGGCGAGGCAGAAGGCGATCAGATGGTGCAGCACCACGTGGAAGCCCTCCACGTGCGGGGTGGTCTCGTAGGGCACCACCACGCAGGCGTCGCAGACCTCGCGCATGGCGCCGCCGTCGAAGCCCGCCAGGCCGATGGTGGTCCCGCCGCGCCGCTTCACGTACTCGATGGCCTTCATGAGGTTCTGCGACCAGGCGCCGGCCTTGTCGCGTCCCTTGCCGCCGTGGACGCTGATGGCGATCAGCACATCGCCGGGGCGATAGAAGGTCTCGAGCTGCTCGGTGAACACGTTCTCCCAACCGTCGTCGTTCACCAGCGCGCTGACCAGCGGGATATTGTCCACCAGGCTCATGGCGCGCAGCCGCGCGCGGCCCGGGATGGCTGTCATCTTGTTGAGATCCGCCGCGAGGTGGGTGGCCGTTCCGGCGGAGCCGCCATTGCCGGCGGTGAAGACCGTGCGTCCTTCCTCCCATGCGCGATAGAGCAGCTCGATGGCCCGGTCGATGTCGGGGCGCGAGATCTTGCGCGCGATTTCCTCGACGCCCTGCAGGAAGCGCTCGATGTAGACGCTGTTGGTCACGACAGCAGCCCCTTGAGCGGACCATCCGGCAGGTGGACGGGATTGATGCGCCGCATGGTGTAGACCTCCGACTTCGTGATCTCAGCCAGATGCGCCCGGAACTCCGGCGCGCGCCACGGATCGAAGTTGGCGGCGATGGTCTTGCCCGTGAGACCGTCGGCCTCCCGCGAGAGGAGGAAGCGCACGCACGCCACCGGCACGTCCATGGGCACGCCCCCCTGCGCCATCACCGCCTTGGTCCGCTGGTAGTGCTCGGCCCCGGCTTTCTCCGGGCCCGCGTCGAGGGTGGCCTGGTGGATCTCGGTGAGCACCATGCCGGGAGCGATCGCATTGACGGCGATCCCGCGCGGCCCGAGCTCATCGGCCAGGCACTCGGTCAGGCGGACGACCGCCGCCTTGGAGGTAGCATACGCGCTGTAGCGCGGAAACGTGCCAAACGCCCCGCCGCCCGAGAAGGTGAGGATCCTGGGGCGCCGGCCCCGCTCGAGCAGCGGCAGCCCGTGCTTGACCATGAGATAGGTGCCGAGCACATTGCTCCTGAGGGTGGCCCACCACGCCCCGCTGTCCGTCTCGTGCACCGGGCCTATGGCCCCGAAGCCCCCCGCGCACAGGACCATCGCGTCGAGCCCGTCCGTCTGCCCGCGGATCCAGCCGAAGAGCTCGATCACCTGCGACTCGTCACCCACGTCACAGACCCGCGAGCGGGCGAGCGCGTCGCCGCGTGTGGCGGTTTTGAGCGCGTCTGCGCGGCGGGCGCAGGCGAAGACGGCGTGGCCGTCGGCGGCCAGCGCCTCGACCAGGGCGGCGCCGATGCCGGCGCTCGCCCCGGCGATCAGCACCCGCCGCGCCTCGCCCTGATCGGCCGTCACGGCGCCTCTCCGATGGCGAGGTGAGTGAGCCCGGCGCTCCTCGCGAGCGCGGGATCGAGGAGCCCGGCGGCGTCGACCACGACGGGGGACTTGAGCGCGGCGCCGATGGTCGCGGGATCCACGGTCGCGAACTCGTCCCAGTCGGTGACGATCACCAGCGCGTCGGCGCCGCGGCAGGCATCCAGCGCGCTCCGGGCCATCTCGATTCCCGCCGGCGCCTCGGTCACCGCCGGATCATAGGCCACGATGGCCGCGCGACCCTTCAGGTCGGCAATCAGCCTCAGGCTCACCGCGTTCTTGGTGGAGCGGCTGTTCTTCTTGTAGGCGAGCCCCCAGAGAGCGATTCGCGGCCGCGTGCCGGACTTAAGCACGGCTCGCTCCAGTGCCTGGAGCAGCCAGCCGTAGCGCGACGCGCTGGTCTCCAGAATCAGGTCCAACAGGGCCGCGTCGATCCCTTTCGACCGGGCCAGCTCCCGGAGGTGGACGAGATCGCGCTCCAGGTTGCCGCCCGCGATGCCCAGCCCGGGGCGGATATAGGCCGCGGGACCGATGCGCTTGTCGCCGCGCAGCGCCGGGATCAGCGCCCGCATGCTGGCTCCCGTCGCTTCACAAAGGTCGGCAAGCGTATTCGCGTAGGTCACCGAGACGGACAGGTAGAGATTGATCGCCGCCTTGCAAAGCTCGGCGCTCTCGTAGTTCATCCTGAAGACCGGGCAGCCGAAGCGGCCCAGGAGGTCGTCGAGGGCGGGCTCTACGGCGGCCGGCGCGCCCGCCCGTACCTCGGGCCCGCCGATGATGATGCGCTCGGGTCTCAGATAGCGCACCAGCGCCTCACCGATCACGAGCGTCTCGACCCAGTAATAGACGCGCGCCTTGAGATCGTGACGGCGCGAGCACAAGCGTGCGGCGAGGTCCCGCGTGTAGCCCACCGGGACCTGGCTCATGAGCGCCACGACGCCGTCGGCCGGCAGCCAGGGCAGCGCGCGGTCGATGCAGGCGTCGAGCACGGAGAGATCGGAGCGGTTCAGCTCGTCGGTCACCGTGTCCAGCGCGACGATCACCACATCGCAGGACTTCAGCGCCGCGTAGTCGGCGGTGAAGGCCGGCGCCGACCGGGCCAGCAGGTCTTCGAGGCCCGGCTCGTGGATGGGGAGCCGGCCCGACGCCAGCCCCGCCACCCGCTCCGCTTCGTCCACCCCGGTCACCTCAAAGCCCATGGAGGCCAGGCCCGCGCTGGCGACGAGGCCGAGATGCGAGAGGCCGACGATGCCGATCCGCTGGCTCATCGGCTCGTGTCTGTCCGCGGCGAGAGCGCTCGGGACTGCTCGAGCAGCGAGTGGAGCGCCTCGGCGATGCGCCAGTCGTTCTCGAGCGAGCCCTCGCCGGCCGCCACCCGGCGCTCGAACTCGGCCAGGTCAGCCGTCCAGGTGGGATCGCCCGCCGCCTGGTCCTCACGCGTTTCCCCGGGCACGCCGCTCGGCAGCACGCGCTTGCGGTGAACGAGCGTAGCGCCGCCCCATTTGCCGAGCCCCTCGAGGTGGAGCGAGCCGGCGCTGCCCCAGACCTCGATCCGAAAGCAGTTCTTCCAGAACACATTGCCCACCTCGAGCACGACCCGCCGGTCGGCCGAGCCGAAGAGCCCGTAGTCGAAGGTGCCGGATTCGACCGGCCGCAGGTCCCAGAGCACGTAGCGCTCGTGCTCGTGCCCCAGCAGGAAGCCGCAGAGGTCCAGGAGATGGCAGCCCAGGTCCTCGAGCACGCCGCCGCCCGACTCGCGCCAGCTCCCGATCCAGTCGCGCACCGTGCCATTGCCGTAGAGCATGCGCACCCGGTCGAGCTTGCCGACGGCGCCGTCGGCCAGCAGCTGCCTCAGCCGCGCGATCAGAGGCTCGAAGCGGTGGTTGTAGGAGGTGTACCAGACGGCCCCGGCGCGTGCGCCGCGCGCGAGCGCCTCGGCCTGGGAGCGGCTCGAGAACAGCAGGGGCTTCTCGACCAGAACGGGCTTGCCCTCGGCCAGGAAGCGGCCGACGTAGTCGAGCTTGCTCTCATTGGGCGTCGCCAGGATCACGGCGTCGTAGCTCGACGGCGCGACGTCCTCCACCGCGCGAGCCGTGGCGCCGGCGGCAATCGGGTCCACCGTGGCGGCGCATCGCGTCCCCAGCAGCCGCGCCCGGCGGTGGCCGATATTGCCGAAGCCCACCACCAGATACTTCATCGGCCCGTCACGACCCGGTGGAGGCGCGCTTGAGCGCGTCGAGCTTGTCATCCACCTCGGCCACTACCATGGGCGCATTGCCCGGGCGCTCGCAGGCCAGCGCGGCCGCCAGGCTGCCCAGGATGCTGGCGATGACGATGCTGCCCGACTGGGCCAGCGCGAGCGTCGCCATGGCCAGGAGCGCGTCGCCCGCGCCGATGGGGTCCACGAGATTGCCGACGAAGCTGTCCACGATGAAGAACTCGCGGGGCATCCGTCCCGGGCTGCGGTAGGTGAGGATTCCGCGCTCGCCCAATTTCAGGATTAGATAGCGGCAGCCGGCGCGCTGGAACAGGGTCTGCGCCAGCGGCCGGACGCCCGAATCCTGGTCGCCCAGGGCGAAGCGCGCCTCGCGCTCGTTCGGCGTGATCAGGTCGAAGCCGTGGAAGTCCAGGATATTGCCCCAGCGGTTGGAGACCTGGCTGTCCGCCGCGCGCAGCACTCCGGACCGGATGGCGGTGGTGTACTCCTCGATGGTCGAGCGGTGGAACATGCCATGGCGGAAGTCGCTGAAGATGACGATGTCGGCCGGGTCCGTGCGGATGGCGCCCACGATCTCGCGCCGCAGGCGGTCCGGGACGATCCGGTTGTCCACGCGGTCCACCTGAAGCATCCGGTGGTTGTCGGCGATGAAACGCTCCTTGAGCGTGGTGGGGCGGCTGGGGTCCACGAGCCCGCGGACCGTCACGCCGGCCGCGGCCAAATCGTCGGTTACGAAGCCGCGCAGGTCGTCATCGCCGAGCACCGTGGTCAGCGAGACCTGCGCCCCCACGCTCTTGAGGTGCTTGGCCACGATCGCCGCGCCGCCGACGAAGGCATCGGCGTGCTCAAGCCGGACGCTGAAGCTCGGCGACTTGGCGCTCTGGCCGAGCAGGGAGCAGTAGGAGTAGCGGTCCACGATGGTGTCGCCGACGACGTGGACGCGGAGCCGCTCGAGATCGTGGAGCGTGGCGCGCAGCTGGTCGAAGGTCACGCCCTCGGACTGCAGCAGCGTCACCAGCTTGTCCACCGTGAGCTTGGGCTCGTGCTGGCTGATGAGGGCTGTGGACGAGTAGACGACGTCGCCAGGGGTGAACACCATCTCGCCGCCGTAGCTTTCGAGCGCGTCGGCCTCTTCCCGGGTCTTGGGCGGCAGCGGATCAGCCTGGTACTCGAAGCCCTTGGCGAAGAAGTCGGGCTGGATGGCCAGGATGTTCTCGATCGGCGTCTCGTTCGGGTCGATGACCACGTAGTCCACGAACTCCAGCGCCGCCAGGTTGGCCGCGCGCAGCTCCTGCGGCACATAGGGCCGGTACGCGCCCTTGGAGATGTGAGCGTCGGCGGTGACGCTCGTGATGAGGATCGGCGCCTTTTCCTTCGCGTACATCAGGTGACGGAGATGCCCCGGGTGGACGATGTCGAAGGTCCCGTGGCACATGATGACCTTGCGCCTGCGCGGCCGCGGGCCGATCAGCTTCGCCACGTCCTCGGGCGACTTGATCTTGTGGGCGAATTTCGCGTACATGCGCTAGCCCAGGTACTTGAACCAGTCGCGGGTGGCCTGCTCGATCTTGTCTACCGTCCAGAGCGGCGCCGCGCGCCAGTAGTCGATGTGCTCGAGCATCGTGCGCACGCCGTGCTCGAAGCTCACCTTGGGCTCCCAGCCGAGTCGCGCGCGGATCTTGCGGACATCGGCGTGGGTGCTGTCTGGCTCGCCGGGGCGCTTGGGGATGTGGATCACGGGCCCGCCGAGTAGCTCGACCAAGCGATTCACGCTCTGCGGCGTGCCGGTGCCCACGTTGAAGACCTCGTTGGCGCAGTCCGACTGGGCGGCGAGCAGGTTGGCCCGCGCCACGTCGGTGACGAAGACGAAGTCGCGCGTCTGGGCGCCGTCCCCCACTACGGTGAAGGGGTGGCCGTTGAGCTTTTGAGCCAGGAAGACGCCGAATACCGCGCCGTAGGTGCCCGAGGTGCGCGAGCGCGGTCCGTAGGCATTGAAGTAGCGGAGCGAGACCACCGGCAGCCCGTAGACCCGGCCCCAGTGCAGCGCCATCTGCTCGCCCAGGAGCTTGGACAGCGCGTACGGGTACTCGGGGCGCATGGGCGCCGTCTCAGGCGTCGGGTAGACGTCGGGGATGCCGTAGCAGGATGACGAGGCAGAGTAGACGAAGCGCCGCACGCCCACCGCGCGGGCTGCTTCCAGCGCCCCCAAGGTGCCCATGACATTGGCGCGCAGGTACTCCGTGGGCCGCTGGATCGACGGCACGATGTCGGCCAGCGCCGCGAAGTGGAACATCCACTGGGCGCCGGCGATCTCAGGGGTCAGGCGCGCGGCGTCGGCCACGTCCGCCTGAATCAGCCGCAGCCGGGGCGAGCCTTTGTGGTGGGCCAGGTTCTCGGGACGTCCGGTGCTGAAATCGTCGATCACCGTCACGTCGTGCCCCTCGGCGAGGAGCAAGTCGACCATGTGGCTCCCGATGAAGCCGGCCCCGCCCGTAACGACGCTCTTCGGAGGCGCGACGCTCACTTGAGCCCGGCGGCCCGGATGGCCTTGACGTTGTAGTACTCGCTGGAGCCCACCGGGTCCGGCACCTTGCCCGCGGCGAAGGCGCGGCAGAGGTCGCGCGCCGCGTCCTCGATGGTGCGCTTGGGGACGAACCCCAGCTCGCGCCTGATCTTCTCCGAGGAGATGTGGTAGGAGCGCAGGTCATTGGACGGGGTGGTGACGATCTCCACCCGCTCGCGGCCCGGCACCTCGCGCGCCACGACACGACGCACGATCTCGGCGATCTCCGCCACCGTGTGGTTCTGGTATCCGGCATTGTAGGTCTTGCCGGCGATCCGCTCGTCGGGCAGCTCCAGCAGCAGCTCGTACAGGTCGCAGACGTCGTCGATGTGAATGTTGGGACGCCGCTGGCTGCCGCCGAACACCGTGATCTTCCCATTGACCACGGCCGACATGGTGAGGATGTTGACGGTGAGATCGAGTCTCAACCGGGGCGAGTACCCGCATACCGTCGCCGGCCGGATGGTGACCGCGGTGAAGCCCGAGGCCTGGTGCTTGAACAGCAGCGGCTCGCAGAGACCCTTGTACTTGTTGTAGTCGGTAAGCGGCACCAGCGGGTGCTCCTCGGTCACGTTCTCCACCTCGCTCACGCCGTAGACGCTCGAGGTCGAGGCGTAGATGAAGCGGCGCACCCCCGCGAGCTTCGCCGAAACCACGAGCGGCTCGAAGCATTCGTAGTTGATCGTCCGGCTGAGACCCGGGTCCAGCTCGAAGCTGGGGTCGTTGGAGATGCAGGCCAGGTGGATGACCGCATCATGACCCGGCAGCACGCCCTCCAGCAGCGCCTCGTCGCGGATGTCGCCCCGGATCTTGGCCAGCCCCGGCCCCTCGGGCGGCAGGTGGTCGCCGAAGAGGAAGAGATCGAGCGCCGTCACCTGATGGCCTGCGGCCATCAGCTGGGGCACCAGCACCGAGCCCACGTAGCCCGCGCCGCCGGTCACGAACACGCGGCTCATCGGAGCGGCCTCCGGCGCACTTTCACGTCCCAGACCAGCCGCGCCACCGTCTTGAGCGCCGTCACCACGTTGCGGATCGTGACGGCGCGCGAGGCGCCGAACTGGCGCTCCTGGATGTACATCGGCACCGGCGCCGGACGGTAGCCCGCAGCCAGCGCCCGCACCAGCATCTCCGTGAGGAAGACGAAGCCTGTGGTCGTGACCGGCAGCGTGCGCAGGACGCCCGACGGATAGACGCAGGGGCCCTGGTAGTAGCGCAGGTTGAAGCCGAAGAGGAAGTTCACGGTGCCGGTGAACGTCCGCGACAGCGCCTGACGCAGCCGCGGGCGGCTCTCCTGGTTGGCCGTGTAGGGCGCCACGATGTCCGCGGTGCCGACGGCTTCGAAGATCGCCCGCATGGAGGCCGGCTGGATCTCGTTGTCGCCGGGGACGAGCGCGACGAAGGGCTTGCTGGCAAGGCCGGCGCCGTGGCGGTAGGCCCGCGCGAAGCCGAGCCCTTGCGCATTGTGCACCACCCGCACGCCCCGGAGCTCGGCCGCCAGCCGCTCGGCGAGCGCGCCGGTGCCGTCGGTGCTCCCGTCGTTGACGATGATGACCTCGTAGTCGTCCGTGATCCCGTCGAGCGCTCCGATGATCGTCTCGACGCAGGGCTTGAGGTTACCCTCCTCGTTCCGCGCCGGAATGACGACGGAGATCCCGGGGCCCATCAGAACGGCCCCTCGAATGGCTTCACGCTCGATCGGATGAGCCCACCGCCGGCGTCCCGGCTCAGCGTGTAGAGCGCCGCGGCGTGGATCTGGCGGGCGCCCGGGTAGAACTGGGGCTCGATGGCCTGGCTCGAGGGAACGGGACTGTCGGGCCACGTCACGCGCACCGGCGGCGCCTTCAGCGCTGCCAGCGCATGTTCCGCCGTCAGGGCGATCACCTCGGCCGCCACGCCGCAGGGGCCCCAGTCGGCGTCGGCCACGACGAGCCGGCCGGTCCGTCTGACCGAGGCCAGAATCGTCTCTGCGTCGAGCGGGCGCAGCGTGCGGATGTCGATGACCTCCACGGCGACGCCTTGATCGGCCAGGGCCGCGGCGGCCTTGAGCGCCTCGCCCACGAAGGGCCCCACCGCGGCCACCGTCACGTCACTGCCGGGGCGCACCACCGCCGCCTTGCCGATGGGCACTTCGTAGTAGCCCTCCGGCACTTCCCCCTCTTCCTCGTGCAGCCAGCGGTGGTCGACGTAGATCACGGGGTCGTCGTCTTCCACGGCGGCGATCAGAAGGCCCTTGGCGTCGTGGGGCGTGGCCGGCACCACCACTTTGAGTCCGGGCACATGGGCGAAGATGCCGTGGTGGCTCTGGGTATGCTGGGGGCCATTGCCCCAGCCGCGCCCCACGATGGCCCGGATCACCAGCGGCACGGGATGCGCGCCGTGGAACATGGCGCGCCACTTGGCGGCATGATTGACGAGCTGATCCATCGTCAGCATGGTGAAGTCGATGCGCTGGTGGACGAAGATCGGACGCAGCCCGCGGAAGGTGGCGCCGAGGCAGATGCCGGTGATGGCGCTCTCGGACAGCGGGATGTCGAAGGCGCGGTCGGCGCCGAACTCCTCGGCGAGCCCCAGCGTGGTGCCGAAGATGCCCTTGACGTCCGGCACGCCGATGCCCGTCACGAAGACGCGCGCGTCCTTGCGCATGACTTCGACCGTGGCGGCGCGAATGGCTTCTCTAAACTTCATAGTAAGCAGGCTTCCAGGTCGGTTGTGGCCAGGGCGCCGAGCGCGCGTGGGCCAGGGCCTCCTCGATTTCGCGGGTCACCGTGGCGCGGACGGCGCGATCCTCCTCGTCGGTGATGAATTGCCGCATGCGCTCGATGGGGCAGCGGCCCTTCCACGCCGCCAGCTCCTCGGCAGCGCGGAAGCCCTGCGGCACGTCGTCGTTGGGCCCGCAGTGCTCGAGCCAGCGGTAGGTGCGGCACTCGATCAGTGTCGGGCCCTCGCCGCGGCGCGCGCGGTGCACGGCCGTCGCGGCCGCGCGGTGAACCGCAAGAGCATCATTACCGTCCACGACCATGCCCGGGATGCCGTATGCCTCCGCGCGGCGGTGAATCTCCACGGCCGGCTGGCGGTCCTCGATCGGCGAGAAGGCGGCCCAGAGGTTGTTCTCGCAGAGGAAGATCACCGGCAGCCGCTTGAGCACGGCGAAGTTGAGGCTCTCGTGCCAGGGGCCTTCCTCGACGGCGCCGTCACCGAACACGGCCACCGAAACCTGGGAGCGGCCGAGCATCTTGTCGGCCAGCGCGCTGCCCACGGCGTGGGAGACGCCGCCGGCGACGATGGCCGAGGTGCCCATCACGCCGGCCTCGACGTCGATCAGATGCATGGAGCCGCCCCAGCCGCCGCTGCAACCCGTGGCGCGGCCGAAGAGCTCGTCCATCATGGCCTGGAGCCTGCCGCCCTTGGCAAGGTACCAGCCGTGCGAGCGGTAGTTGGCCGCCACCACGTCCGCTCGGCCAAGGGCCGCGCAGACGCCGGCGGCCACCGCCTCCTGACCGATGTACAGATGCGTGGGCGAGCGGATCTCGCGCTCGGGGTAGATCGCGGCGATCTTCTCCTCGATCATGCGCATCCGCACCATAGCGGCATAGAGCGTGCGCTCGAGGCTCATCGCTGCCCCTTCATCGCCGATAGAACTCCCGCACCTGCTGGATCACGTAGTCGATCTCCTCGTCGGTCAGGAATTGGTGCGAGGGCAGGGTAACGATCTCCCGCGCCTGCGCCTCGCACACCGGGAAGTCGCCGGGCTTGTGGCCCAGCTCTTTCGCGGCCGGCTGCAGGTGGACGGGCACCGGGTAGTGGATCTTGGCCTCCACGCCGCGCTCGTTCAGGAAGCGGACCAGCGCGTCGCGATCGCGGGCCTGGACCACGTAGGTCTGGTACACGTGCCGCGCGCCGGGGCGCCGCGGCGGGATCGTGATGTCGCCGCCGAGCGCGACCAGCCCGCGGTCCAGGCGCCGCGCATTGGCGATTCGGCGATCGGTGATGGCCATGATGCCGTCGAGGAGGTGCCGGCCGACGATGGCCTGGAGCGAGTCCAGCCGGCTGTTCACGCCGAAGATCTCCACCGTGTCGCGATTCCTCAGCCCGTGGTTGCGGCGCAGCCGGAGGTGATCGGCCGTCGCGTCGGAGTCGGTGGCGATGATGCCGCCGTCGCCCCAGACATTGAGCGGCTTGAGCGGATGCAGGCTGAAACCCGCCGCGTTGCCCCAGGCGCCCACGAAGCGGCCGTCGATCGAGGCGCCAAAGGCCTGGCAGGCGTCCTCGACCACGGCGATGCCCCGCCGGCGCGCGATCTCCAGGACGGCCGGCATGTCGGCCGGATTGCCCGAGAGGTGTACGGGCAGCAGCGCCCGCGTGCGCGGGGTAAGGGCGCCCTCGATCAGCGTCGGGTCGATATTGTGCTCGGCATTGACGTCCACGAATACC
The DNA here is from genome assembly GCA_046727155.1 of Candidatus Methylomirabilota bacterium. Taxonomy (GTDB): domain Bacteria; phylum Methylomirabilota; class Methylomirabilia; order Rokubacteriales; family CSP1-6; genus DASSSH01. Next base: position 7,910 of record JBKPCB010000128.1, on the reverse strand, counting down.
GGGCGGGCGCCAGCGGCGACGATGGCGCCCACGGTGGCGATGAAGGTATTGGGCGCGGTGATGACCTCGTCGCCAGGCCTCACGCCCACGGCCTCGAGCGCGAGCGTCAGCGCCTCGGTGCCCGAATTGACCCCGATGGCGTGGCGGACACCGAGCCGACGGGCGTAGCGCGACTCGAAGTCGGCCACGGCCGCGCCCAAGGTGTAGTCGCCGGCGCGCACCAGCTCGCGGATGTCGGCCAGGATGGCGTCCACGTTGTGGGCGAACTGGCGTTCCAGATAGGAGTACGGCACGCGCAGGCCCATCAGGCGCGGCCTCCGTAGAATGCGCGCACGCCGTCGACCACCGCGTCCTGCTGGGGGCCGGTGAGCTCGGGGTAGATGGGCAGGCTCAGGATCTCGCCGGCCAGCCGCTCGGCCACCGGAAAGTCGCCGCGCTTGTAGCCCAGGTCGGCGGCCGCCTCCTGGAGGTGCAGCGGCGTCGGGTAGTGCACCTTGCTGTCCACGCCGCGCGCCGCCAGGTGCCGCTGCAGATCGTCGCGCCGGTCGGCGCGGATGACGAAAGTCTGGTACACGGCGTGCTCTCCCGGCCGATCCTCGGGCACTCTTACCACGTCTCGCAGCCCGTCCCGATACCGGCTCGCGATCTCCCGCTTGGCCGCCGTCCATCGCGCGAGGTGGGCGAGCTTGACGTTGAGGATGGCGGCCTGGATCGTGTCCAGCCGCGCGTTGCAGCTCCACGCGCCGCAGTCGTCGCGCCCGCGCAGCCCGTGATTTCGGACGGCACGGAGGGCGTCGGCCGTCTTGCTGTCCGAGGTCGTGACGATGCCCGCGTCGCCGGCGGCAGCCAGGTTCTTGAGCGGGTGCAGGCTGAAGCAGCCGGCGGCGCCGAAGCTGCCTGCCAGACGGCCGTTGAGCCGCGCGCCGATGGCTTGGGCCGCATCCTCGACGATGGCCAGCCCGTGACGCGTGGCGATGCGCTCGAGCCCTTCCATGTCGGCCACCCGGCCCGTGAGGTGCACGGGCATGAGGGCGCGCGTGCGACTCGTCACGGCGTCGGCGACCCGGGCCGGATCGATATTGAGATCGTCGCGGACGTCGGCAAAGACCGGCCGGGCCCCGACCAGCGCGATGGCCGCGGCGCTGGCGAGGAAGGAATTGGGCGCGGTGATGACCTCGTCGCCGGGGCCGATGCCGAGGGCGCGGAGGGACGAGATGAGAGCATGCGTGCCATCGGATATTCCCACTGCAAACGGCGTGCCGCACAACTCGCCGAATCTACGCTCGAATTCCTCCACCTCCGGACCCAGGATGTACTGGCCGTGCTCGAGCACGCGCTCGACGGCGCCGAGAATCTCGCCCTTTATGGCGCGCTGCTGGAGGTCCAGCGCGACGAAGGGGACCGCGAACGTCCGAGCCTGGGGCAATGGCCACGCTCCTTGAGGGCTAGGGCTACAAAAATTATAGGCCGCGACCGGCGACAAACCACCACATTATACCTGAAGGAGGGCTGGGCTCCGCGTTCAGAATCAGCGACTTAGAGGGCTGCCGACACCCGCCGATAGACATCCTGGGTAAGCCAAGGCGGACCGTTGACCTGGCCCGTACGCACGAAGCGCTCCCGCAGCAGCTGTCGCATCCTGGCAACGGCCTCGGGCCGGAGTGGCTCCATAGCCTGCATGAGTCCTTCTGAGATCACGGCGTACCGCGCCTCGGATCCCAGCCAGCGCTCGACCTCGACCAAACCCCAGACTCCGCTCTTCTCCACGACGCGCTGGTTACCGCCGGCCGGCGCCAGAGTGCCGGCCGAAGACATGAGCTGCTGCAGCGGCATGTCGAGCCCCGCGATATAGGCGGTGATGGGCTCGGCGAAGAGGAACACGCGCTCGCCGCGGGGCACGAGGGCCCGGAGCTCGGCGGCGGCCCGCTCGAGTTGTTGGACGGCGTCACCGCGGAAGGGCCGAGGGACGGGCTGTGCCATGAGCGGATGGCGGATAAAGACGACAGACACCGTGAGCCCGGCCGCCAGCGCGAGGACGAGGATCGCCCGGGCGGCCCGCGGCAGGTCTGCCCGGCCGAGCGCGCCCGCGAATCCAGCCCCGAGGAGCGTGGCGGCGAGGGGCGCGAAATCAGGGAAGTAGGCCATCACCAGCCGGAAGCTTTCCCGAAAGATGATGTAGTGCCACAGCAGGACCCAGAGCCACAGCGACGCGGTCGCTGCCACGGCAAAGGGGATGTGTATCCACAGGGCCCGATGGTACCGTCGCCAGACCGCGGCGCCGGCCACGGCGAGCCCGAGAGCGGCCAGCGCCCAGGACTCATAGCGGCGGGCGAAGAGCGGGAAGGACCAGATCTGCTCGACGAGACCCGAGCGGCGAAAGGCCGAGAAGCCGAAGATGGACCGGTAGCCCAGTGGGTCCACGAAGCGGTGAAGGACCGGCACGTGGGCCAGCAGCTTGAGATGACGCGGATCGGAGAGAAAGAACGCGGCCGGCGGCGCCGCCGTCACGAGCAGCACGACGAGCCGTTCGGCGTGGCTCGCGGCGCCCAGGATCGCCCACGCGAAGAAGAACGGGATCGCGGGGAACATGTTGGTGCGGGTGAAGAACAGGAGGGAGGCCGCCGCCATCCCCAGCGCGCAGCGCCAGCGCAGATCCGTGCGGAGCATGAGCCATACCGCGAGCATGAAGATGAGCGCCGTGAGCGCCCGCGGCGCCGCCGTGGCGTAGTAGCCGACGACCACGCCTTGGGTGGCGAGCAGCAGCCCGGCGAGCACGCCGGCGAGATCACCTCCGAGACGACGCGCGGTGGCGATCGTCAGCACGAGCACTCCCAAGCCCAGGCCGACGGAGACCAGGCGTCCTGCCCATAGGTTCCGGCCGAACAATACCTGGGAGCCGCCCAACACGTAGAAGGGTAGGGGCATGCGCTGGCCGGTTGCATCGTCCTGGAACAGGGAGATCGCTCCGGTCAGCACGAGGCGCCCCAGGCCGAGGTAGGACTCCTCGTCGTCCGACGCGATCAGGATCCTGCTCAGGTACAAGGCCAGCGCGAGGTACATGATGACCGTCAGCGTCGTCAGGAGTCGGCGACGGCGGGGAGTCATGGTGCTGGGCACGGCACACCCTACCCAGCCGCTGACGAGGAAGTCAACGGGAAGATCGGGATGCGGCGGCGCGGTCTGATGAGTTTGCTCCAGGCGGAGTGGTTGATTTACACTCCACGGCAAACTCACGGCCATGGCAACCCAGAGCGACATTCACGTTCGAGATGTGCCGTGCCCGCTCTGCGGCGGGATGCGCGTGTCCCCGGTGCTGCGGGACGCGGGATCCGGACGCATCGACCGGTCCGACCTGGTCGCCTGCACGAGCCTCGACCACGGCACCTTCGGCCAGATCGTCGCCTGCGCCGCCTGCGGCATTCAGTTCCGGAGCCCGCGCGAGGACGACGCGACCATCCTCTCCTACTACACGGGCGTGGAGGACACGGTCTATCAGGAGAACGAGCCAGCCCGCGTAGCGACGTTTTCGAAGGCGCTCCGCCGTCTCGAGGCCCGCGTGCCGGTGAGAGGCCCGCTACTCGACATCGGCTGCTACACCGGTGTGTTTCTCGATGTGGCCGCGGCGCGCGGATGGCCCGTGGTCGGACTCGAGCCGAGCCGGTGGGCGGCGGAGGCCGCGCGGAAGAAGGGCCACGAAGTCCATTGCGGCACCCTCACGAGCGCGAAGCTGCCAAGGGGCCGCTTCGCCGTGGCCACGATGTGGGACGCGATCGAGCATTACGCCGACCCAGTCAAGGAGCTGCGGCTGGCGCGCGAGGTGGTTCGCGATGGCGGCTTTCTGGTGCTGTCGACCATGCGGAACGACGCCTGGGTGGCCAGGCTGCTCGGCCGGCGGTGGCCGTGGTACATGCGGATGCATCTCTATTACTTCACGCCGCGGACGCTCGAGCGGGCCCTCGGGCTCGCCGGCTGGAGGCTCGTCCACCTGCACGGCTACTCCCACGTCGTGACGTGGGACTACCTCACGCTCAAGCTCGGGCCCTATGCGCCGCGGACGAGCGACGCCGTGCGTCGAGCGCTCAGCCGGCTCGGGCTCTCGAACCGGACCGTCTCAATCGATCTCGGGGACTTCATGACCGCGTACGCCGAGAAGGTATCCACATGACGACGCGCCTGGTGGTGTTGGCCTACAACGAGGAAGCGGGCATCGGCGAGAGCCTCGCCGCGATCCGCGACCTGGGGCTGGGCGACCTGGAGATCATCGTCGTGGACGACGGCAGCACGGACCGCACCGAGGCCATCGTCCGCCACATGAAGGAGACGATGCCGCTCGAGCTGCTCTCCCACGAGAGCAACCGGGGCGTGGCGGCGGCCTTCGATACGGGGCTGCGTCACGCCGCGGCCATCTCCAAGCCCGGCGATTTCATCATCACGATCGAAGGCGACGGCACCAACAGCCTCCAGGCGCTGCGCCCCATTATCGCGCTGCTCCAACAGGGCTATGACGTCGTCTGCGGATCACGTTACGTGCCCGGCGGGGGCTATCACGGCTTCCCCGTCAAGCGGCTCATCTTCAGCGTGGGCGCCAACTGGGTCATGCGCTGGTATTGCGGGCTCAAGCCGGTGAAGGACTACACGCTCTTCTACCGTGGGTACCGGGCGGAGCTGCTTCAGGAGGCGTTCGAGCGCTACGGCCGCAGCTTCATCGAAGCGCGGGGCTTCTTTGCCAATATCGAGATCCTGGTGAAGCTCAGCCGGCTCCGCCCGCTCCGCGCCGTGGAGACGCCGGTGGTCTACTCTTATGGCGCCAAGCGCTCGGGCAGCAAGATGCGGGTCTGGCGCAACCTCTCCGAGTATCTCCGCTTTTTCTTTCGCGACACGCGCAATCCCTCCCGGCCCGGCTCGTAGGGCCGCGCCTCATCGCGACCGGAACAACTGTCGGTTGGCCGCGATCCACCGGTACAGTCGCCGCACGCCCGCTTCGGGCGCGACGGCCGGCGTCCAGCCAAGATCGCGCCGGGCCTTGCGGATGTCGCTCACGTAGATCAACTGATCGCCGGGCCTCCAGTCGTCGTAGCCAACCGGGACGGGCCGCCCGAGCAGGTTCTTCAGCACCTCCAGCAGCTCCAGCAGCGACATGGTATTGCGCGGGCCGCCGCCGATGTTGAACACCTCGCCCGCCACGTCCCGGATCCGGCGGAAGGCGGAGCGGTAGGCGCGCACCAGATCGTCGATGTGGAGCACGTCGCGCACCTGCTTGCCGTCGCCAAAGATGGTGATGGGCCGGCCCAGGAGCGCCGCGATGGTGAACCAGGCCACCCAGCCCTGGTCCTCAACCCCGAACTGGCGCGGCCCGTAGATGCACGACTTGCGGAAGACCACGGTGGGGAGGCCGTAGATGCGCGCGTAGTCGCGCACGTACTGGTCCGCGGCCCCCTTCGAGCATCCGTAGGGCGAATGGAAGTCGAGCGGCTGCTCTTCAGAGATCCCCTGCGGCCGGTCGGCGAAGGCGTAGCGGCGACCGAGCCGGCGGGTTCGGACACCCGGCAGATTGCCGTAGACCTTGTTGGTCGACGAGAACACCATGGGCGGCCGCCGGCGCGAGGCCCGCAGCGCCTCCAGCACCTCGAAGGTGCCGGCGGCATTGGTCTCGAAGTCCGCGCGCGGGTCGGCCACCGACGTCGTCACCGCGACCTGCCCGGCATTGTGGATGATCAGGTCGGCCTCGTCGATCAGCCGCCGCAGCCGGATGCCTCCGCGGCGGATGTCGCCCCGGAGCACGCGCACCCGCCGCCCGTGCTCCGACTTGAGCCAGCGCCCATTGGCGGCGCCGCCCGGACGTGAGAAATTGTCGTAAACGGTGACCCGGGAGCCCGAGCGCAGGAAGGAATCGGCGACGTTGGAGCCGATGAATCCGGCGCCGCCGATTACGAGCACGTGCGTGGGCACGCTCACGCCCTCCGTCGGTATATTTGGAAGGAGTCGCCGCCAACTCCCTTGAGCGTCGCGATCAGCGTGAAGTTCCGCGCGAGCAGCTCGTCCATGCGCCCCAGGATGTCCGCGTACGGTCGGCGGCCACGGTAGAAACGCGTCACGCTGTCCTGGAGGACCGCGAACTGCGCGTCGGAGCCGAGCCATTCCTCCAGCTCGGCGCGCCCCCACATGCCCGAGCGGATGTAGCGCGACTGCTCCCGCACGCTCGTGAACACCATGAGGTGCTGGTGGAACTGGCGGAGGTAGGAGCGGCGGCCCGCCAGATGGAGGGGCATCGGGTCGCCGAGGAGGAACACCCTGGTCTCGCCGGCCGGAATGATCGCGGCCAGTCGGCCGGCCAGCGTCTTCAGCACCGGCACGGTGGCCTCGGACAGCGAGATGCGCCGGGGGAGATAGTGCTGCCGGTGAACCCATGGCGAGACCACGAGCGCCACCACCATTCCGGCCAGCGCCGCGGCGCGGACGGCCCGGGGCAGAGCTTGACCCTGCCAGACCGCGGCGAAGAGCCAGCCGAGGGCGACGGCCAGTAGCGGAGCCACGGCGCCGACATAGGCGAAGCCTTGCTTGATGTAGGGGCCGACGATCACGAACTGCCAGGCCACGAGGTACCAGAAGAGCCAGAAGGTGAAGCGCAGCCCCGGCGGTCCCCACAGCGGGCCCGCAGGCCGGGCCGCGCGCCACTGCCAGAGACGGAGCAGCGCCAGGCCGGCCAGCGCGGCCATCCACACCGCATAACGCTTGAGGAAGAAGGCAAAGCTGCGCGCGATGAGGACCAACCGCCCGCCCGGCGTCGCGTCCCAGCCGATGTCGGCGTAATCCGATGTCCAGACATGCTCGGGATCTTCCATCAAGGTGTGCCAGGAGTAGTAGCCCAGCGGCGCGACCCACTCCCTGAACGGCGTGTAGGCGAAGATCTTGATGTGGTTCCAATCCGAGAGAAAAAACGCGGCCGGCACCGCAGCGGCCGCCGCCGCGACGGCCACCCGCTCGCGGAGCGAGCGGGCCCGCCAGAGCAGAAACAGCGCGGCAAAGGGGAGGGTCGGCCAGTAGTGCGGCTTGGTGAGGAAGAGGAGCGACAGCACCGCCATGCCGACCGCATCCCGCCAGCGCCACTCCGTGCAGAAGAGGATGTAGATGCCGGCGAGGTGCAGCAGCGCCGTGAGGGACGAGAAATGGGCGGTGGCAAAGTAGCCCGCGACCAGGCCGTGGGTGCAGAAAAGCCCCGCCGCGGCGGCTCCGGCCACCGGGCCGCCCCAGCGGCGCGCGAGCAGAAAGACGAGCACGAGGGCCGCGCCGCCGAGCGCGACGGACAGTAGCCGCGCCGCTAGCAGGCTCGGCCCGACCACGACCTGGGTGAGCCCGTAGACGTAGAACGGGAGCGGGACCCACTGGCCGGTCATCTCCTCCTGGTAGAGGCTGAGCTGGCCGCGGACCGCCAGGTTGCCGAGGGCGAGATACTCCGCCTCGTAGTCGTGGTTGACGAGCACCCACGCGTAGAAGAGGGCGAAGATGAGGTACGCGGCGAGTAGGCACGCCAGGAGGGCGGCTGACGAGCCGCGCGAGTCTCCGCCGACGGCGCCGCCCACGCGGTCAGGCCTTCCCGGCCGAGAACACGTTTAGTGTGAACGTCCTGGCCAGAGGCCCCACGCGCGCCAGGGAAGCCTCCCAGCCGCGCGAAGCCGGGATGGCGTTGAGAACGAAGGGCGGGAAGCAGCCGAAGGAGGACACGCGGCAGTCGGCGAAGCCCGCGCGCAGAAACGCGCGCCGCACGCGCTGCGGCCACATGCGGAGCAGCCCGCGCTCGACGCGCCAGCTCCGGCCCGGATGGATGGTGACCTGCACGTACCACTGGGGATTCCAGGGATTCGGCTCGAGAAAGACAGCCCGGCCGCCCGGCCGCAGTCGGGCGCAGGCGG
>JBKPCB010000127.1:0-37011 GCA_046727155.1 Candidatus Methylomirabilota bacterium | reverse complement strand
TAGGTGGTCTGGTCGCCCTTGGTGATGGGCAGCCCGGCATTCGGGTACGCGATGAGCGGCGTATCGGTGGCCGCCCGCATCTCGCGAATGATCACGATGGCGCGGTCGGGGCCGCGTCCGCAGTTCATGCCGACGATGTCGGCGCCCGCCCCGAGCAGGCTGCGGGCGACGTCGGCAGGACTCTCACCCCACATGGTGCGGTCCCGGTCGTGGATATCCTCGTATTGGAAGAACATGGTGCCCATCACGGGGAGATCCGCTACGGCCTTGCACGCCTTGATCGCGGCGGTGGCTTCCTGGGGAAACATCATGGTCTCGACGGCGAAGAGGTCCACGCCGCCCTCGGCCAGCGCCGCCGCCTGCTCCTTGAACGTCTCGACGTACTGCTCGTCGCTCGTGTCGCCGAGCGGCTCGTACTCGACGGGCAGCCGGCTGGTCGGGCCGATGGAGCCCGCGACCCAGCCGCCCGGCGGGCATACCGAGCGAGCGAGCCGGGCGCCCTTCTCGTTCAGCTCGCGCGTGCGGTCGCCGAGCGCGTATTCATTGAGCTTGAGGCGCGTGCCGCCGAAAGTGTTGGTCTCCACGAAGTCTGAGCCGGCGTCGAAGTAGCCCTTGTGGATGTCCCGGACGACGTCGGCGTGAGTGTCATTCCAGAGCTCCGGGCAGGCGCCGTTGAGCAGTCCCGCCGCGAAGAGCGCCGTGCCATAGCCGCCGTCGAAAACGAGGAGGTCTCCGGCGCGGACCCGCTCCACGAGATCCCAGCCGCGCGGACGGCTCGGCATCAGGCGTTCACGGGCACGCCGAGCAGCTCCTTGGCGCGCGTCACAGCGATGGTCGAGTCCCTGGCATAGCCGTCGGCCCCGATCTCGTCCGCATAGGACTGGTTGACCGGCGCGCCGCCGATCATCACCTTGACGCGCGCGCGCAGCCCGGCCTTCTCGAGGGCGTCGATGGTCCGCTTCATGGCAGGCATGGTCGTGGTCATCAGCGCGGAGATGCCGACGATCTGGGCGCCGTGCTCCTCGACGGCCGCCACGAACTTCTCGGGCGCGACGTCGCGGCCCAGGTTGTGCACCTTGAAGCCCGCCCCCTCGAGCATCATCGCCACCAGGTTCTTGCCGATGTCATGCAGATCGCCTTGCGCCGTGCCGATCACGATCACGCCGAGGTTCTGGTTCGCGCCGCCGGCCTTCGTGATGAGCGGCTTGAGCAGATCGAGGCCCGCGTACATGGCCCGCGCCGAGAGCAGCACCTGGGGCACGTAGTACTCATTGCGCCGGAATTTCTCGCCGACCACGTCCATGCCGGGGATCAGCCCGCGGAAGATCAGCTCCTTGGGGTCCATGGACAACTCGAGACCTTCCTGCGTCTTGCGCGCCACCGTGTCCTTGTCACCCAGGATCAGGGCGCGCGCCATGGTCGGGTAGTCGAAGCCGTTCTCGCTCATGCGGGCGTGCGCCCGCTTCCTGTCTTCACGGTCGGATAGCCCCCCTTTTGCCACGCGGTCATGCCACCGATCACATTGTACCAACCGGTCATGCCCTCGCGGCTCAGCGCGCTGATCACCGTGCTCGATCGCAGCCCGCCGGCGCACAGCACGGCCTTGGGCCGCGCGGCTGGCACATCAGCCATACGCCGCACCGCCTCGCCCATGGGCAGGTGCAGCGCCCCGTCGATATGGCCCTCGTCCCATTCGAACGGCTCGCGGACGTCGATGACCACCAGGTCGGGGCGCTCCTCGCGCATGGTCGCCAGATCGTGCACCGAGATCTGGGGCACCGTGGCGACGGGGAAGCCGTGGCTGCGCCATTCGGTCATCCCCCACTGCACGTGCCCGGCTACCGCGTCGAACCCGATCCGGCTCATGCCCTGGACGGCACGCGTGAGGTCGGTGGGGCTGGCCGCCACCAGCACGACCGGCGCGTCGGCCGGCACGAACCAGCCCACCCGGGAGGAGAACTGCGGGCTTTCGATCCAGACATTGATGGCGCTCGGGATATGGCCCTGCCCGTACTCTTCCGGACTCCGCACGTCGAGCACACACGCGCCCTTGGCGATGGCCTCACGCGCCTGGTCGGCCGACAGCGGCTGTGGGTCCCCAGTCATCGGCAAGGCCTGGGCGCGGTTACGCGCGATGATGCGGTCGAAGTTCGGCGGCTTGGGCGGCAGGCCCGTCATAAGCCGGCGGACGAAGGTGTCCACGTTCGGCGCCTGGAGCGCCGGGTTGAAGCGCCGTTCAAAGCCGATGGTCGAGGCGGTCTTGCTCGACATGGCGCGCCCGCACGATGACCCGGCGCCATGGGCCGGATACACCTCGACACTGTCGGGGAGGCGGAGCAGCTTTTCGCCCAGGCTCCGGTAGAGGTTGGCCGCGGCTTGATCGCCCCCGAAGTCGGGACGGCCGACGTCTCCGACGAAGAGGGTGTCGCCGGTGAGCACGAACCATGGCTCGGTCCCCCGGCTGAGATCGGTGACAAGGAGTGCGATGCTGTCAGGGGTGTGGCCCGGAGTGTGAAGGACCTTCAGGCTCACATTGCCGATCTTGAGCTCTGCCCCGTCTTCAACCGGGACGTGGGGAAAGGTCGCGCTGGCCGCTGGATGAATATGGATGCGCCCGCCGGTCTTGGCCGCCAGAGCCTGATTGCCCGAGACATGGTCGGCGTGGACGTGGGTATCGACGATATGAATGATGGTCAGCCCCTTCCGGCGGGCCAGCGCCAGGTACTCATCGATTCGATCCCGGGCTGGATCGACGACGATGCCCTGTCCGGCCTCGCCGCATCCTATGAGGTAGGAGAGACAGCCGGCCTCCTCGTTCAGGATCTGCTGGAAGATCATCGGCCGAATCTTCCCATAGGGACAGATAGTTGCGCAAGGGCAGGACCCCGGTAGAGCCTGCTTGACCCCTCGGCGGCTCGTGGCATAGACTTGGGGGAATTGTGACAACGCAAGGTAGAGGGGGTATCTTCGTTCCGTGAAAGTAAAGGTTCTTGGGGCTTATGGCAGCGAGGGGCCGAGCCAGCGGCCCACTGCCTTCCTCGTAGACGACCGCGTGCTGGTGGATGCCGGCACGGTGGGCGGGGCGCTCTCCGTCCCCGAGCAGATCGAGATCGAGTATGCCCTCCTGAGCCATGCCCACCTCGACCACACGGTGGGACTCGCTTTCCTCACCGACACTTTGGCGATGGTCGCTCCCGAGCGGCGCGTCACGGCCTGTAGCATCACCCCGGTCCTCGAAGCTCTCCAGACCCATTGCTTCAATGACGCCCTCTGGCCCGACTTCACGACCATCCCCTCCCCGTCAAACGCGGTGCTGGCCTTCCGCACCCTTGCGGAAGATACCGAGGCCCGCGTCGGAGACCTGTGGGTCACCCCCGTTCACGTGGACCACACCATCCCCACCACGGGCTACGTAGTCCACAACGGCGAGACCGGCTTCGTCTTCAGCGGAGACACGGGGCCGACCCAGCGCATCTGGAAGGTCGCGCGAGAGCTGCGGGGTCTCAAGGCACTGATCGTGGAGACGGCCTTCCCGAACCGCTTGAACATGCTCGCCCGCGCTTCCGGCCATCTGACGCCCGACATGCTCAAGCGCGAGATAGAAAAGATGCCCACCGACATTCCGATCTGGGTCTACCACGTCAAGCCGCAACTGTATCAGGAGACCGCCGAAGAGCTCGCCAAGATCGACCCCACCCGAATCCACATCCTCGAACAGGGCAAAACCTACACCATCTAGCTTCTGGCCTGGGCGAAGAGGAATTCCCCCAACCAGTTATGGACCGCGGCGCCGTGCTCGAGATGCGGGAAGTGCCCGCAGCGGTCGAGCCAACGGCCTTCGGCTCCCCGGATCCCGTCCACCGCGGCGGCCGCGTGCGTCAGCGGGATCACGGGATCCTGGCGGCCGTGAATGACGAGCGTGGGCCGATCCCACTCGGAGAGCGCGGCGCGGTATGCGGCGCCGCCCCCTGTGAAATCCCCTCGCATGCCGCGCAGCGTCGCCAGATAGGCCGCCCGTCCGTCCGGCGTGGCGCGCACCCCGAACTCGTGAGCCACGAGGAAGGCGATCTCCTCGGGATCGGGGTCGACGATGCAACGGCGCAGCGCCGCGGCGCAGAGGCTCCGCGTGACCAATCTCGCCATCACCTCGCCGAGCCCGGGGAGCGTCATGAGCCGATAGATGACGGAGGGGCGCAGGGGAAAGCCAGGGACGGCCGGGCTCAGCAAGGCGAGTCGGTCCACTCTGGATGGATTGGCCGTGGCGAAGGCAACGGCGACGCCGCCGCCCATTGAGTGGCCGACAACATGGACCCGGTCGTGCCCGAGGGCATCGAGCAGTCGCCTTACCGCCTCGGCGAAGAAGGGCATCCCATAGGGCCGCCGGGGCTTGGCGGACTGGCCGAATCCCGGCAGGTCGAGGGCGATGACGGTGCCATGTGGAGCAAGGGCCGCGCTGGTGTGGCGCCAGGACTCGGCGAAGGCGCCCAGGCCGTGGATCAGCAGCGTCGCGGGCCCGCGCCCGGCGGTCGTGTAGTAGAGCTCCAGCCCGTCGACCTCGCCCCCCGTGAGACGAATCAGCGCCATCTCAGCCCGGGCGATCAGGAGCCGGCCGGGGGCGGGCCGTCGAGGAGACGGCTCAGGCGCTCACGGAACGGAAAGACGCTGAACAGCCCGCCTGTATGAATGAAGCAGACGCGCTGGCCGAGAGCCTTGGGGTCGCGGGCGAGCGTGTCCATGAGACCGGCGAAGGCCTTGACAGTATAGACGGGGTCGAGCAGCACGCCCTCCTGCTGGGCCAGCCTGACGATGGTGTCCAGCGCGTCGTCGGAGACGCCCGCCCGGCCGGCGCCCTGGTAGCCGTCGAGCAGGTGGATGGTCTTCGGCACTTCGATGGCAAAGCCGAAACGCCGGATCGCCTTGTCGATGGTGCGCCCGATATAGCCCCGGACGTGCTCGGCGGGGAAGGCGATCGGCACCCCCACGATCTCGGCGGGCAAGCCGGCGAGCTGCTTGCCCATGAGCAATCCCGCCTGGCTGCCGCCGCTGAAGGCGGTGATGACCACGGTGTCGAAGCGCGGGGCGCCGTGATTGATCTGATCGGCGAGCTCCACGGCGCATTCGAGATAGCCCAGAGCGCCCACTTCGTTCGAGCCACTCTCCGGGATCACGTAGGGCCGGCCGCCACGCGCCCGGATTTCCTCCGCGAGGCGCTCGAGAACCTGGTCGATCTGCGCGAATTCGGCATCCGAGAGATAGCGCACTTCGGCGCCCAGCAGCCGGTTCAGCAGCAAATTGCCGTCGTAGGCCTCGGGCCGCGCGCCCTTGACGGCCAGCACCGCCCGCAATCCCAGGCGGGCGGCCACCGCCGACACCGCGCGGCAGCAATTGGACTGTAGCGTGCCACAGGTCAGCAGCGTGTCGGCGCCCTGCTGGAGGGCCTCACCCACCAGGAACTCGAGCTTGCGAACCTTGTTGCCCGACTCCAGCAAGCCAGTGAGATCGTCGCGCTTGAAGTAGAGCTCGACGCCCACATGGCGGGAGAGCCGGTCGAGCTTCACGATGGGCGTGGGTGCGAGCGCGAGCTGGAGACGGGCGGGAACAGCCATGCGCCCATCCTACCACCGGAATCTACGATTGCTTCGTGTCCGCGCTACGCGTGCTCCTTCTTGAGCGTCGCGGCGATGGGCGCGAAGTCGTAGGACGGAAACACCTGATAGCGGAATGCACCCCAGGCTTTCTGCTCCATGTAGCGGTTGAGGCTGCGGACCTTGTCGACCTCGACCCGGAGCTGGATGATGAAGCCGTAGGACATGGCCACGACCCAGGACACGAGCTCGCTGCCCTCTGGGGGGAAGTCGCGATAGAAGCCGGTTCCCCTCAAGTGGGCCATGATCTCGTCCAGCGTCTTGGACTGGTCGTGGTGGAGCAGGACGGTGAGCAGGAGGTGGTTGTCCGTGGCCATGGAGTCCTCCATCGAACGGATGCACTGCGCGGCCCGCGCGCTGCCGCGCCGGCCTCGGGAGGCACCCTAGCACAGCGGCTCGCGCCAATCGCGATTGACACGCGCCCCCCGAGCGGGTACCGTTCTGCCATGCGCATCGAGGTCCACGACAACCAAATCGAGTCCGCCCTCAAGACCATGAAGAAGCTCATGCTCAAGGATGGGCTCTTCAAAGAAATGAAGAAGCGGGCGTACTACGAGAAGCCCTCCGTGAAGCGGAAGCGGAAGCAGGCCGAGGCCCGGAAGAAGCGCCGGAAGGCCATGAAGCGCACGGAGCAGGAAGACTAGTCTGCCTCCTCCGGCGCCTCCACGCGCCCCGGCTTCCACCCAAGCCCAGCCTGCCGGTGACTCCGACCCGGGAGACCCTCGCCAGCCCGCGTCTCTGGCTGGCTTTCTCCTCCATGCTCCTCGTGTCGGGGATCGCCAATACCTTCCCCGTCTTCTTCCCCCCGCTACTGCAGGAATTCGGCGGCTCGCGTGGCGCCACGGCCTCGACGGTTTCCCTTCTCTGGGTGGGCGGAGCCATCCTGGGCCCGCTGGCCGGCTACCTCGTTTCGCATTGGAATCCCAGGCTCCTGGTCACGATCGGGCTCGCCGCCACGGCGGCCGGTCTCGCCCTGGCCACGGTGGCGCCGTCTCTCACCTGGTTCATCCTGGCCGTGGGGCTCGGAGGCGGCATTGGCGTGGGGCTGACCGGCATGATCACCCAGGCGGCGCTGATCGCCGATGCCTATGTCCGCCGTCGAGGCCTTGCCATGGGCATCGCCTTTTCCGGCGCGATGGGCGCCTACGCCCTCGCGCTGCCCGCCCAATGGGCAATCAATGAGTGGGGATGGCGTGCGGCGTTCTGGGGCTACGCGACAGCCATCACCGCCCTCATCCCATGCGCCTGGCTCATCCACCCTACCCGACTCGATCCCGCGGGAAAGGGCGCCGCCCCGGGCGCGGCGGGGCCTCGGACCGTGGGCACGATCGTGGCCTCTCCGGGCTTTTGGAGCCTGATGGTGGTCTTCAGCACGCCACCGCTCTTCGGCTACCTCGCCACGACCCAGCACACTCTCTACTTCACCGCACATGGGTTCTCGGCCGCCGAGGCCTCGCTGATGCTCGCCATAGGCGGAGGGCTCGCCGGCTGCGGGCGGGCCCTGGCCGGCCTGCTGGCGGATCGGCTCGGGGGCCCCGTCGCGGGGTTCGTCTCGTTCAGCTGCTCGCTGGTGGGCATGCTCTGCTTGCTGGGGATGGAGGCCTGGCCGGCGCGGGCGCTGGCGGCGGGCTACGTGCTCTTTCTGTTCCTGCCTCTCGGGTCGCGCGCCACCATCGTCTCGGTCTTGATCAGCCGTATCGCCCCGCCGATTCACTACGGCGTCATCTTCGGCCTGCTCGGGATCGGCAATAGCCTGGGCGCCGCCGCCGGGCCGTGGCTGTCCGGCACGATCTACGATCGGACGCAGTCCTATCTGGTGATCTACCTCTGGGCGACGGGCATCGCGCTCGCCGGCCTGACGGGGCTGGCCGCGTTCTGCCTCACTACGCCGCGTCGAGCCGACTGAACTCAGTCAGCCCCGGGGTCGCCAGCGAAGACCGCCGCGAACGGTGAGCACGGAGGCGAAGCGGAGCGCGGCCTTGATTTCATGGCCCGCCGAGTCGCCGAAGGTGAATTCGCCTTCCTCGATGTCTAGCACCGCGGCGTCCCCCGCCGCGCCCGGCGCGAGAACGCCCAGCTCGTCCTGCTGGCCGATGGCGCGGGCCGAGGCGTCCGTGACGGCGCGGATGACCTCGTCCAGCGGCATGCCAAGGGCGAGGAAGGTGGACATGACGCCCTGCAGGTCGTACATGCGCCTGGCGACGAGCGGTCTGACCATGTCGGTCGAGAGCGTATTGGGCGGCAGCCCCTGCTCGATGGCCGCGCGCGCCACCTCCAGATCGCAGTGCACGCCCGCATGCGCGACGTCCAGGACGACGCCGCGCTTCGCCGCCTCGCGGACCGCCGCGCGCACGCGGCCTCGATCGTCGAGGATGCCGTTCGCGTAGCCGTTGAAGATGTGGGTGGCGATGTCACCCGGCTTCAGGCGCTCCAGGATCGCTTCAATGGGAATAGGCGAGCCCGAGATGTGCACCATCAGCCGCGTGCCGGTCGCGTCGACGATGCGCCGAGCCATGTCGAGCGCCGGCAGCGCGTTCGCCTCGCCCGTCGCCAGGTGCTGGATGCGAACCTTGATGCCGAGCAGCTCCGGGAAGCGGGCGAAGGCGTCTCGGGCGCGGTCCTCCTGCGCGAAGCGAAAATCCTGCAGCTCCCCGACGCCGGCCGCTAGGCTCATCAAACCCGTCGCGGCCAAATGAAGGAAGGCGAAGACCCGCGTCTGGGAGTGGGCGATCACGTTCTCGCGAAAGCCCGCGTAGGTCGCCCATCCGGCGCTCCCCGCGTCCACGCAGGTGGTGACACCGCCAGGCAGGCAGGCCGCGTCGGGGTCCACGAAGAGCGGCTGGCCGCGGTGAAAGAAATGGCCGTGCAGATCGATCAGGCCGGGCGTGACGAGCTTGCCACCGACGTCGGCCACGTCGGCGGCGTTTCCGTCGAGTCGCGGGGCCACCGCGGCGACGCGGCCGCCGGCGAACCCGACGTCCATGGGCGCGTGGATGCCGCGGCCTGGATCGACGACGGTGCCGCCACGGAGCAGCAGATCGAAATCCATCGGCCCCCCAGCCGGCGCGGCGGCGCCGCTAGCCGATCTTGGCGGCGAGCGCCGCGTACTTGTCGAGCAGCGGCAGCACCTCGTCGCGCCCCGCCGACGGCAGATTGAACAGCGCGCGATGGATGCCCATGTCGCGCCAGGCGGCGAGCTTGCCTTCGTCGGGCCGCGCGCCAAAGAGCGACACGGTGACCGTCGCGGGGTCCCGGCCGACTTTCTCGGCGCGCTGTCGGAGGTCCGCGATGCCCTCGTCGATCGAGTCGCGCCCCACGATGGGCATCCAGTGGCCGTCGAAGTCCGCGGCCCGCTGGCGCGCGTGCGGGCCGCTGCCGCCCATCAGGATCGGCGGGTGCGGCTTCTGAACCGGCTTCGGGAAGGACCAGATTTTGTCGAAGTTGACGAATTTGCCGTGGTACTCGGCCTCATCCTTCGTCCAGATCTCCTTCATGGCGGCGATGCGCTCGCGCAGGACCTTCCACCGGCTGCCGAAGTCCGTCCCGTGATGCTCCATCTCCTCGGCGTTCCAGCCGCCGCCGATGCCGAAGAGCACGCGGCCGCCCGAGAAATGGTCGAGGCTCGCCACCTCCTTGGCGAGCGTGATCGGATCGCGCTCGATGACGAGGCAGATGCCGGTGCCGACCTTGAGGCGGGTGGTGACGGCGGCCGCCGCCGTCAGGGTCACGAAAGGATCGAGCGTGTGCCAGTACTCCTTCGGCAGATTCGGGCCGCCGGGCCACGGGCTGCGCCGGCTGACGGGAATGTGCGTGTGCTCCGGCACGAACAGGGACTCGAAGCCGCGCGCCTCGGTCTCGCGGGCCAGCTCGTCGATGCGGATCGCGTAGTCGGTGCTGAACTGATAGACGCCGTATTTCATGGCTGGGCCTTCTCCTCGGGGAACCTCAAGGGGGTGTAGTAGGGACGGCCGCCGAGCGCCTTGACCTCGTTCTGAAAGCTTGTGCCGTAATGGGTCTCCGCGTCGGTGAGCGCCCAGGCCTGTCGCTTGTAACACCAGGACGCGGGATGGAGCCGCTGCGCCGCCTTGAAGAACGGCACGGCGGCCTCGGCATGGCCGCTCTCGTGCAGATACTCGGCCAGCCTGAAGTGCGCGGCGGCCACCGCGTGCTCGGCGGTGGGCAGCGACAGCCGGGAGCGCCGCTCGCCGGGCTCGAGGACATAGACGCTGTCCGGCCCCTTCGCGACCCAGTTTCGGAGCGCCGCCGCGTAGCGCGTCATGTCGAACTTGGTGTACTCGATCCACCGGTTGTCGGCAAACGCCACCTCGTTGGGCCGCACGATGCGCCCCAGCTCGTCGATCCATACGGCCGTCGGCACGTTGACCATGTTGTAACGCGACGCCACCTCGTAGTGGACGTCGATCAGGGAGGGATGCGTCGGCGAGGCCGCCCGAATCCACTCGCCGGCGGCGGCGGCGCCCGCGCTGTCGAGGGCCACCGTGATCACCGTGAACCCCCGTGGCTCGAGCTCGGCGTGCAGCGCCTGCCACCCGGGCAGGTCGAAGCGGCACCCTCACCACGACGCCCAGGCGAGCAGAAAGACCTTGCGCCCGCGGTAGTCGGAGAGCGAGTGGAGCCGCCCGACCACATCTGGAAGCTTGAAGTCTGGCGCCTCGAGCGAGCGCAGGCGCTCCCCGACGTCCTCGGCCGCCTCGCCCACGGCCCAGACGCCGTGCTCGGGGCTCGCGACCACTGGCTGCCCCAGATGCCGCGCGAGCCGCGTGAGGCTCACGCTGAGGCCGCGTCCGGTCTCACGCACCCACTCCCGCGCCGCGTCCCCGCGGGGCACCGGCACGCAGGCGCTCCCCCGGCAGAGCCCCTCGGGCTTCCACTCCCAACCGGTGGCGCGCGCGAGAACATCCGGCGCGAGCCACAGGCTCTCGCCCTCGATCCCGGCCTCGGGGATGGTGGTTGCGGCGGCTCCACAGAGAATCGTGACGTTCATGCCGGCTCCCGCATGGTGTTAACATAGATGCGTGCGCAAGCCAACCGACGGAGGTGCTCTATGAGGCATGGATACCTCTGGATCCTGATCGCGCTGGCCATCGCGGCGCTCCTCGCGGCGGGCCCCCTGCCCGCGTCGGCCGCCGACACGACCAAAGTGGACAAGTCCACCAAAGAGGTGGAGACGGGCGCCAAGAAGATCGGCGAAGGCAAGGTCATCGAAGGCGCCGGAGAGACGGCCAAAGGAATCGGCCATACTGTGGTCGAAGGCGCCAAGCTCACCGGCGAGAAGTTCAAGGAAGCCGGCGAGGCCGCCGAGGAGCCCGCGAAGACCGCCTGGGAAAGGACCAAGGAGGGCGCGACCTCCTTCGGAACGAGCGTCAAGAGCTTCTTCCATCGGCTCTTCAGCAACGACTAACCCGCAGTCTCATCGGACGTGTCGGGCCAAATGCCGAGCCAGACAAGGCCCGAGGGAGGAGCCGGCCGGAGGCGTACGCGGTTGTACGTTGAGGACCGGCGACGACCGAGAACGAAGTATGGCGACGGCAGTTGGCCTGACACCTAGCGCTTGGGCTTCGTGACCTTCGCCAGGTACGCCGCCAGGGGCTCCGACTCCCGCTCCTGGAAGCGGACGGCGACGCGGAGCTGCTCGAGGTACTGGTCGAGCGTCTTCCCGCCGAGGGCGATGCGCCGATCGGTGAAAAAGGATTCGACGTCCTGCTCCAGCGCTGGGCTCACCAGCGCCGTGACGCCTTCGTACATCCGCCGATAGGCGCTGCCGGGGTAGCGCTTCGACATCGCCTCCCAGTTCGCTTTCACGAACTCCCACGCGAGCTCCCGACTGTATACGCTCGTGAGCAGCGAGCGCACCAGGAAGGGCGCGTCCTGGCTGCGCACCTCGCCGTTCAGCGTGCGGTCGAGTGTCTGGCGCAGCAGCTCCGGCTGGCGGAACCCCGCAAGCGCGTAGAGGTAGCGCTGCTCCTCCTGCGGAGTACGGGCACTCTTGAAGCGCTGGAGGAACTCGTTGTACTCGCTCTCCCCGCCGCTGGCGGCCAGGATCGCGATGACGGCAGGCAGCACATTCGGATCCAGCCCCGACTCGTCGCCGCGGTAGCGCTCATAAAGCACGCGCGCCCGCCCCTGAGTGGCCGGATCGCTGCCGAGGGTGCCGAGGGCGCGGAGCAGGTCGCCGCGGAGCTGCCGGTCGAGCTCACTCTCCTCGGGCTGGGCCTCCCACCCCAGCCGTTCCACCGCCCCTTCCAGCCGCTGGCGGACCAGGCCCTCGAGCTGCGGGCGCAGCTCGGCCGGGATCGCGCGGTTCAGATATGCGAATGAGCCGATCAGGACGGCCCAGACATTGCGGTCCGTCTCGGCGGTGAACCGGCCCGTCAGATCGAGATAGTCGGCCGCCGTCATCATCCCGGCCTGGGCCAGCGCGAAACAGTCGCTGACGAGGTTGAAGCGCTCGATCGGCGCCAGCTTCGCCAGCGCGCCGCTCATCTTCTTGAGCAGGGGCGGCGCGTAGCGGACGCGGTAGAAGCCATGTCCGCCGGCGTTCGCGACCACCCACTCGGCCGGCGCGGGCAGCGGCACAACGATCTCCCCGTCCTCGAGGAGGAGTTGCTTGTGGACCAATCCGCGCTTCACCGAGGCGCGCAGCACGACGGGAATCCGCCACCGCTCCGCGCTCTCCTCCTCGCCGACCAGATAGAGGAAGCGGCGCTGCGAGAGCCGGATGCCATTGCCTTCAGGCTCGACCGACACCAGCGGATAACCGGGCTTGAAGATCCAGGCGTCCATGACCTCGGGGATGGGCTGCCGGGCGGCTTCGCCCAGGGCCTTCCAGAGGTCCGTGGTCTCGGCATTGCCGAAGCGGTGGCGGTCGAGGTAGAGCCGCACGCCGTCGCGGAAACCCTCCTCGCCCAGGTGCTGCTCGAGCATGCGCAGCACCGAGGCGCCTTTCTCGTAGGTGAGCAGGTCGAACATCGCCTCGCAGTCGCGCGGCGCCAGGACCTCGAACTCGATCGGCCGCGTGCTGCGCAGGCCGTCCACGGCCATCGCCGCCGCGCGGGACGCGCCGAACGTGACCCACCGCTTCCACTCCGGCCTCCAGGCATCCACCGCCATCAGCTCCATGAACGTGGCGAAGGCCTCGTTCAGCCAGATCCCGTTCCACCACGTCATCGTCACGAGGTCGCCGAACCACATGTGGGCCAGCTCGTGGGCGATCACGTCGGCCACGCGCTCCAGCTCGCTGTGCGAGGCGGCGCTCGCGTCCACTAGGAGCGCCGTCTCGCGGAAGGTGACGGCGCCCAGGTTCTCCATCGCGCCCGCGGCGAAGTCCGGGATCGCCAGCAGGTCCAGCTTGTCGCCCGGATACGGCAGCCCGTAGTAGCGCTCGAAGAAATCGAGCGAGAAGGCGCCGACCTCGAGGGCGAAGCGCGCGAGATGCTTCTTGCCGGGCACGCACCAGACGCGGAGCGGGGTCTTGCCCACCATCACCGGGTCGGTCGCCTCGAGCTCGCCCACCACGAAGGCCACGAGGTAGGTGGACATCCGAATGGTGTCTGCGAAGGCCACCGTCTTCTTGCCGGGGCCCGCGGGCGTCTCGCTCACGATCGCGGTATTCGAGATGGCCACGAGCCCCTCGGGCACCACGAGCGTGATGCCGAACACCGCCTTGAGCGTAGGCTCATCCCAGCACGGGAAGCCGCGGCGGGCGTCCGTGGCCTCGAACTGAGTGGCCGCAAGCGTGTGGGCAGTTCCCGCGGAATCCGTGTAGGTACTGCGGTAGAAGCCGTGCAGGCGATCATTGAGCGCTCCCGTGAAGCGCAGCTTCAGCCGCCACTCGCCGGGCGCGATGGGCGCCGGGAAGAGGAGGCGCATGCGCTCGTTGGCCTCGTCCGGCGCGGCGCTCCCCTGCACCACCACGCCGCCGGGCCCCTCGATGGCGACAGACTGGATCTGCAGCTCGGCCGCGTTGAGCACGACCTCGGTCACGGGCTCTTTCACCGTGACCGCGATGATCCCCTCGCCCGTGAACGTGGCGGCCTCGAGGTCGGGCTCGAGCCGGATGTCGTAGCGCGCGGGCACCACGGTGGCGGGGAGCCTGAAGTCCATGCGCGCAAGGATACCAAAACGGCGGCGCGCAGACACTTGACATCTCTTCCTCAGGGGCGCGACACTGCCGGAGCCGCAGACATCCAGCCGGGAGACCTCATGGACAACCTTAAGGACAAGACCGCCGTCGTGACCGGCGGCGCCAGCGGCATCGGCCGAGCCCTCTGTCTGGCGTTCGCGCGCGAGGGCGCGCGGGTCGTGGTGGCCGACGTGGACGAAGCCGGCATGGCCAGGACGGCGGCGGACGTCGCCGCGGCCGGAAGCCGGGCCGTCGCCGTGCGGGCCGACGTGAGTCGGCTCGCGGACGTTGAGGCGCTGGCCGAGCGCGCCGCCAAGGAATTCGGCGCCGTCCACGTGCTGTGCAACAATGCCGGCGTCGCCGTGCATGGCGGGCTCGAGTCGGCCAGCCACAAGGACTGGGAGTGGGTAATCGGGGTGAATCTCTGGGGTGTCATCCACGGCGTCGAGACCTTCGTGCCCCGCATGATTGCCCAGAAACAGCCCGGCCACATCGTCAACACCGCCTCCATGGCCGGCCTCATCGCCTCCCAGGGCTTCGGCATCTACAACACGACCAAGTACGCGGTCGTGGGCCTGTCGGAGACGCTGCAGAAGGACCTGCGCCCCTATGACATCGGCGTGTCGGTGCTCTGCCCCATGGGCGTGGCCACCAATATCCACGACAGTGAGCGCAGCCGCCCGGCCCACCTCAAGCACGCAGGCGGCAGCCGTGGCGGCGAGGTCACGCTCATCGGCCGCACGCTCACCGCCGAGCACGTCGCCGAGCGGGTGCTTCGGGGTATTCGCGCCAACCGGCTTTACGTCATCACCCACGAGGAAGGCCTCACTCCGCTGCGTCGCCGCTTCGAGCGCATGGAGAAGGCCATAGAGGAGAATCGATAGATGGACTACGCGCCCGTTGACGGCTGGGGCACACTGCCCGACGGCTGGCGCCAGGTGGAGGCCGCGGGAGTCGCCGTGGACAGGCAGGACAATGTCTACCTGTTTACCCGGAGCGAGCATCCCGTCATCGTCCTCGACCGCGACGGCAGATTCCTCCGCTCCTGGGGCGAAGGGATTGTGCGCCGCGCGCATGCCGTCACGATCGACGCCGAGGGCATGGTGTGGCTCACCGACGATCTGCACCACACCATCCGCAAGTTCACGCCCGAGGGCAAGCTGCTCCTCACCCTCGGGCATCCCGATCAGGCCAGCGAGCTGCACGGCGGCAAGCCCTTCAACCGCCCGACTCACGTGGCCATCTGCCCGAAGACCGGTTACCTCTTCATCTCCGACGGTTACGGCAATTCCAATGTGCATAAGTACACGCCCGACGGCGCGCACGTGCTGTCGTGGGGCGAGCCGGGCACTGATCCCGGCCAGTTCAACCTGCCCCACAACCTGGTGACCGACGCCGAAGGCCTCGTGTACGTGGCGGACCGGGAGAACCACCGCGTGCAGATCTTCGACGGCCAGGGCCGCTACCAGGCCCAGTGGAACAACTTGCACCGCCCCTGCGGGCTCTACGCCGACCGAAGCAATGGCGGGCACTTTTATATCGGCGAGCTTCCCACGAGCCTCGCCGTGAACGCCAAGACACCCAACCTGGGCCCGCGCGTCACGGTGCTCGACGCCAAGGGCCAGCGCGTGTGCCGCTTCGGCGGCCGCTTCGCCGGCGAGGGCCCGGGACGGCTGGTCGCGCCGCACGCGGTCGCCACGGACTCGCGCGGGGATCTCTATATCGCCGAGGTCGCCTACACCTTCATGGGCGTCTCGACGGCGCTGCCCGTGGAGATCCGCTGCTTCAAGAAGTTCCAGCGGGTGGGCGGGACATGATCGCCGTTCTCACGCGCAATTGGTGGGCCCTGGCCCTGCGGGGGCTCTTCGCCATCCTGTTCGGCCTGGCCGCCTTCGCCATGCCGGGGATCACGCTCGCCGTCGTCATCCTGCTCTTTGGAGCCTATGCGATCGTCGACGGCATCTTCGCCATCGTGGCCGGGCTGCGGGCCGCGGAGCGGCACCAGCGCTGGTGGGCGCTGTTGCTCGAAGGCATTGTGGACATCGCGGCAGGCGTGGTGGCCTTCGCATGGCCCGCCTTGACCGCGCTCCTGCTTCTCTACATCGTGAGCATCTGGGCGGTGGTGACCGGACTGCTCGAGATTGCCGCGGCCATCCGTCTCAGGCAGGCCATCAGGGGCGAGTGGCTGCTGGCCATCAACGGAGTTGTGTCGGTCCTTCTCGGCATCTTTCTGGTCGTCGTTCCGGGCGGCGGGATCCTCGTGCTGATCTACTGGATTGGCGGCTACGCGATCTTCTTCGGCGTGCTGCTGCTTGGCCTGGCCTTCCGGCTGCGCAGCCTGCGACACCGGCCCGCCTGATCCGGGTATGCGATGCTGAAGCCGGACGGTCTGGCTGAGCTCGCGGTCGTCGTCGAGGATCTCGAAGCCTGCGAGACCTTCTACACGCGGCTCCTCGGCACCGAGCCCTTCAACCGCGTGCCCGGCCGCCACGCCTTCTACATGGTGGGCGACCTGCGCTTCCTGCTCTTCACGCCGGGCTGCATGGCCTCGCGCAAGGCCGCGCACTGTCACGGCCCGCAGCATTTCGCCTTCCGCATCGACTCGTCGCGCATCGAAACGGCCACGAAACACCTCGACGCGCTCGGCATTCGCTTCGACGGGCCCTATGACGATCCGGGCAAGATCTCGATCTACTTTGACGATCCCGCCGGCAACCGCGTGGAGTATTTGGCGCCCACCGACTCCGATCGAACCGCGACGCCCCGGACGAACACGCGGACCGGATAGGGTCCCTTCGCGTACCGCTCGAGCCCCACGATTCGAAAGCCGCCCCGTTCGATGGCCGCGACCGTGTCGCGGTTGGGGCGGCACCCGCCCCCGATCCTCTTCCAGAGGGGCGTAACGGCATCCTGGAAGCGCGCCCAGCCCGGGCTCGGCGACCGGACGTGCTCGAAGAAGCGCAGCGCACCTTCCGGCCGCAGCACGCGCCGCATCTCCCTGAGACTCTGGCCCGGATCGGACACCGTGCAGAGGACGAGAGTCGCCACGACTGCGTCGTAGAGCCCGCCACGAAACGGCAGAGCCTCCGCTCCGGCTTCGATCAACTCGACGCGCCGGCCGAGCGCTCGAGCCCTTGCTCGCGCTCGCCGCAGCATGTACGGATCGGGGTCCACGGCCACCAGATCGACGAAGGGTGAGAAATGGCCGAAATCCAGACCGGTACCGCAACCGACGACGAGGACGCGACCCGTGAGCCCGGTCGTGAGCCACTCGCGGTGCGGCCCGAGGAACTTCCGCTCCGCGCCCCTGATGAGGCGATCGTAGACGGCAGCGAAAATCGGATGCCCGCGCTTGCTGGCCATCGGCCGGGGTCCGGGCCCCGCTAGCGCAGCTCGGGAAGCGGAAAGAAGCGGCCCGTGGCGCGGGCCACCACGTCGCGCGTCTCGAGATCCTCGAGCGCGCCCTCGAGATCGAGATACCGGCCGGCGTCGGTGGCGGCGCGGCCACGCCCCAGCAGCGGCCGCTCGACGGGCGTCGGCCTGACGTAGCGGACGGTCAGCTCCCCGGTGACGTAGATCTTCCCCGTCGCATGCACCGCTGCTCCCGCCAGCACTTCGTCGAGATACGCTGCGACGATGCCGCCGTGGGCAGCGCCGGGCGGCCCCTCGAAGCGACGCGGGATGATGATCGGCGAAAGCACTTCGCCCTCGGCTCCGAAGGTCCGGACGCGAAGCCCGATCTCATGCCGGGGCCCGCAGCCGAAACAGCCATTGAACACCGAGCGGCCGCTGAACTTGACCTCGGGGAGGCTCGAGAGAAGCCCTTCGAAGGCCGCCGGCACCGGTGGATCGTGGGTCATTGCGCCATGGAGTATACTCGGGCCTCGACAATTATCGCCTGCCACCCCAAGACAAGGAGGAAGATCGATGGCCGTGACCGTGAAGGCGATTGCCGATGGCCCGCTGATGGTGAAAGGCGAGTGCGAGGTGCAGGACGCCCAGGGGAACGCGATTCCCGGCAAGGGCGGCGATACGCTTTACCTCTGCCGCTGCGGGCACTCGGCAAACAAGCCCATGTGCGACGGAAGCCACAAGAAAGCAGGCTTCAAGAGCTAGGCGGGCCGTCCGGCTTCACCATCAACTCCGGCCGCACCAGTCGATCAAACTCCTCCGCGGACACATAGCCCAGCGCCAGGGCCGCCTCGCGGAGGGTCGTCCCCGTCTTGTGCGCCCGCTTCGCGATCTCCGCCGCCTTGTCGTAGCCGATGTGCGGCGCCAGCGCCGTCACCAGCATCAGCGACCGCTCGACGTTGTGCCGGATGCGCGTCGTGTTGGGCTCGATCCCCACCACGCAGTGCTCGCGGAAGGACTCGCACGCGTCCCCGAGCAACCGGATGGACCGCAGCACGTTGTGACAGATCAGCGGCTTGAAGACGTTCAGCTCGAAGTTGCCCGACGCCGCGCCGATGTTCACCGCCACATCGTTCGCCAGCACCTGGGCGCAGACCATCGTCATGGCTTCGCTCTGGGTCGGGTTGACCTTGCCGGGCATGATGCTGCTGCCCGGCTCGTTCTCGGGAATGGCCAGCTCTCCCAGCCCGGCGCGCGGCCCCGAGGCCAGCCAGCGGATGTCGTTGGCGACCTTCATCAGCGCGCAGGCCAGCGTCTTGAGCGCGCCGTGCGCGGCCACGAGCTGCTCGTGCGAGGCCAGGGCCTGGAACTTGTTCGGCGCGCTTGTGAAGGGAGCGCCCGTTAGGGCCTTGAGCTGACGGGCCACCCGCTCGCCGAAGCCTTCGGGCGCGTTGAGTCCCGTGCCCACCGCGGTGCCGCCGATGGCGAGCTCGTGGAGGCCCGGCAGCGCCGCGCGAAGGCCGGCCAGCGACTGCTCGAGCATGGCCACGTAGCCGGAGAACTCCTGGCCCAGGGTCAGCGGCGTCGCGTCCTGAAGGTGGGTGCGGCCGATCTTCACGATGTCCGTGAAGGCGTCGGCCTTCTGGGCGAGGGCCGCCTTGAGAGCCTCGACGGCCGGGATCAGCAGGCCGGCGACCTGCTGGGCGGCGGCCACGTGCATGGCCGTCGGGAACACGTCATTGGAGGACTGCGAGCGGTTGACGTCGTCGTTGGGATGCACCGGCTTCTTCGAGCCCATCTGGCCGCCGAGGATCTCGATCGCGCGGTTGCCGATGACCTCGTTGGCGTTCATATTGGTCTGCGTCCCGCTGCCCGTCTGCCAGATCACGAGCGGGAAGTGCTCGTCCAGCGCGCCCGCGATGACCTCGTCGGCCGCGCGGATGATGGCCCCGGCCTTCTCGGCGTCGAGGAGCCCGAGCTCGCGGTTGACGAGGGCGCAGGCCTTCTTGACGAGCCCGAGGGCACGGATCATCTCCCGCGGGAAGCGCTCGCCGCCGATCTTGAAGTGCTCAAGCGATCGTTGAGTCTGGGCGCCCCAGTAGCGGTCGGCGGGCACTTCGACGGCGCCCATGCTGTCCGTCTCTTTGCGCGTCTGGCCGGTCATGAAGGTCCCGCGGTCAGGACGGTAATTTCCAATCCAGCCACTCGCACACCCCCCGCCCCATCACCCATTCCTGATCCGCCTTCGACAGCCACGGCAGCTCTTCGGTGAAGAGCGTGATCGCCTCGCGGTAGGTGCCGCGCAGCCTGGTGAGGTCGGTGCCCCAGAACATCCGGCGCGGTCCGAAGGCGTCGAAGACGCGGCGGATGTGCTTGTGCAGCCCGGGGTACGGGTACGGTTCGGTTGAATAGCACGGCAGCGCGGAGGCTTTCACGGCGACGTTCGGGCGCTTGGCAAGCGTCAGGAGATCGGGCAGGTCGGCGAAGGCGGCGTCATCCTTCTGCGACATCGAGAGCGCCAGGTGATCGATCACGAGGCGGAGCCCGGAATGGCGCTCCGCGATGCGGTCCACGTGGGGCAGCGAGCCCGGGACGAAGATCATTACCGGCAGCCCGGCGCGCTCGGCCGCAGGCCAGAGCCAGTCGGCGGTGCCGTCTGTCAGCCACGGCTTCTGAAGCGCGGTGTGAAAAGTAAAGCGCAGCCCCAGCATGCCGGGCTCGCGCTTCCAGCCGCCGAGGAGGGTGCGGCTCTCCGGCCGCTCGACCGGGAGCCGTCCCATCACCGCGAAGCGGTCGGGATGCAGGCGCGCCGCCTCGAGCGCGAGGTCATTGCGGTCGCCTTCCCATGAGGGTGGCACGATCACCACGCGGTGGACGCCGGCGGCGTCCATTTCGCGGAGGAGATCGTCCTTCGTGAACGGCTGCGGTCGCTGCGCCTGGTTGGCCCGACCCGGAGGCCAGGGGCGATCGGCCGTGTCGGCGCCCCAGATGTGGACCTGCGAGTCCGTGATCAGCATGGCGCCGCTAGCATAGCACTCCTTCCCAAGGCCAAGCCCGGCCCGGCAGCGCCGCGCACCTTCCGCTCCGCGAGCTGCATCAGAAGGAGTGGAGGGGGAATATGCGGAATAATGGCGAGCAGCGGCGGGCGCTCCGGTATCCACTGGAGCTGCCGATCGAAGTGGAAGGCGCGACGGGACGCACCCGCGATTTCAGCTCTTCCGGGGTCTTCTTCGAAACCGACCGGGCCTTCGCGCCCGGCGCGCCGATCGAGTTCTCCCTCGTGCTCGGCCGAGTGAGCCCGGGACTGCCGCTCCGGCTCGACTGCGCGGGCCGCATCGTTCGGACCGTGCCGCGCGCCGGTCAGCTGGGCGTCGCGGTCGCCATCACGCGCTGCCGATAGACGCCAAGGTGTCCGCTCCGGTCCGCCGGATCAGCGGCGGGCGTGAACCTCGGCGGCCAGCACGCGTGGATGCTTGGTGCGGGCGTTCCGCCTCGTCCTGAGGATGGTCGCTTCACGGAACCCGGCTTCGTGGAATTCGTCCAGGAAGGCACCGCCTTCCTGCGCGCCGGCGATTCAGGCAAACCAGTCTGAATCGCTGATGGGTCCCGTCCTCTCCACGGCCTCTGTCAGAATAAGTTCCGCTGCGTACACGAAACCGCCGGGTCGCACGACGCGGGCGAGCTCGCGGAAGATCTCTTCGCGCGCAGGGTTGAGATTGAAGATGCCATTGACCAGCGCGACGTCGATGCTCGCGCGCTGAAGCGGAAGGCGCTCGGCGTCAGCCCGCACAAACCCGACATTCCCCCCGATTGCCGCGGTGGCCCGCCGAGCACGGGCGAGCATGGCGGCGCTGAAATCGACGCCGATCACGTGGCCCTCCGACCCCACGCGACCGGCGGCGATCAGGCTGTCGAGGCCGGCGCCGCAGCCGAGATCGAGAACCGCGACCCCAGCCGGGATCGAAGCGGCCACCGACACATTGGACACCCCCGCGAAGACATCGATGGAGTCCGGAGGCAGACCCGCGAGCAATTCAGGAGGATAGCCAAGGCTCTCGGCGAATGCTCGACCAAGGGGAAAGGCGTGTTTGTCGCGAGGGCGGTCAGCGGCGGCCGAATATGCCCCCTGGACCGCGCTGCGAAGCCGCGCAGCCTGCTCCTCACTCAACCCAGCTGCCAGAGCACCTCGGCTTATCATCGGCTTGCCCGATAATATACCACATGTTAAATTGGGATATCCGATCTTGAGACTTACCGACCCATCATCTGATTACACGCCAGCCAAGATGCGCGGAGGTGGCCAGCGCCGCCAGCCCCACCAGCCCGACGAAGATCCCGGTGCCCCCCTCTCCGAGGAAGCCGCAGATCAGGGGTCCGAGGAAGATCGCCGCGTCCACACCCACGCGATAGAGGCCCGTCCGCCAGGCCAGCCCGCCCAGCGTGGTGTGTTCCCGGATCACACCGAGCGGCAGCATCCAGCCGGCCAGCCCGAGGCCGAAGAGGACACAGCCTGACGCGAAGAATGGAAAGGACCCGAGCCCGGCGCCCCAGGTTCCCAGCCCGAGGATGGCTGAGACGGCGGCCAGCACGGGCAGGCGCCCCACGCGATCGGCGAGCCAGCCGACGGGCAGTAGCGCGACCAGGTCCACGAACTGGGCCAGGCCGAGCATCCGCGAGACGCCTGCGCGGTCCAAGCCGAACTCGCGCGTGCCGCGGAGCGGGACGATGAACTGGCTCACCGAGGACCAGGACAAGGCCATGATGGCCCCCACCGCGAACATCAGCCTCACGAGGGGCTCGGTGCCCAGCGGGGAACCGGCCGCGGTGGCCGCCTCCGACGGCGCGGCGACCCCGCTCCGGCGCGGTTCATCGGGGAAGCGCCGGCGAAAGCGCGGCGCCAGCAGCAGGGTCACGAGTAGCGGTGAGGAGGCCGCGAGCAGCGAGAGGTTCCAGCCCCAGCGGGCCGGCAGCATGCCCACCGCGGCGAGCCCGCCCAGGATGCCGAACATCCCGGAGAACTCGAAGGTGTTCAGCCGAACCGACGCCGAGGGCCCGCGATGATCCTGAAGCACCGCCGTGAGTCCGCCGACCATTCCCAGCGTATGCGCCAGACCGGTCAAGACGCGCCCCAGGATCAGAACGGGAAAAGGGCCGCCGGTGCCCAGAAAAAGCAAGCCCACGAGGAGAACGACAGGCGCCAGCGCCAGCGTCGTGCCAAGCCGCCGCCCCGCCAGCCAGCCCGTGGGAACGTCGGCCGCCATGCGCGCAAAGCCGAAGGAGCCGGCCAGGACGCCCAGCTCCCAATCGGCGAGCCCCTGGGCGCGGCCGATCTCGGGAAGCAGGGGGCCGAAGGCCCCGATGCAAATGGTATTGCAGAAGGCCATCAGGCACAGCAGCGCTGTGCCGCTCACGGCTTAAATGGAGGCTCGTCCCACCATGGGTAGAAGGGCGGCATGTCGGAGCTTGGGCGGAGCGTGAAGTGCGCGGGACGCTTCTCGAGGAATGCCGCCACGCCCTCGTAGGCGTCGGCCGACCGCCCCGTCCAATCCATACACTTGGAATCCATCCGGTGCGCCTCCATCGGATGGCCCGCGCCCAGCATGCGCCAGAGGAGCTGCCGGGCGAGCGCCACCGAAACCGCGGAGGTGTTCCGGGCGATCTCCAGCGCCAGCTCGCGGGCTGTCGGCAGGAGCCGCTCGGGCTCCACCACGCGCGTCACCAGCCCGCCCTCGCGCGCCTCTTCGGCCGGAAAGATCCGGCCCGTGTACACCCACTCGGCGGCGCGGCTGATCCCCACGAGCCGCGGCAGGAACCAGGTGCTGCAGGCCTCGGGAACCACGCCCCGCCGGGTGAAGACGAAGCCGATCCGCGCGGCCGTCGAGGCGATCCGGACGTCCATCGGTAGTGTCATGGTGATGCCGAACCCCACCGCGGGACCGTTGATCGCCGCGATCACGGGCTTCTTGAGCTCGTAGATCCGAAGCGTGACGAGCCCGCCGCCGTCTCGATGCTCCCCGACCGGTTCTCCCCTCGCGCGCGCCACGCGGTCGAAGGTCTTGCCGCCCGCCGACAGGTCGGCTCCGGCGCAGAACGCCCGGCCGGCACCCGTGACGATCACCGCGCGCACGGCATCGTCGGCGTCCGCCCGGTCGAAGGCGGCCAGCAGCTCGTCGAGCATGGTGCGCGTCAGTGCATTCAGCTTGTCGGGCCGGTTGAGCGTGAGCGTGCAGACGCCCTCGCTCAGGTCGTAGCGGATCTCGGTGAAGGCCACGCTCAGGTCCCGGCGGGCTTGTCGGCGCCGGCCGCTTCGCCGGCCGCGGACTCTTCGGCTTCGCTGGCCTTGAGCTTTCGGAAGACGGTCTTGGGATCGATGCCCAGGATCTTGGCGGTAAGCGTTCGGTTTCCTTTGGTCAGCCGCAGCGTCTCTTCGAGCAGCCGCTGCTCGACCTCGGCGAGTGGCGTGCCCACGCGGACGATGAAAACGCCGTCCGGCATGGGGGTCGAGCCGCCGACATTGTCCGGCAGATCCGTGAGCTCGATCGTCGATCCGCGCGCCAGCACCACCGCGCGCTCGATGACGTTCTCCAGCTCCCGCACGTTTCCCGGCCAGGAGTACCCCTCAATGCGGCGCATGGCGTCCCTGCTGAAGCCCTCGAGGCGCCGGTTGTTCTTGGCCGCGTAGAGCTTGAGGAAGTGCTCCGCGAGCACGGGAATGTCCTCGCGGCGATGCCGAAGCGGCGGGACCTCGATGGTGATCACGTTCAGCCGGTAGAAGAGATCCTCCCGGAAGCGCTTGTCCCGGACCAGGGCGGTCAGATCCTGGTTCGTCGCGGTGACGATGCGGACGTCTACGCGGATCGAGCGGTTGCCGCCGAGGCGCTCGAACTCCCCCTCCTGCAGGACGCGCAGGATCTTCGGTTGCGTCACGAGGGAGAGATCGGCGATCTCGTCGAGGAAGAGGGTGCCGCCGTCGGCTACCTCGAAGCGTCCTTCTTTCCGTGCCGTGGCGCCCGTGAAGGCCCCCTTTTCGTATCCGAAGAGCTCGGACTCGAGTAGCGTCTCGGGCAGCGCGGCACAGTTTACCGCGACGAATGGACCGCTCTTCCGCTGGGACCGCTCGTGGATGGCGCGTGCAACCAGCTCCTTGCCCGTGCCGCTCTCCCCCTGGATCATCACCGTGGCCGAGCTGTCGGCCACCTGTTCGACCAAGGTCATCATCCGCCGGAAGGCCGGGCTCACGCCGATGATCTCGCCCTGGCGCAGCAGCGCGTCCAACCGCTGCTGCAGCGCCCGGTTCTGGGCGATCAGGGTCCGCCGTTCGAGCGCCTGCCGGACCACCTTGATGAGCTGCGAGCGCTGAAAGGGCTTGGTCAGGAAGTCGGTGGCGCCGTCCTTCATCGCCTGCACGGCTTCCTCGACGGTGCCGAAGGCGGTGAGCATGACGAAATCCACGTCGGGCGCTACGACCTTGGCCGCCTTGAGCAGCTCGAGGCCGTTGAGCCCGGGCATCTTGAGGTCGGAGAGCACCAGGTCCACGCCGCCCGCCTGAAGCCGCTCGAGGGCGGCCTGGCCGTCCGGCGCCTGCACCACTCCATAGCCTTCCCGGGCCAGCGCGCGCTCCAGACTCTCGCGCACGGCGGGGTCGTCGTCGGCCACCAGGAGCGTCGCCCGCGGCGCTTCGATCTCAGACATGCGCGGCCCGCTTGATCGGCAGCGAGATCGTGAACGTGGCCCCGGTGCCGGGCGTGCTGCTCCAGCGGAGCTTGCCGCCGTGCTCCTCGACGATTTGCCGAGTGATGGAGAGCCCGAGCCCGGTTCCCTGAGGCTTGGTGGTGAAAAACTGCTCGAACAGGCGCTTGCCCACCTCGGGGGCGATACCGGCGCCCGAGTCGGTCACGGCGATCTCGACCGTGTCGTCCACGCGCCGGGTCGTTGCGGTGAGCGCGCCGCCCTGCGAGACGGCCTCGAGCCCGTTTTTAATGAGGTTCAGCACGGCCTGCCGCAAGAGCGTGCGATCGATCTCCATGGGCGGGACGGCCGGATCCGTCGTCGCGGAGATCGTGATCCCCTGGCGCCCCGCCAGTGGCCGCACGAACTCGGCCAGCGCCGTAATCATGTCATTGACGGAATCCTCCTCGAACTGGGCCCGTGGGAAGCGCGCGAAGGCCAGGTATTCCTCCGTCAGCGCGTCGAGGGCGGCGACCTGTTCGCGGATGGCGCTCACCAGCGTGGTGGCCTCGTTCTTCTCGGCGCCCCCGCGCTCCTGGACGATGTCCCCCAGCAGCTCGGCATTGAGCTCGATGGCCGCGATTGGATTGCGCACCTCATGGGCGACTTTGAGCGACAAGCGCCCCACCGTGGCCATGCGCTCGGCCTCGACCAGCTCTTCCTGGGCCGCCTGCAGCCGGGTCAGCGTCCCCGTCACCTCAGCGTTGAGCCGCTCGACTTCGTTGCGAGCCCGCCGCTCGCGCTCGGCCACGTGGCCCAGCGCATACGCCGGCAGCCCCACCTGCCCCATGAGGATCCCGACCGCTGTCCACGCCGCATCGGGCGTTGCCAGACGCGCCGCCGTCCAGTAAAGCAGCCCGGCTACCAGCGTCAGGAGGAGCCCGACCCAGCGCCCGAAGTAGTAGGCATTGATCGCCACCAGAGGGAAAAACAGGTTGACGAAAGGACTATCGCCACCGCCGGTAAGGTAGAGCAGCGCGAAGACCAGGACCAGGTCCACGCAGAGCGCACCCGTGAAGATCCGCCCAGTGGCGCGCGGATTGACGGTGACGAGGGCAAAGATCCCGGCCTTATAGGCGGCGAACCACATGACGAGGGAGTAGACGTCGAAGCGAAAGCGCGGGCGGAGGGGCACCAGGCCTAAGGTCGCCAGGCCGCCGACCATGACCACCGCCAGCAGCACGGCGAACATGCGCTCGTCGCGCTCGAGGAGGCGGAAGACGGCGGCCCAGGGCTTGCGGGAAAGCGCGGTGGTGGCCATTGGCGTCGAGGAGACTATAGCGCAGACTCTCCGCTCGGCGCAGGGGCAGCCGCGATCTCTTCCACGGCGGGGAGCCGCCGCTCCTCTCGCCGCAACATCGGCAGGACGAGCAGCGGCAGCAGGCCGATCAGCCCCACCACGATCATCAGCCGCCCGAGGTTCGAGTAGTCCTGCTGGCTGACGGCGAAGGCGGTATTGAGGTAGCGCGTGAAGAGCTCGCTCGCCGACAGCGCGAGGTTCATG
Source organism: Candidatus Methylomirabilota bacterium (assembly GCA_046727155.1). Taxonomy (GTDB): domain Bacteria; phylum Methylomirabilota; class Methylomirabilia; order Rokubacteriales; family CSP1-6; genus DASSSH01. Next base: position 10,640 of record JBKPCB010000127.1, on the reverse strand, counting down.
AGCGACGCCATGATGGCGAACATCGTGGCCTCGGCGCCCTTGGGCGCGGTCTTGGCGATCAGCACCAGCATGGGCACCATACTCAGCTGGCCGAGCGGAGCGGCGATGGTCGTGTCGATGAACGCGAACGTCCGCGGGCTCACGCCGATCCACTCATTTGCGCCATAGAAGAGACCGATGGTCGGCAGATAGAGGACGGCGCCCAGCACCGTGACCCACAAGAGCGTGGAGCTCACGGGGCGCTGGGTGATGGGCTTGCGGAATACGATCAGACCGGCGAGGCTGAGCACCGCGCTGACCTGCGAAAGCACGCCGAGAAACTCCTCGTCGAAGCCGAGCCGGTCGATGGCCCAGTAGCTATAGCCTTGGCCGACGCCGGGCGTGGCGCGGAAGCAGAAGATGGCGAAGGCGGCGACGGCCACTGCGCGCGAGATGCCGATACGGCGGAGCAGCAGGCTGATCAGGACGCCGGAGATCGCGAGGATCAGCTCCTGGGCGAGCGGCACCTGCAGCACCTCGAGGGCGACGCTCAGCGCAGCATAACCCAGGCCCACCAACAGGACGAGGCGCGCCTTGCCCCCGCCCAGGGGCCCGGTGGGATCTTCGATGTGAATGGCGGCCGCCGCGCCGGCGAGGCCGCGGGCGCCGGGCTGGATGAAGAAAGCTCCGGCGATGACCAGGGCGGGCAGAATCATCGCGGCGGCGAACACGCCGCGCTGGCCGACGGCGCCCGCCAGCCAACCGCTCAGGTAGCCGCCGGCGCTGATGCTGCCCACGAGCAGAGCGATGCGCCCGAGGGTCTGGACCTGGGCGATCTCTTCGTCGGTATTGGCGACCTCCACGCTGAGGGCATCGGCCACGACATCCTGGACCATGAAGCCCACGGCGATAACGACGATCGCGGCGAGAAAGCCGCCCTTGCCCGTCACCATCGTGGCCAGGCACGCATAGCCCACGAGGGAGCAGAGGGCGCCCAGGATCAGATACGACCCCCGACGGCTGCCGAAGATTGGATGCACGTCGGAGGCGACGCCTACGATCATCTTGGTGCTCCAGGGCAGCGCCGCCCAGAAGGCGATGCCGGCCGCCTCGGCGGGCGTGATGCCGAGTGCATCCTTCTGGAAGAAGAGCAGTGCGATGCCGGTGACGCCGCTGGCGCCGTAGGCGAAGTAGGTTACGAGAATCGGCAGATAGGCGAGGCGAAAGGTGCCGAGCCACCGGCGGAGCAGCGCCATGCGCCTAGTCTATCCCAACCCTCCGCGCCTCTCGCCCTCTTGACTCGGCGGCGGGCCTCCCGGTAGGGTCGCCAGCATGGCGATGCTCGGCCGCGCTGTCCTTGCGTTCTGGCACGATGTCATCCCGGAAGGTCGGGAAGAGTTCGACCACTGGCATATCCGCGAGCACGTCCCCGAGCGCCTCGCGGTGCCCGGCTTCCTGCGGTTCCGCCGCTACGAGGTCATGCGCGGCCCCGCCGCATACTTCTACTTCTATGAAACCGAGTCGGTGGCCACGCTGAGCAGCCCGGCCTATGTGGCGCGGCTCAACGACCCCACGCCGTGGACCCGGAAGGTTCTGCCCAGCTACCGGAACACCAAGCGCACCGCGTGCCGGGTCACGGCAACGCTCGGCGACGGCATCGGCGGCGCCGTCGCCACGCTGGAGTTTGGCCCCGCGGCGGGAAGAGCGGACGAGCTGCGCGCCTGGCTCACCGGCACCGCGCTGCCCGAGGCGATGGAGCGCCGACGGCTCGTCGGCGCGCACCTCTGTGAGGCGGACGTCGAGGCGACCCTGGTCAAGACGCCCAAGACGACGGAGGGGAAGCTGCAGGACCGCCCCGACGAGCTGGCGCGCTGGATCCTGCTGCTCGAGGCGATCGGGCCTGAGGCGGCGGAGGCGGCAGGACGCGATCTCCTCGGCTCAGAGGGGCTGGACCGGCGCGGAGCGGCGGCCGACGTCACCGCCGGACTCTATCGCCTGCATTTCTTCCAATCGCGCTAGCGAACTCTACTCGACGGACGGACGGCCCGAAGACCAGCCGGCCGCCCGCTCGTACGCGCGCCCGACGCGCAGCACCGTGGCCTCGTCGAAGGGGCGCCCGGCGATCTGAAGGGCCAGCGGGAGCCCCTTCTCAGAGACGCCGCATGGCAGCGCCAGCACCGGCAGCCCCAGCCCATTGAACGAGCGCGTCAGACGGGCGAAGCGTCCCTGCCGCTCCGTGAGCTCTTCCACCGTTCCGTCAACGGCGTGGGCGAGCGGCGGGGCCGGCTCGGGAATGACGGGCGCCACGAGCACGTCGGCGTCCGCGAAAACCTCCCGCAGGAAGGCGCGCGTGAGCCGCGCGCGTAGTCGGAGCGCCTGCAGGTAGTCGTAGGCGGAGATGCGGAAGCCCAGTTCGAGGCGGGCCCGCACCACGGGCTGGATCTGCTCGGGATGCTCGCGCGCGAGCCGCGCATGCGCCGCCGCGCCTTCACAGCGTGAGACGATGGTGGCGACGTCGTTCATCGCCTGTGGGTCCGGGACCGTCAGCTCCACGACCCGCGCGCCCAGTTTCTCCATCGCCCGCACGGCCTCGCGCACGCCCGCCTCCATCTCGGGATGGAGGCCGCGGAAGAAAAAGTTCTCGGGCACCACGACGCGGAGCCCGGCCAGGCCGGCCTCGATGCCAGCCAGATAGTCGGGGACGCCGCGACGGCTCGACGTCGCGTCGCGCGGATCGTGCCCCGCGATTGCCTGAAGCATGAGCGCGGCATCGCGCACGGTGCGGGCCATGGGTCCCACGTGATCGTTGGACCAGGACAACGGCATCACGCCGGCCCGGCTCACGCGCCCGTACGTCGGCTTGAGCCCGACGATGCCGCAGCAGGCGGCCGGAAGCCGGATCGAGCCGCCGGTGTCGCTGCCGAGCGCCCCCATCGCCAAGCCGGCGGCCACGGCCACGGCTGAGCCGCTGGACGAACCGCCGGTCACATGACCGGCGCGCCACGGATTCTGGGCATGGCCGTGGTGGACATTGTCGCCGAAGGGCCCCATCGCCAGCTCCGTCATGTTGAGCTTGCCGAGCGTGATCGCCCCGGCGGCGCTCAGCCGCGCGACGGCGGTGCAGTCGTGCTCGGCGAAGAAGTACTCCGGCGACTTCGTCCCGCACGACGTTGGCAGGCCCTGGATGTGGCAGAGATCCTTGTAGGCCAGCGGCACGCCGTGCAGCGGGCCGCGCCAGCGCCCGGCCGCCGCCTCCGCTTCGCATTCCTTGGCCACCCGCAGCACGCCCTCGGCATCCAGGGTGATGAACGCCCGGAGCCGGGCGTCGAAGCGCGCGATCCGTGCGAGGCACTCCTGTGCCGCCTCCACCGGAGAGATCGACTTCTTCCGGATGGCGTCGGCGAGCGATTCGAGCGTCCACCCCGGAGCGCTCATCGCTTCGCCTCGCTGGCCGCCTCTGCCGCCGCTTCGTCGAGCGCGGCGGCGAAGCGTGAGGGCTCTTCCGACAGGGCCAGAGCGCCGGCCCGCTCGATGACGCCGAGCAGGTTCGCCAGCTCGCTCTGCCGGCCTTTGGCTTGACTCGGTAATTGGCTCGGCTGCTCGCTCATGGTCCCTCCCGTGGCGGTTGAGCATACTATGTCGGTCGCGGCGCCGCCTCCTCATGTATGATCTAGGGCCGCCGGTCAATGATCGAGCTGCACACCTTCTCCATCGTGGCGCGCGACCCGCACACGGGCGATTTCGGCGTGGCCGTCTCCACGGCGCGGCCCAATGTCGGTAGCCTCGCGCCCTTCGTCTCCCGCCGCGGCGCCATCGCCACCCAGGCCCGCATCAACACCGACCTCGGGCGGCGCGGGCTCCTCGCCCTGGACGGCGGCCTCGGGATCGGCGAGGCGCTCAGGGCCCTGCTCGAGGAGGACCAGGATCGGGCGCTACGCCAGGTGCACGGGGTCGACGCGAAGGACACCTTCGGTCACACCGGCGCCGACTGCGTCCCCTGGTGCGGCCACGAACGCGGATCGGGCTTCACCGTCGCGGGGAATATGCTCACCGGCCCCGAGGTGATCCGCGTCATGGCGGAGGCCTTCACGCTGGCCGGCGAGGAAAAGCGCGAGCTCTCGGAGCGGCTGCTCGTGGCCCTCGAGGCGGGGCAAGCCGCCGGCGGGGACAAGCGCGGCAGGCAGTCGGCCGCCCTGCTGGTGGCCAGCGACGAGCCGCGGATGTACCACAACCTGAGAGTGGACGACCACGCCGATCCGGTCGCGGAGCTGCGGCGGATTTACGGCGTGGTCGTGGCTCATACCCAGCAGATCGCGCAACAATACGGGCCGGACGGGCTCCGGCTCTTCGGCCGCGTCAAGTACTGAACACTCATCGGGGAGGACACGGACATGGATAGGATGCGCAAAGCGCTGTGGGTGGCGGTGGCAGTGCTTGTCGCTGTGATGCTGCCGCTAGGATCCGCCCACGCCCAGAAGAAGACGCTCGTGGTGGCCCTCAACGAGGACCCGGACATCCTCGATCCGACGCTGTCCCGGACGTACGTCGGGCGCATCATCTATTCCCAGATGTGCGAGAAGCTCTACGAGATCGACGAGAACCTGCGCATCTTTCCCCAGCTGGCGGCCGACCTACCGGCGTTTTCCGACGGCGGCAGGACGGTGACGATCAAGCTCCGACCGGGCGTGAAATTCAACGACGGGACGCCGATGAATGCCGAAGCGGTGCGGTACTCACTTGACCGCCACCTCAACATGAAGGGCTCCAACCGCCGAAGCGAGCTCGAGTCGGTCAACACGATCGAAGCCGTGGATCCCCTGACCGTTCGGCTCAAGCTCAAGGCACCCTTCTCTCCGCTCGTGGCAATCCTGGCCGATCGCGCCGGCATGCCTGTCTCGCCGGCCGCCGCCAACAAGCTCGGTGACAAGTTCGGCACGGCGCCCGTGTGCGTGGGGCCCTGGACTTTCGTGGAGCGCGTGCCTCAGGATCGCATCGTGCTGGAGAAGTCCACGCATTACTTCGATCCGAGCCAGGCGAAGTTCGACCGGCTGATCTTCCGCATCATCCCCGACGACAACGTGCGGCTCGCCAACCTGCGCTCCGGGGACATCGACGTGGCGCATCGCGTGGCGCCCCCGGATGCCGTCAGCCTCCGAAAAGAGGGACGATTCGAGGTGTCAAGCGTGACCGGCATCGGATATGACGGCATCACCATCAACATCCGAAATAAGATCGGCAAGCCGCCCCAGCCGGCCGGTGACCTGGGCACGCCGCTGGCCAATGATCCGCGCGTGCGCGAGGCGCTCGACTTGAGCATCGACCGCGCGGCGTTGAACCAGGTCGCCTGGGACGGACAGTACACTGCCGGCTGCACGCCCATCTCACCCGTGAGTCCGTTCTACGACAAGAGCCGCAAGTGCCCGACGCGAGACGTGGCGAAAGCGAAAAAGCTTCTTGCTGAAGCGGGGCTGGCCGGCGGCTACAGCTTCGAATTGACGATCGTGAACAATCCGCAGCAGCGCCGGGTTGGCGAAGTGATCCAGGGCATGGCCAAGGAGGCCGGCTTCAATATCTCGCTCCGGCCCAGCGAGTTCGCTTCCTCGCTCAAGGACGACGATGCCGGCAAGCTCCAGGCCTTCCTCATCGGCTGGAGCGGGCGGGTGGACCCCGATGCCAATATCCATCAGTTCCAGACCTGCGGCAGCAGCCTCAACACGACTCAAGTCTGCGATGAGGCCATCGACGCGCTGCTGAACAAGGCCCGCGAGGTGACCGACCTGGGCCAGCGCGCCGGACTGTACCGCCAAGCGGTCGACAAGTTCGCCTTCGCCCGGCGCAACATCATCTACATTTACCATGCGAACTACATCGTGGCGTATCCGAAGAACCTGAAAGGCTACAAGGGCGTGCCCGACGGCCTCATCCGGATCAAGGGCACATCCTGGCAGTAGCTGACGGGGAGGGCCGGCGTCGCGCGACGCCGGCCTCCTGACGCACCGTGCTCGATTACCTGATCCAGCGCCTGGCCATCTCGGCCGTCACGCTCGTTCTCATCAGCCTCATCGTCTTCACGGGCGTCCGGCTGATTCCGGGTGATCCCGCCCGCGTCATGGCGGGCACCGACGCCGACGAAGCGGGCCTTGCCGAGATCCGCGCAAAGTACGGGCTCAACGACCCGATCCCAGTCCAATACCTCCGCTGGGTCGGCTTGGCGCTGCAAGGGGATCTCGGCGAATCCATCCGGACGCGCGAGTCGGTGGTGAAAACAGTCGCGCGCAAGCTGCCGATCACCGTCGAGCTCGCGTGGTTCGCCGTCCTGATCGCTCTGACGATCGCGATCCCCGTCGGCGTCCTGTCCGCCGTCCGCCGCAATACCTTGTGGGATTACGTCGCCAACGGGCTGTCGCTGTGCGGGTTGTCGGTGCCGAGCTTCTGGCTCGGCATCATGCTGATCCTCCTGCTCTCGGTGCGGCTCGGGTGGCTTCCCGCCTCCGGTTTCGTTCCCTTCTTCCAGGAGCCGGTCGCCAACTTGCAGCGCATGATCATGCCGGCTTTCGTGCTGGGAGTTACGCTGGCGGCGGTGCTCATGCGGCAGACGCGCAACAGCATGATCGAGGTGCTGAGCGCGGATTACATCCGCACCGCGTACAGCAAGGGCCTGGCGGGCCGTGCCGTCGTCTTCCGTCACGCCATTCGCAACGGCCTCATCCCGGTGGTCACAATCCTGGGACTGCAGACCGGCGCCCTCATGGGGGGCGCCGTCGTCACGGAGCAGATCTTCGTGGTGCCGGGCTTCGGGCGGTTGATCGTCGAGGCCGTGTTCACGCGGGACTACCCGCTGGTCCAGGGCGTCGTCCTGATCACCGCGTCGTCCTACGTCTTGATCAACCTGCTCGTGGATATGTCCTACACGCTGCTCGATCCACGCATCCGGGTTCACGGAGCGGCCGATGGCCGGTGACGGCGGCGCGGTTGCGGCGCCAGCTTCCGTCGTCGGCCGCGAGATCGAGGCGGGATCGCTTCAGCGCGCGTGGCGGCGCGCGGCACGGCGGCCACCCGCGCTGATCGGCGCCGCGGTCGTGGTGTTCTACCTCTTTCTAGCGCTGAGCGCACCGTGGATCGCGCCGGACGACCCGCTCCGCACCGATTGGAGCCAGATCCGCAAGCCCGCGACGTGGGCGCATCCGCTTGGGACCGACGACCTCGGTCGCGACATGCTCTCGCGCGTCGTGTGGGGCACGCGCATCTCCATGCAGGCGGGCGTGTTCTCCATCCTGCTCGCCATGGCGGTCGGCGTTCCCGCCGGCCTGATGGCCGGCTACTACCGGGGCGCCTTCGACCAGCTGCTCATGCGGCTCACCGACGCCTGGCTGTCCTTTCCCTTTCTCATCCTGGCGATCGGGCTCGTCACGATCCTGGGCCCGTCACTCACCAATGCGACGGTGGCGATCGGCGTGGGCGCTACGCCGACCTATATCCGCCTCACCCGGGGGCTCGTGCTCGCCACGCGCGAGCTGGAATTCGTTCAAGGCGCCCGCGCGCTCGGCGCCAACGATCTGCGCGTGATGACGCGACACATCCTGCCCAATATCACCAGCGCCCTGCTCGTTCAGGCCACCGTGTCCGTGCCGACCGCCATCATCGCCGAGGCGATTCTCTCGTTTCTCGGGCTCGGCGTGCAGCCCCCGCAGCCGAGCTGGGGCACCATGCTGAACGCGGCGCAACAGTTCCTCGAGTCGGCGCCGTGGATGGCCTGGTGGCCAGGACTCGCGATCTTCTCACTCACGCTTTCGTTCAATCTGGCGGGCGACGGCCTGCGGGACTGGCTGGATCCGAAAGACTACTAGCGGCGCAGTTCGGGATGCTGCGAGGGGTCGTGCGGGCCGCGGTGCCCCGAGAAAGTGTGCTGGTAGGCGATCACAGCCCAGCGGTCCGCGACCGAGAGATCACCCTTCCACGCCGGCATCGCCGAGTCCATGGACTTATACGGCTCGACCGCGCCGCCTTCGCTCACCCGCCAGAACCAGTAGCTCGGGCTCATGTCAGAGACCATCTTGTTGTCCCGGAGCGACGGAGGCTTTGGCATCATGCCCGCGGCCGCCGGCCCATTGCCCGAGCCGTCGGCGCCGTGGCATACCGCACACTTCGCATCGTGGATCCGCCGCCCGCGGCTGATCAACGCCTGATTCGCCCAAAGCCCCTTGGGCGCCTTCACGTCGCGATACCCGGGTGGCACCGGCGCGTGCATGTCCGCCATCGAGTGACCTCCCTCCTTGCCGGAATCCTGAGAGGGCTGGCCAGGCTGCCCCGAGACCGGAACCGGCGCACCGGCTACAAGCCACGCCCCGCACGCAAGGGCGGCAAGCAGCAGCGCAGAGTAGCGGCTCACAACGGCCTCTCGGCGCGCCGCTCTTCGGGACGGATCCGTCTGGCGAGCCGCTCGGCGTCCGCGACGACCACGATCCGCAGCGGCGCCTCCCGATTTCGCACCGTCAGATTGTAACGCGGGCAGTCGGTCTCGGCCAAACCCGCCCGAGCCATCACGTCCTCGGAAGCCACGAGCTCGCAGTCGTACTCCTTCGTCAGCCCTTCCAGTCGGCTCGCAACGTGCACGGTGTCACCCACGGCCGTCAGATATCGAGTCTCGCCGTAGCCCATCTCGCCCACGACGGCCGGCCCCGTATGGATACCGATGCCCAGCCGGAATGGTGCCTCTAGCTCGGTCCCGAGCGCCCTGCTGAGCTTCTGCACGCGGGCGACCATTTCGACCGACGCCAGGAGCGCCTGCCGACACGCCGTCTCCGGCCCTGTCTCGACGCCGAAGAGCGCCATCACCCCGTCGCCGGTGTACTGATTCGCGATGCCGCCGGCATCAGCGATGGCGCCGCCGACGGCCTCGAAGTAGCGGTTGAGGATGAAGACCACGTCATACGGCAGCTTGCGCTCGGCGAGGCGCGTGAAGCCGCGCAGGTCGGCGAAGAGCACCGCGATCTCCCGCTCTTGCCCGTCGCGCGCGCCAGCCGGCAGTTTCGCGGCGCTCACGGTCGGCTGGAAGAGGGGTATGACCGCCAGATCGCGGCTCGGGTGGAGCTGGCAGGCCAGGCGCACATTTGGAGCCGCTCCCACGCGCTGGAGCACCCGCAGCTCCTGCGGACTCGGCAGTGGCAGCAGCGCCGGGTCTCCGGCCACGCGGATGCGACAGGTCGAGCAGCGTCCGCGCCCGCCGCAAACCGAGGCGTGGGGGATGCCGGCCGAGCGGCTCGCCTCGAGCACGGTCCACCCGACGGGCACGGCGACGATACGGCCGTCGGGATACGACAGGCGGATTATTCCCCGCCGCCGCGAGAGACGCTCGCGCACCGCGCGGCCCAGCAGTGTCGCGGCGAGCAGTGTCCACACCGTGGCCGAGAGCCCCTCGCGGATCTGCGCGAGCGTCGCCCGCTGGGCCGGCGAGGGGTTGTGGGTTTGGACCATGAGCCGCTGGGCGAAGCCGGGCTCGCGCGCCAGCGCCGCCGCCTCGCGGCCGGCCTCGGCGAAACCCAGAAGGGCAAGCACCGGCAGGAGCACGAAACCGCTCAGGAGGAACGGGAACACGCGCCGATACCCAGGCCGGAGCCGCAGCCAGAAGTGCAGCCCGACGCAGCCGTGGGCCCAAGCGACCGCGAGCAGTACGGACTGGCGAAAGCCGGCCCAGGGGTCGAGCACCCACAGGCTGAGGACGACCCGTGTATAGAGATCCTCGGTCCCGAACATGGCATTGGCCAGCCGCGTGCCGGCGAAGTGGTACGCGAGAAGCGGCGGCACGGACAGCCCCAGCACGATTTGCGTCGCCTCCCAGGCGGGCATGCGGAGCGTCCGCCGGCGGTAGATGAGCCAGAGCCCGAGCAGCCAGTGCGCGAGCAGCGCGCCGAAAAGAGCCGTCTCCCCCACGGGATTGCGCCAGAGCGCGAGGAACCAGAGACGCCCCGCCTCCATGGCGCCCAGCGAGATCAACCCGAGAGCGTGATTGCTGAAGTGTGTGACGAGATAGGTGAAGAGGATCAGCCCGCACCAGAGGCGCAGCGGCCGGATCCATGCCGTCCCTGACTGCTCCAACGCCATCGGGAGGAGCTTGCCTCTTACAGCGCGCTGCGGCCCGTGACCTTGTCGAGGAAGCCCAGCAGGGTCCGGTTGAACTCGCCCGGCTGCTCGAGATTGGACAGGTGCGAGGCGGAGCGCAGGACAACGAGCTCGGCCGCCGGCAGCGCCCGGTGGATCTCCCGCGCCATCTCCACGGGCGTGCCCGGGTCCTCCTCGCCGACGATGATCAGCGCCGGACCATGCACCTCCTTGAGGCGACCGGTCACATTGATCTTCGGGAGCGCGTGGCAGCAGCCGATGTAGCCCTGCGGGTTTGTGGCGCGCAGCATGGCGCGGATGCGGTCCATGAGCTCCGGGCGGCGCTTGCGGAAGGGCGCCGTGAACCAGCGCTCGAGCATCCCCTCCACGATGCCGCTCATCCCCTTGGTCTCCACCGTCCGGATGCGCTCCTGCCAGACGGGCGCGGCATCCGCGGGATAGCGGCTCGTCGTATCGCAGAGCACGAGGCTCTGGACCACAGCGGGGTACTTGAGCGCGAAGGTCTGGCCGATCATGCCGCCCATGGAGATGCCGGCATAGTG
>JBKPCB010000126.1:0-5637 GCA_046727155.1 Candidatus Methylomirabilota bacterium | reverse complement strand
GTACCGCTCTCCGTGTTCGGCGAGCGGGTGATCCAGCCGGCAGTGGACCGCGCCTGCCAGCGGGCCCGCGCCGAGCGCGTTCGTGCCCACTTCGAGGGGGCAGACCGCGTCTTGATCCTCATGCAGGACGATCCCGACCCGGACGCCATCGCTTCGGCGCTGGCCCTCCGGACTCTGCTCGGTCGCACACGCAGCTCGGCCCCGATTTGCACGTTCGGCACCATCACCCGCCCCGAGAACCTCGCCATGTGCAAGATCCTCGAGATCGACGTCGAGGAGATCAGTGCCCGGCGAATCCACGAATTCGACCGGGTCGCCATGGTGGACGTGCAACCCTCGTTCCTCGAGGAGCACTTCGACGAAGTGGATCTGGTGATCGACCACCACCCGGTGGAGCGGCCGGTCCGCGCCCACATCAAGGACGTGCGGCCTTCCTACGGCGCGACCTCGACGATCCTCGTCGAGTACCTGCGGGCGGCCGACGTGAAGTTCACCCATCGGTTGGCCACCGCGCTGCTCTACGGGATCAAGTCCGACACGCTCGGCCTGGAGCGCGGCGGCACCAAGGCCGATCTCGACGCCTTCTCGTTCCTCTACCTGCTCGCCAACCACAATGCGCTGCGGAAGATCGAGCGCCCCGAGCTCTCCACCGCGGCGCTGGACGTGCTCGCCCAGGGCCTGACGCGGCGGCAGGTGCGGGGCGGTGTCTTCTTCTCGCACCTGGGCACGGTGGCGACGGCGGACCTGATTCCCCAGTTCGCGGATTTCGGCCTCCGGGCCGAAGGGGTCGAGTGGTCGGTGGTCTCGGGCGTCGTGGGCGACACAGTCCACATCTCGGTACGCAACGTGGGCTATGTCCGGAGCGCGGGCGAGGTGACGCGCGCGGCCTTCGGAGACCTGGGCTCGGCCGGCGGGCACCGCACCATGGCCAAAGCCGTGCTGCCGCTGCCGACCCTGCTCGGCGGTACGCCGGCGGTCGGCGCCTGCGAGGAGCGCATCATGGAGCGCTTCCTGCGGGCGCTGAGCCAGAACGGCAAGGGATAAGGAGGAAACCGTGATGGTCTTCGTCTATGTGTTCATGGCCTTGGTGGGCGCCGCGGCGGCGCTCTTTGCGATCCAGAATCTCGACCCGGTCGTGGTCCGGTTTCTCGTGTGGCGCGTCGAGGGCATGCCGCTGGCTCTGGTGATTCTCCTGTCGGCATTCATCGGCATCGTCTTCGCCTCGAGCTCCGGCTTCGCGCGGGAGTGGAAGCTCCGCTACCGGCTGCGCCAGCTCGAGCGCCAGGTGGCCCAGATCAAGACCACCGAGTCCCAGCGCCCGGCCCCGGCCCCGGCCCCGAGGGCCGAGACGAAGTCTCCCTAAATGGAAAACACGGAAAGGCTGAGCGAGACGGTCCGCGACCTGGTTGATTCAGGGCGTCGGGAGCGGCTTGCCCAGGTCCTCGAGGAGGCGCACTCGGCCGACATTGCGGCCGTCCTGCGCGATCTCTCGGTGGCGGACCAGGTCACGGTCTTCCGCCTGCTGACCCGCGACCAGGCGGGCGAGGTGCTCGCCGAGCTCGACGATCCGACGCTCTCCCAGCTCGCGCAGGCCCTGGACCCGGCGGAGATCTCGGGCATGCTCGAGCGGCTCCCGACGGACGACGCCGCTCAGGTGCTCGAAGAGCTGCCGGCCGAGCAGACCGAGCAGGTGCTGGACCTCATGAAGGAGGAGAAGTCCGAGGGGGTCCAGGAGCTCCTCGAGCATAGTGAAAAGACGGCCGGCCGCATCATGTCGCCGGACGTGCTCTCCGTCCACGAGAACCTCTCGGTGGCCCAGGCCATCGAGCAGGTGCGGAAGTCCCCCGTGGCCGAGACCGCCCAAACGCTCTATGTAGTCGACGACCACGAGCACCTGGTGGGAAGCCTGCCGTGGCGCCGGCTCATCACTGCCGATCCGGCCACGCCGGTGGGTCTCCTCCGCGAGGAAGAGGCGATCAGCGTCAGGCCCGACACCGACCAGGAAGAGGTGGCCCAGCTCGTGGCCAAATACAACCTGATCGCGGTGCCCGTAGTGGACAACGACCACCGGCTGCTTGGCGTCATCACGGTAGACGACGTCATCGACGTGATCCAGGAAGAGCATGAGGAAGACGTGACGGCCATGGTCGGATCCGGCGCCGGGGAGCTCGAGCGCCTCAGCACCAGCCGCCGCGTGCTTCTTCGCCTTCCATGGCTCATGATCACCATCTGCATCCAGTTGCTCGGCGGCCTGATCATCGCGAGGTTCAGCAAGACGCTCAGCCAGGTCATTCTGCTCGTGTCGTTCATGCCGGTCATCCAGGCGATCTCGGGCAACACCGGCCTGCAGTCGGCGACCATCGTGGTGCGGGGACTGGCCACGGGCCACATGCATCTGGGCCAGTGGCGGCAAGCGGTCGTGCAGCAGCTGCGAACCACGCTGCAGCTCGGGTTGATCTGCGGGACAGTGGTCGGGATTGTGGGCTCTCTCGCGCATGGCACCATGACCTTCGGGGTCGTGGTGGGACTGTCGATGCTCATCTCGATCAATCTGTCGGCGATCGCCGGGACGGGCTTCCCGATGCTCTCCAAACGACTCGGCTTCGATCCCGCTCTGACAGCCGGACCGTTCGAAACGGCCTTTCAGGACGTGGTCGGCGTGAGCATCTACCTGGGCCTGGCCACCATGCTGATCAGGTTTCTCCTTTAGGATCGCGGAGTCAGAAAGCCCTTGGCAAGCCTCGGGCGGCTGTGTTAAAACTCAAGCCGCTGGGCCAGAGCTTCACCGGCCGGAAGTCCTAGAGGAGACTCGCGTTGGACGCAGCGCTGGAGAAGAGGCAGGTCAAGCGGGCCTACAAGCTGTACGCTCCCGCCTACGATTTTGTCTTCGACTGGATCTTCCATCCCGGGCGCGAGGCCGCCATCCGGTTGCTCGACATTCGCGCGGGCCAGCAGATTCTCGAAGTGGGCATCGGCACCGGCCTCAACCTCCCCCTCTATCCCCTGCACTGCCGGATCACCGGCATCGATCTGTCGGAGGAGATGCTCGAGAAGGCGCAGGAGAAGGTGGTGGAGTCCGGGCTCGGCAACGTGACGCTCAAGGCCATGGATGCCACGGTGATGGACTTCGGCGACAGCGAGTTCGACGCCGCCGTCGCCACCTACACAATCAGCGCCGTTCCGGATCCCGTTGGCGTGCTGCGCGAGATGCGCCGGGTGGTCAAGCCCGGCGGTGCCATCGTCCTGCTGAACCACTTCCGCAGTCACCGAAAAGTGTTTGGCTGGCTGGAAGACATGGTCGCACCCGTGTGCACCCGCCTTGGCTGGAAGTCCAACCTGGCACTCGAGCCGCTCCTCAAGCAGGTGGGTCTCACCGCGGAGAGCTCGTCCAAGGTCAACCTCTTCAACGGATGGCGCCTCATCAAGTGCGTGAATCGTAAGTAGCGGTCGTCGCTTCGAGCCGTTGTCCCGCGCCTCTCCCCTCCGTCATCTGGAGGTCTTCATTCCCATCAGCGCGATCGCATCGCGCACCGGCTGGTAGTCGCCGTCGGACGCCTCGATGAAGCCGTCGATGTCGTAAATCTGCTTGAGCAGGGCCGCGTGCTCCGGGCCTTTGATCGCCAGCAGCGCATGCTTCACCTTGGCCAGGGTCTCGGCGGGGAGGCCGGGGCGGGCGCAGATGCCGGCTTCGGGAATGGGCGGCGTCTCGCCGATGAACGAGAGCTGGGCAACGAGCGCCGGATCCTTGAGATGGATCTCCGGCGCCTTGTCGAAGGAGGCGGCCGCCGCCACCCGGCCGTGGAGCACCGCCTGCAGCGCGGCCTCGTGGGTGCCGGCGAACAGGGCGTCCTTGAAGAACGTCTTCGGGTCCCGGTCGCGAATCAGTCCCTGCTTCATCAGCAGCACCATCGGATAGATATAGCCCGAGCTCGAGGCCGGATCCACGAATGCCACCGTCCTACCGCGCAGATCCTCGAGACGCCGGATCCCGCTGTCCTTCCGCACGTAGAAGCGCGCCGTGTATGCCGTCTTGCCCTGCCAGATATCCCGCACGAGGATCACACAGCCCGCCTCGCGATTGGCGAGCACGTAGCCCACCGGATGAACGAAGGCGAGATCGACGCGCCGGCTTCGCAGCGCCTCGACCACGCCGGCGTAGTCGGACGCGACCTGAGCGCGGATCGGCACGCCCGAGAGGCGCGTGAGCGTTTTGGCGAACGCGTTGCCCGCTTCCTGGAGCGCGGTAGGGTCCCGCGACGGGGTGAACGCGAGAGTGAGCGGGGCATCCGCGGCAGCGCAGCCCACGGCGTGAGCTGCCGCGGCGAGCGCGATTGCGATCCGCACAGCGCGCCGGAACAGATCGAGCACGGCAACACGTCGCACGCCCGCGTCTCTTGCGTCTGCCGCACGCCGCCGGATGTCACGCGTCAAAATGCGGCCCGCGTTACGCAGTAAGGACAGATGGATGAAGACGATGACCGGCGCCCCTGCTAGGCTGTGTGCCGTGTCGCGAATCCTCGTGGTGGACGACGAGCCGGATGTCGCCGAGCTCGTGGAGATTGTTCTCCGCGCGGACGGTCATGACGTGGAGACTGTTCACAGCGGGCGCGCAGCGCTCGAGCGACTGGCGGCCGGCGTCTACGAGCTGATCGTCTGCGATCTGCACATGCCCGACGTTCACGGTCGGGCGGTCTACGAGACGATCCGGAATCGTCCCGCGCCGCATCCCGCCGTGCTCTTCGTCTCGGGCTACCACGGTGCGGACGAGAGGTACGAAGCCTTCCTTCGCGAGGCGCGGCTGCCGCTGCTGGCTAAGCCGTTCACGGTAGAGGCGCTGCGCCAGGCGGTCCGGGGGCTGCTCGCCGCCGGCGGCTCCTCCGAATGAGCTAGCGGGGCGCGACAAGACGCTGCGTCACGCCTGGATCCGTGACGGCGGCGCGGACAAACTGGTTCACGGCCGAGTTCAGAATGGCCTCGAGAGACTGCGCCTCGACCGCGCGCACTCGGATGTTGATGGGCTTCTCGACTTGCAGCGTCCCCTGCCGGTCGTAGAGACGAATGATCCCGCTGACGTGGGCCCACTCGTCGCGCCAGCGGCCTTCCGTGGAGAAGTTGTGGATCTCGCCGCCCAGCGCCAGCGGGGTGGAGATCGCCACGCCCGGAGCGTACACACGATCCTTCACGGCCACCGTCTGGACGCCCCGCTGGGCGAAGCCCGCGACCAACTGCTCGACGAGCGACTCGGGCCACGGCGTGGGCGTCATCACCTTGGCGGTCTTCATGCCGACCCCGTTGTACACCGCGCCGACCAGCAGCGGATTGGCGTGATCACCCTCCTCGCCACGAACATCGGCGAACCGGAAGACCGTGACCGGCTGGGCATTCGGCAGACGCTCGATCTGGGGATCCCTGAACGAGCGGAACCGCACCATTTCGTCGGCACACCCGGTGAGCAGGAGCGCGGTCAGCATGGATCCCGCGGCACGAATCAGGCGAGCGCGCATCCTGTTTTCCCCTCCGATCCCACGAATGCCAGGGCCTACGTGGCCGCCCCGCCGGCCTGCTGGGCGGGACCGGTGCGGTCTACGCGGCGAATGCCCCACCCGGCCAGGCGCGCGAGCAGGGTGTTGCGGTGGA
>JBKPCB010000125.1:0-2255 GCA_046727155.1 Candidatus Methylomirabilota bacterium | reverse complement strand
GATGGAGCAGCGCCAGGGCGAAGCGGCGGATCCCGAGCGCGGGGTGGTCCGCGTGCTCCAGCGCGTGGAGCGCTCCCGGCATCCCACCATCGCCATGGTGCACGGCGACGCGCTCGCCGGCGGCTGCGAGCTGGCCCTGCACTGTGACCTCCGCGTGGCCGCGGAGGGGGCGCGCCTTGGGATGCCGCTGGCGCGCATCGGGCTCGTCGTTCCCTTCCCGCTCGGCCAGAAGCTCGTCGAGCTCCTGGGCCCGGCCCATACGCGCGAGCTGCTCTTCACGGGCCGTCCCATCGATGCCCGGCGGGCCTACGAGATCGGGATGGTCCACCAAGTGGTGCCGCAGTCCCAGGTCCAAGAGACGACATACGCCCTCGCGCGAAGCATCGCGGCCAATGCGCCGCTCTCGCTCCAGGGGATGAAGGCGGTCCTCCTCCGCGCCGTGTCGCGTCGCGAGGAGATCCACCACGAGGATCTCGACGATCTGGCGAACCGGGCCCGGACGAGCGCCGATGCCAGCGAGGGCCGGCGCGCCATGCTCGAGAAGCGGCGGCCCGTGTTCCGCGGCGAGTGACGGCGCGCCGAAGTCCGGCCCAAGGTTGCGGGCTGAGGTAAGCTTCACGTCAAAGGAGGGACGAGCCTTGGCATTGACAGCCACCGTTCATCACGTCGATCTCAGCCGCGGCACTGTCGAGACGAAGACGCTGCCCGATGATGTCTACCGGAAATATCCCGGCGGCAGCGCGCTGGCCGCCTATCTGGTGCTGAAGCAGATCCCCGCCGGCGCCGATCCCCTCGGCCCCGACAACGTGCTGGTGATGGCGGTGAGCCCGCTCACGGGCCTGGCCATCTCCGGGCAGAGCCGGATGACCGCCTGCGCGCGCTCGCCGCTCACCGGCGCCATCGGCGACAGCCAGTGCGGCGGCTTCTTCCCCGCCGAGATGCGGGCCGCCGGCACCGACGCCATCGTCTTCACCGGCCGGTCGGCCGAGCCCGTCTACCTCTGGCTACACGACGGCCAGGCCGAGCTGCGGCCCGCGAAGCACCTCTGGGGCAAGGTCACCGGGGACGTCGATCGCCTCCTGAAAGATGAAATAGGCGATCCAAAGGTGGAAATCGCCCAAATCGGCCCCGCCGGCGAGAACCTCGTCCGCTTCGCCGCGATCATGAACATGGTGAACCGCGCCAATGGCCGCACGGGCATGGGCGCGGTGATGGGATCGAAGCGGCTCAAGGCCGTGGTCGTGCGCGGGACGAAGTCGCCGAAGCCCGCCAAGCCCGAGGAGTTCCGCGGGCTGGTCAAGCGGCTCAAAGAAATGCAGGAGATGAACCCTGGGATCGGCTGGTTCGGGGAGTACGGGACCGCGGGAGTCCTCGCCATCCAGGACAAGATGGGCGGCCAGCCCACGCGCAACTATACCGAGGGGACGTTCGAGCAGTGCAAGGACATCGACGGCTCGACGATGGTCAAGACCATCCTCAAGGAGCGCGACACCTGCTACGCCTGCATCGTGAAGTGCAAGCGCGTGGTCGAGGTTCACGAGCCCGGCATCGACGTGGACCCGATCTATGGCGGTCCCGAGTACGAGACGCTCACGTTCTTCGGCTCGATGTGCGGCGTGGGCGATCTCAAGCTGCTGGCGAAGGCGTCGGCGGATGCCAACAAGTACGGCATGGACACGATCTCGGCCGGCGCCACCATCGCGTGGGCCATGGAGGCGAAGAACAAAGGCCTGCTCGACGACAAGGGGCTCGGCCTGGCCTTCGGAGACGGGCAGTCCGTCCTCCGCGCCATCGAGGCGATCGCGCTGCGGCGCGGCGTCGGCGACCTTCTCGCCGAGGGCAGCCTGCGGGCGGCGAAGACGCTCGGGCCCGCCGCGGTCGATCTGACGGTCACCGTCAAGGGCCAGGAACTGCCCGCCCACATGCCCCAGCACAAGCGCTCACTCGGGCTCATCTACGCGGTGAACGCCTTCGGAGCCGACCATCAGTCCTCCGAGCACGACTCCATGCTCAGGACCAAGCCCGGCAGCCTGCACCGCCGGCGCCTCGCCGAGCTCGGGGAATTCGGGGACCTCGATCTCCGCGATCTCTCCGACGACAAGGTCCGCTTCGCATTCACCACGCAGTGCTTCTACTCGGCGCTGGACACGCTCGGCCTCTGCCAGTTCGTATGGGGACCCTCGTGGCAGCTCTACGGGCCCGCCGAGACTGTCGAGCTCGTGCGCTCGGGTACCGGCTGGGACGCGACGATGAAG
>JBKPCB010000124.1:0-6982 GCA_046727155.1 Candidatus Methylomirabilota bacterium | reverse complement strand
GAAGAAGGCGAAGGAGATCGTCGACTTAGAGGTGAAGCGCCTCGACGCGGCCGATGCCGGATACACGACGGTTCCGGGATCGGAGGCCAAGCGGGTCGCGGTGGACGAGTTGCTCGATAATCTCGTTCGGGACTACGAGTTGCGTGGAGTCCGGTCGCTCGGGTCGGTGCGCTCGCATCTCGTGCCGATCCGCGAGTGGTTCAGCGCGCTCAGGGCTCTAGACGTGACGGCCGAGGAGATCGACGCGTACATCAGCGCCAGGAAGGAGAACCAGGTCGCGCCGGTCCCGCTCCGGAAATTACGCAAGGGCCGCCACACGACTCGTAAACCGACGCTCAGCAATGCGACGATCAATCGGGGGCTTCAGCTCCTCGGCCAAGCGCTCCGCCCGTTCCTCGAGAAGCACCAGCGGCCGATGCCGACAATCCGGCGGCTGCCGGAGCGGAACACGCGCCAGGGATTCTTCGAGAAGGGCGAGGTCGAGGCCGTCATTGCCGCGCTTCCGGGGCCGCTCGGCGACGTCGCCCGGTTCGCCTTCCTCACGGGCTGGCGCAAGCGTGAGATCACGGGGCTTGCGTGGAGGGAAGTAGACCGCGAGGGGGGCGTGGTTCGCCTCACGCCGGACCGTTCCAAAAACAAGGAGGGGCGGGTCCTGACGATCGACGGCTCCCTCGCCGATCTGATGGCTCGGCGCTGGCAGGCTCGGGTTCGTCCCGAGCCGGGAGGTACGACCCAGGTCGCGGACCTCATTTTCCACCGCGACGGCGAGCCGATACGCGACTTCGGGAAGGCGTGGGCGTCGGCCTGCGCCGCTGCTGGATGCTCCGGCAAGCTCTTTCACGACCTCCGACGGTCGGCCGTCCGAAACATGGTCCGCGCCGGGGTTCCCGAGCGGGTGGCGATGCAGGTATCCGGGCACAAGACCCGTTCAATCTTTGACCGCTACAACATTGTGAGCGAGCGGGATCTCCGCGAGGCGATGCAGCGGACCAGCGCGTACCTAGACGGACTTCCCGCCGAGCGGCGAGTGCTCCCGCTGCGCGCGGACGGTGCGAAGTGAGAACTCTCTCAAGAACTACGCACAGAACCGCGCACAGTCGCCCCGGCCGACCCTCAGTCGCCGGAAGCACGAAGCCCCCAAGATCGCCGTGATCTCGGGGGCTTCTTGGTGGTTGCGGGGGTCGGATTTGAACCGACGACCTTTGGGTTATGAGCCCAACGAGCTACCGGGCTGCTCCACCCCGCGGTGACGAATTGAATATACGGGGCGACAGCGGAGAAGTCAATCGACCCTCACCCTGCCCTCTCCCTGAAAGGGAGAGGGAGAAAGTTCCCTCACCCTGACCCTCTCCCCATAGGGGAGAGGGAACGGGTGCGGTCGGTCTTGGCGGGCTCGTAGCGACCGCGGGTGGCCAGCGCCCAGAGCACGCGCCAGGCGCCCCGCGTCGCTAACAGCCAGTAGGTCTGGCAGCGGAAGGTGCCGAGGAACTTCTCCTTGAGGCTCTTGCGGCGGAGATCCACGGGACGCGGCAGATAGGGGCGCAGATCCTCGATCAGCGCCTGGGTCATGATGCCGCCCACCCAGATGGTCAGCAGCAGCGAGAGCGTCGGCGCGCCCGTCGCGAGATAAAAGAGCGGGCTCTTGTAGCTCGCGTAGTGATAGGCCAGGTACCAGCCGAGCCAACCCGTCACGGGATACACGAGGGCCGCGATGGGCCACTCGACGACCTTATTGCCCACATGGCGTACGAGCTGGGCCAGGTTGAAGGCCGAGGGCGTCTCGCGCCACCAGCGCCAGAGAAAGGGCACGTCGTCGAGCACGCCCAGGTACCAGCGCGCGTTCTGGCGGATCACCTTGTCGGAGGTCTCGGGCAGATCCGTGACCTCGACCATGGGCAGCGCCTGGATCAGAATGCCGCGCCGGCCGAGGGCATAGCCCAGGGTCGAGTCCTCGGTGGCGCCCACCGTCGGGAAGCCGCCGAGGGACTCGAGCGTGTCGAGCCGCACGAACTGATTGTGGCCGAGGCAGATCTGGGAGCGGCGGAAGAGGAGCTCGAAGGCCGGCCGCAGCCACCGCCCGGCGCGCGGGAAGCGGACGGCGAAGCGGCCGAAGAGCGCGATGCGCTTGACCTCGTTGATCAGCCGGGCGATCGAGACCCGGATGAAGATGGAGGACTGCTGGATCGCGCAGATCTTGCCGCGGATGTCGAGCCGGTCGTAATTGGCCAGCGAGAGCGGAATGCCCTGGTAGGCCAGCGCCCCCTGCCCGCCCAGCTCGCGCTGGGCGATCCAGCGGTAGGTGTCCGGATCGGGGATGGAGTCGGCATCGCTCACGCCCACGAAGACGCGGCGGGCGTCAACCGTCTCCTCCAGGATTTCGGCAAGCGCCTCGGGGCGCAGCGCCCAATTGAGCTGATGCGCCTTGCGGCCGGGGCCCGGCATGACCAGATGCGCGAGCCGCTTCTGCTGATAGGGCGGCAGGGTCTCGCGCAGGCGGCGCACGAGCTCGCCCGTGCTCGCGCCCATGGCGGGGTGCGGCGCCCGCTCCTCCTCCTCCTTGGTGATGACGACGACGCGGAGCAGCCCGTGGGGATATCGCGAGCTGACGAGGGCCCGCAGCGTGCCCTCGATGTCGGGCTCCTGATAGGCCGGGACCAGATGGAGAAAGACGGGAGCCGCCGGCTCGTGCTCGAGCTGCTCCTCGGTCGGCAGTAGGGCGCGACGGGCATAGGCTTCGCGGACGAATCGCGTGGTGACCACCATGCCCCGCCAGTCGAGCGCCAGCTTGAAGGAGGCGCGCACATTGAAGAACAGCGCCAGGAAGAAGAGGAACGGGATGAGCTCCATGGCGCTCAGCGGCTCCTGGGCGTCGGCGGCAGCTTGAGGATCTTCTCGCCGGGCTTCACCAGCCCCAGGTCCTCGCGCGCCACCTGCTCGATGTACTCGGGGTCGGTGCGCAGGCGGTCCACGACGGCCATCAGGCGGTTCGTCTCGGCGCGGAGCATGGCGATCTCGCGCTCGAGGCCGTCGACTTCCTGCTTGAGGGACCAGACGCGGCCGAGGCTCTGGCCGCCCACGGCCAGCACGGCCAGCGACAGCACGCCGAAGCCCGTCAGCAGCACGGCACGCGCCCTCATTGCGGATTCCCGCGGAACACGGCGCGCCCCGGCCAGGCGGCGCCCGCGCCCAGCTCCTCCTCGATGCGCAGGAGCTGGTTGTACTTGGCGGTGCGCTCGCCCCGCGCCAGCGAGCCGGTCTTGATCTGGCCGGCATTGACCGCGACGGCCAGATCGGCCACGAAGGCGTCCTCGGTCTCGCCCGAGCGGTGGGAGATGATGGTGCCGTAGCCCGCCCGCTTGGCCAGCTCGACGGTCTCGAGCGTCTCGGTGAGCGTGCCGATCTGGTTGAGCTTGACCAGAATGGCGTTGGCGATGCCCTTGCGGATGCCCTCCTGGAGAATGGCGGGGTTGGTGACGAAAATATCGTCGCCCACGATCTGGATGCGCCCGCCCAGCCGGCGCGTGAGCGTCTGCCAGCCGTCCCAGTCGTCCTCGGCGAGCCCGTCCTCGATGGAGCAGATCGGGTAGCGCGTCAGCCAGGACTCGTACATCTGCACCATCTCGTCGCTCGACTTCTCCACGCGGTCGGCGCGCAGCCGGTAGCGCCCGCGCTCGCCGAACTCGCTCGCGGCCGGGTCGAGCGCCAGCCAGACGTCTTCCCCAGGTCGGTAGCCGGCGCGCTCGATGGCCTGCACGAGGAAGTCCAGCGCGGCCTCGTTGCCGCCGAGCGCCGGCGCGAAGCCGCCCTCGTCGCCCACATTGGTGGACAGCCCCTTGTCCTTGAGGAGCTTCTTCAGCGCCTGGTAGACCTCCACGCCCGTGCGGAGCGCCTCGCCGAAGGAGCCCGCCCCAGCGGGGGCGATCATGAACTCCTGGATGTCGAGGCCATTGTCGGCGTGGACGCCGCCATTGATCACGTTCATGAGCGGCACGGGGAGCAGGCGCGAGCCGGGCCCACCGAGGTACTGGTAGAGCGGCAGCCCGGAGTCGTCGGCCGCGGCGCGGGCGGCGGCCAGCGAGACGCCCAGGATCGCATTGGCGCCGAGCCCCGATTTATTCGGCGTGCCGTCTAGCTCGAGCAGGGCGCGGTCCACGTCCGGCTGCTGGGAGGCCTCGAGCCCTTCCATCTCGGGGGCGATGACCTCGTTTACGTTCTGTACGGCGCGCCGGACGCCCTTACCGAGATAGCGGCTCTCGTCCTCGTCCCGCAGCTCCACGGCCTCGCGCTTGCCGGTCGAGGCGCCCGAGGGCACGATGGCGCGGCCGAAGGCGCCGGACTCGAGCCAGACCTCGACCTCCACCGTGGGATTGCCGCGGGAGTCGAGCACTTCGCGAGCATGGACCGTGCGGATCTCGGACATGGTCAGGCCTTCCGTTCGAGGATGAAGCGCCCCAGGGCGCGAATGGGCTCGGCCCGCGGCCCGAGCGGCGCCAGCGCGGCCTCGGCCTCTTCAATGAGCGTCTTGGCGCGCCGGCGCGAGGCGTCCAGCCCATGGACCGCGGGGAACGTGGCCTTCTGCTGGGCCTGATCCTTGCCCGCCGTCTTGCCCAGCTCGGCCGAGCTCGAGGTGACGTCGAGAATGTCGT
Source organism: Candidatus Methylomirabilota bacterium (assembly GCA_046727155.1). Taxonomy (GTDB): domain Bacteria; phylum Methylomirabilota; class Methylomirabilia; order Rokubacteriales; family CSP1-6; genus DASSSH01. The sequence goes on along the minus strand of JBKPCB010000124.1, from coordinate 2,336 downwards.
CAACGATCTGGAAGGCCAGCCCAAGGTTGCCGCCGGCCGTCGATAGGGCGGCGAGCTGCGGCTCGCCTGCGCCGAAGATCCGGGCGCCGGCGCGGAGCGAGGTGCGGATCAGCGCGCCCGTCTTGTGGGCGTGGATATAGTCGAGCATTTCGGCGCTCACCCGCTTGCCCTCGGCCTCGAGGTCGGCCACCTGCCCGCCCACCATGCCCGCGTGGCCCGCCGCCTCCGCGATGTCGGCCAGCACCTCCGTCAGCGCGCGCGCGGCGTCCGCGCCAGCGGGGCGGCCCACAAAATTCTCCGCCACCAGCCGGAACGCCAAAGTCAGCAGGGCGTCTCCGGCGAGGATCGCCATGGCTTCGCCGAAGACCTTGTGGTTGGTCGGGACGCCGCGGCGGAAGTCGTCATTGTCCATGGCGGGCAGATCGTCGTGGATCAGCGAGTAGGTGTGGATCAACTCCATGGCGCAGGCGGTGGGCATCACGTCGTCCGCCGCGCCCCCCACGGCCTCCGCGCCAGCGATCACCAGCACCGGACGCAGCCGCTTGCCGCCGGCGAAGACGCTGTAGCGCATGGCCTTGTGCAGCGTCTCGGGCGCTTGGGCTTCGGGCGGCAGAAAGCGCTCCAGCGCCGCGTCGACGGCGGCGGCGCGCTCCTTCATATAGGCCTGCGCGTCGACGCTCACCCCTGCCCGTCCTCCTCGATCTCGAACGGCTCGATCTTGAGCAGCCCCTGCTCGTCCTTCGTCAGCAGCTCGATGCGCTTCTCCGCCTCGTCTAGGTACTTGGCGCAGTGACGCGCCAGTCCCACGCCCTCTTCGAAGACCTTGAGCGACTCCTCGAGCGGCAGATTGCCCGCCTCGAGCTGATCGACGATCTGCTCGAGGCGCTCGAGCGCCTGCTCAAACTTGATGTCGCTCATCCCGCTCCTTCACCTGCTCCACGCGGGCGCCGAGCGCCCCCTCGTGCAGCAGGACCTCGATGGCGTCGCCCGGATGGGCCTGGTCCGCGCTCCTCACGATGATTCCGGAGGCCAGGCGGGTCAGGCTGTAGCCGCGGCCGAGCACTGCCAGCGGCGAGAGGCTTTCGAGCTGGCCCACCGCGCTCTCGAACCGGTGACGCGTGGCCTTGGCACTATGGGCCGCGGCGCTCGCGAGCCGGCCGCGCAGCTGGACGAGGAGCGCCGCGCCGGTGGCAATCCTAGCGACGGGATTCAGCGAGCGCAAGGCGTTTGTGGCCAGCGCGAGGCCGTGCGATGCGCGCTGCCGGCTTGCCCGCGCCCCCAGCGCCAGGCGCGTGGAGACATCGTCGAGCCGGCGATGCCATTCACTCAGGGCGCGCTCCGGATTGGTCAGCACCCGGCGGCGGAGCAGGAACTGGAGGCGCTCGCGGGCCCGCTCCGCCTGGCCGGCCATCGCCTGATGGAGCCGCCCGTAGGTGTCCACCAGCGTCCGGACGACCTCGAGCTTCTCCTTCACCACCAGCTCCGCGGCGCCCGAGGGCGTGGGGGCGCGCAGGTCGGCGACGAAGTCGGCGATGGTGAAGTCGGTCTCGTGCCCTACGGCTGAGATCACCGGCACGCGGCAGGCGGCGATCGCGCGCGCCACGCGCTCGTCGTTGAAGGCCCAGAGGTCCTCGATCGAGCCGCCGCCCCGTCCCACGATCACCACGTCGAGCTCGGGCACCTGGTGCAGGGTGGCCAGCGCCTCGACGATCTCCGCGGGCGCCTCTTCTCCCTGCACCCGCACCGCGGCGATGAGGATGCGCACGCCGCCGAAGCGCCGCCCGATGATGTGGAGCATGTCCCGGATGGCGGCGCCCGTGCGGGAGGTGACGATGCCGATGGTGCGCGGGTAGGCCGGCAGCGGCCGCTTGCGCGCGGCATCGAACAGCCCTTCGGCCTCGAGCTTGCGCTTGAGCTGCTCGAAGGCGAGCTGGAGCGCGCCGAGCCCCTTGGGCTCCATCAGCTCGACGACGAATTGGTATTCGCCGCGCGCGGCGTAGACATCGAGCCCGCCGAAGGCCAGCACCTGCATGCCGTCCTCGGGCTGGAACAGTACGCGGCGGCCGCGGCCGCGGAAGAGCACGCAGCGCAGCTGGGCGCCGTCGTCCTTCAGCGTGAAATAGGCGTGGCCGGAAGAGGGCGTGCGGAGATTGCTGACCTCGCCCTCCACCCAGACGGCGGGGAACTGCTCCTCGAGCTCGGCCTTGATGAGCCGCGTGAGCTCGCTGACCGTGTACACCGCGCGCTCAGTCATGTCAGAGACTCCCCCTCACCCTGCCCTCTCCCCCTTCGGGGGCGAGGGTCCTCATGCTCCCTCTCCCCTTTGGGGAGAGGGC
>JBKPCB010000123.1:0-21785 GCA_046727155.1 Candidatus Methylomirabilota bacterium | reverse complement strand
GTAGCGGATTGACGATCGCTTTCGGCACCGTGTCTGCTCCTTCTACTCCTCAGTGGCCAGCAGCCTACACCTGGCCGGACAGGTCGACAACCACAATCCTATGCGGGCCAACTTGCCGCGTACTGGATTGATCTTATCTTTTGGCCCCTGCCGGTTTAACATCCGCGAATATGAGGCTCCTCCCACGCGGCACCCGGTCGTCCTGGCGCTGCTCCTCGCGTTTGGCGCCGTTCTCAGCGCCCGGCCCCGCCGCGGCCGACGCGACTGAAGAGCTGCTCGCGCGGGTGAGGTCAGCGACCGCCCGCTACCTCGACATCGCCCGGGCCCGCGAGGACGGTTTTGTCCAGATCACCGGGATGGAGCAGAGCCACGGTTACCACTTCCTCAACGTGAATGCCTCGCTGCTGACCAGCGCCGCGCGTCTGTGGTCTGCCGAGCTCGATCTCGGCCGGCCGCCGATGCTCCTCTATGTCGAGCGGAATGGCGCTTGGCAGCTCGCTGGCGTGGAGTACGCGCTGCCGGTGGTCCCGGAGCAGAATCCCTTCCCCGGCGCCCGCTGGCAGCAGCACGAGGCCGTATGCCACTACCGCGACTACCAGGAGCTGCCCGGCCCGAGCCCGAGCTAGTGCCCCGCCCGGCATGCGCACGCGCGCAGCGGCCTAGTGGCTACGCCATCGGGCGTGGGGTTATCTCTCTTCCCGGTGCTCACCCTCGCGGGGGGAGTTTCCTCCTGATTCACTTCCACGAGGGGCGACTCTTCCACGTCGATGCCGTCTACTTGCAGCACGCCGCCATGGGCCTCGCGGTGCTGGCGATCGGGATCACGCTGCTGGTCGCGCAGCGCATCCAATCCAGCCGAAGGATCCTCCAGTACGCCTGGACGGGATGCCTCGTCCTGCTCGCCCTGTTCCTGCTCTTGTATTCCGAGTCATGACGCTCTCTTCCCGAGACAGGCTGAGAAGCTGCTTCGTAGCTAGCGCCAAACGAGAGCGCCCTGGGACTCAAGAGTGGGGACGAGTGGCCAGGACGCGTGTCCGTGGCCAGAACGGGATTTTGTGTGTTGGAGATAAGCGGCCCAACCCGTGGGCGATCCAGGAAACATGTCCGACTCTAGCCTGTTGCCGGGTTCCGGGAACCTTCCCTTCATTTCGGAATTCGAATGACCACAGCCCCGTGAGTACGCAGGCGTTCGTTGACCCACCGGGGATTCCGGGCGCCACTCTCGCGCCGATCCAGGATCACGCGCACCTTAGGATCTCCCTGAAGGGCAATGCGCAGGTGCGTGTATAAGTCAGTCTGGCCTTGTGCCACCAAGATAACCCACTGGTATTCGCGCAGGGGTGCCTTCGCCCTGGAGGGGTTTTCCTCGGCCATACCATCAGACTGAGCAAGCCCAAGGCCATGTCCGGATGTATGCACAGTCAGCTACTTAGGGTCGACGGGTCCCCCTCGACTCAGACGCGGCCTGTTCTCATCTGACGAAAATTGTTAGGTCGAGCTCGCGTGGGTATTGCGGACCGGCCCGGACCACATCCCAGGCCATAGCGCACCTGAGTAGCGAGTTCGCGGCTTGCGTTACGGCAACGATCACAGACGTCATCACTTCGGGCTTCACTCGGCCTTCATTCGCGCTGAATCTGGACTCAAATGGAAAGACCAGGCACGCGTCCGTACTGGCAGGCGTGCCCATCTGGGCTGCAGGATACATCCCAGGTGGAAGGGGCCGGCTGTCTTGCGATTGCGAGATCGCTGGGCGCCTTGGGCGGTCAGCTGCGCTTGGACTTCGCGAGGTCGAGCAGCACGAGCGACCAGCCGATGGTCCGCAGCTGTTCGTCGATGGTGGAGCGGGCGCGCCGGTCCTGCCGGCGGCGGTCAAGCGCTGGCGCCCCCTTGCGCTGGCGCCGCTCGCCCAGACGCCGGTCGAGGGTCACCTGCACGGTCTCGTGCCCCGCGAAGGCACGCTTGACCTGCTCGTAGAGCTCCCGCCGATGCCGCGCGACGATGAGGAGGTGCTTTGCAATCGCCATGTCCTCTGCCGCCCGACGGCGTGGCATCCGCCGGGCACCCCCGCCTGCGCGGTGCGCCCGTGACCCCGATACGAGCTCGAAAAAGCGCGCCAACGGGCTCCACGTGCTGCTGCCGCAGGCAGGACAGGCCGCGTAGCCGAGCTCGAAGCACTCGTCACAGTCGAGGCAAAGCGCCAGCTTCTGGAGCGGTAAGTGCATGCCGGCGGCCAGCATCCGGGAACGATGGAGCATGTGAACACGCACCTCCATGCGCTCTGCCAAGCAAGAGGCGCTCCATTCGGCCTGCGTACAAAAATCAGATACTTAGACCCCGGTTGAGATCTGAAAGAGAGCGAAAAACGTCGGCCTTGCTACCAAAACACGAGACCTCTCCGCGACCGGCACAGTTCCACGCACCGCCGCGAGACGATCTCATGACAGCGCGCCTCCTCAGCGAGGCCCGTCCCGAAGGGTCCTGAGCTCGACCTCCTTCAGCCGCATCTCGTCGACCAGATGGTCGTAGGAAGAGATTTGGATAATGCGGTTGAACTGGGCCCGGTAGGTGCCCACGAGACTGATGCCGTCGAGGACGACATCGTATACCGTCCACTGCGCGCCAACCAAGTGGAGCTGGTAGTCAACGGAGAGCTCGTTCTTCCGGCCAATCGTGACCTTGGAGCGGACCGTGGCGTACTCACCGTCTATCGTCTCACTGAGGTACAGCATTCTCTGCCCGGAGTAGTTCTCGATCTTGCCGAAGTACGAGTGTTCCAGAACCCCCTTGAAGAGGCGAATAAACTCCTCCCGCTCCCGGGCGGTCCGGTCGGTCCAGTGCCTTCCCAGGCTGCGCCGGGTCATCTCGGGGAAATCGAAGAGGTTCTCGACAATCCGCTGGATCTCCTGGCGACGCCGCTCGGTGGCCGCAGGCCCAGCTAGGGCGGGATCCTGCGCGACCTGCACCACCTGCTCAGCGGCAGCCTGGACCACGTCCGTCGGGCTGGTCGCCGATGCCGGGCTGACCGCAGCGAGGAGAAGAACCGATGCCGCGAGGGCTGTCTCCATGATTCGGTCCATCGGGAAGAATCGTGAGGATTCCATTTCTCAGAACCTTACGCGCCATGTGACATGCCGCAGCCCACGCGAATCTTTCGACTTTGCAAGGTTGACATGCCGCCTCGAAGACAAATAGGTCGCCCGAAGCCAAAAAGTATCAGTCAACTGATTCGCATTCGCTGGGGTAGCACATCGTGTACGCGACATGGGACCTCCCACGATCCGGGCAAGCTAGCCTTCCGTCTCTCTGACAGGCCGACCTCCAAGCGGTGGTCTGGCCCCTCGACTGGTCTCTTGACCCGTGCGCTGTGGCCGTCTATGGGTCGCCAGAAGGCCTGCGTCTCTTGTCCCCTCAGATGTGCAATTGCCGCGCCATCAGGTCGGACCTTGGCAAAGATCCGGTCCTCGGGTCAGGCATGCGAGCCCTTCAACGAGGTCTGCCTGGGGTTCCCGCTCAATCACCACCGCGCCTGAGGACTGGGCGGCGCGGGAGCCGGGAGCGAGAGGGAGTGCTGCTAGCGGGCGGTTGTGAGCAGGCGCCTTCCCAGATGTAGGCGGCCAGCGCGACGGCAGCGAGGCGAGCACTTTGCCGGCCCTCGCGAAGAAGCGATCCAGCGCGCGAAGACTCTCGCCCTCCTCCTTCACGATGACCACCAAGCGGTCCATCTCTTCCCTGACTGCGGCCAGGCCGCTGTCGGTTCCGGCGCGGCTCGTGGTGCCTTCGCCGATGCCGGTGCTCCGCTTGACCGCCGCCGGGCCCGCCTCCGGCCCAAAAGGCTCCCAGATCCGGGCGTGCAGGTCTCGCCAACTGTCGATCTCGGCCCGGACCCCGCGGGCGCGCCGCTCGAAGTCGTCGATGATCACCTGCTGGTCCGCGAAGCGGGCTCGGAACTGAGCGAGGTGGGCACGCTGCTGGCGGAGGGAGAGATAGTCGGAGTGGATCGCGAAGAGGGTGGACACGACGAAGATGAGCCCACCCACCGTGAGGCCGAGCAGCCAGCGGGGGAAGGTCAGCCGGAAGACACCGCTGCCGTCGTTCTTGACGACCAGCAGATTGAAGCCTAGGGGACTGGGCATCGTCCCTGTCTGGCTAGCCCTGGCGCTTCAGCGGCACTACCGAGTAATCCCGGGCGATTGGGACCTCGGGGATCTGGTTCGCGTTCGTCATTCGGCAGTATCCCCCGAACAGGACGCCCTCCTCGACGACGGTGACTTGGCTGGCGCGAATATCCGCGTTGATCACACCCTTCTCACCCAGGATCAGGGTGTCGTTGGTCGCGATCTCGCCCTTGAACCTCCCGTTCAGCATGACGGTCCCGTTGGCTGACGGGAGCATGCCCGTAAAAGCGAGCAGGAATAGTACCAGGGCTTCACTGCCACAGAGGCAATGGGGCAAGTACGCGAAAAACCATGAACTTATCGAAAGTCAGCGTAATCCTTCAGTGAGCAAGACCGATACGATAGCGTGACATCTCTGACGCTTTCACCGTCAGCGGGCTGACTTGCCGGGTATCTTGATGGACGATTGTGGCTCCCGGGCTCGCGTCGCAGCTTCGTTGAGCGAGATAGTGGCAGGGAATAGCAGCCGCCTGGGCCGGGCGAAATCGGCTTGAACATCACGTCGAGGTGCCGCACAATCCGGGCACCCCAAAACGGACTGTGGGAACGAGCTCGACCGGGGTTCTTGTTGACCGCGCAGACTGCGACCTCGAATCCTGCTGATGAAAGCCCGCGGCGTCAAGGTCGGCGTGTCCGACCTCACCTGCCGTGAGCTCGTACTGGACGGGCAAGTCCGTCCTGATCACCGGCGCCTCGTCGGGCCTTGGCTGGGCGATCGCCGAAGCGCTGGCTCCCCACGGTGTCCACTTAGGCCTCCTGTCGCGTCGCGAGGTCGAGATGCGCCGGCTGGCGGACGCGCTGCGCCATACCGGTAGTCGGTTCTGGATCCGCGGCTGCGACGTGCGGGCCCGCGCGGCCGTCGATCAGGCCGTCAATGGGTTCGCGGCGGAGGCGGGCAGGCTCGATGTCGTCTGGGTGAATAGTGGGATCGGTGGCGAAACGTCCCGTGAGCGATGGAACTGGGATCTTGTCGAGGACATGATCGACACGAATCTCAAGGGCGCCATTTACACGACCGAGGCCTGTCTGCGGGTAATGGCGCGCCAGGGGCGCGGCACGCTGGTCGCGATCTCCTCGGCGGCGGCGATGCGTGGGCTTCGAGCGCGCGGGATCTACAGCGCAACGAAGATCGCGCTCGCCTATTACTTCGAGGCGCTCACCCTCGAGTATCCGGAGCTACGGTTCACGACGATCTATCCTGGTTTTGTCGACACGCCGATCAACCGCGGCAACCCCAACCGTGTCTTCCTTCTTACCCCCGAGCGGGCGGCCTCGATCATGCTGCGCGCTGTCGCGCGTGGGCGGCGGCAGGTCATCTACCCCTGGCAGATGAAGGTGCTGTTCCGCCTCGCACGCGCTCTGCCGTTTGCCCTCTATCGGCGCCTCGCCAGCCGGACGCAGGTGGGGCGGCCGGCCGCGCCAGGATAAACCTTTAGCTCAGCTCGGCCGCTCGTTGGGTCGTGAGGTTCCGCTGTGGCAACGCGCCAGCCCCGTGGGGATTTTCCTATAACACTCTCCTTTTCGCTTCGGCCTTCTCCAGCCAGAAGCGCATGTCCATCTCGCGGTACATCGTCGAGGCAACGGTGAGGTGACCTCTGGCCTCGTCCGGTCTTCCCGCGCGGCACGCCAGCGTCCCGAGTCCCAGGTGAGCGTGGGCAACAAGGGGCCGCATCGCCAGGGCTTCGGCGAGATCAATCACCTCGCGATACGCCGACTGGGCGGCTAGGATGTCCGGTTCGTCGGCACTGGCGGCGATGTTCCCGAGAAGCCGGTGGGCGTAGGCTCGCTGGCCGGTCTCGCGCCGCTCCTCGGAGGCCTGCAGGGCGCGGCGGGCCACGTCCTGGGCGGACTCTAGTCGGCCGGCGAGGAGATAGGCCTCTCCGAGCCAGACGAGCCGCAGCGCGTGATTGGCCACGAGCCGCATCGTGACGGCCTGCTCGACCGTCTGTTCCAGCACGGCGACCGCGCGGTCGAGCTCGCCCGCCACCGCGTAGGCGGCGCCGAGCGGCCCGGTAATGAAGGGGACCAAGAAGGGGATGTTCTCGAGCCGTGCGACGACCAGGCCCTGCTCCAGCGCCGGGATAGCCAGGTCGGCTCGCCCCTGGATCATATAGAGAGTCCCGAGCCCGAAGACGGCCTGCACCTGACTGTAGGTGTGGTCGGCGGACTCGGCGATCCGCACCGCCTCAACGCTGATAGCCACTCCCTCGGCGAACTCGCCGCGCTCCGCCAGGGACCAGGCGAGCCATGAGCGCGACCACACCGACGGGAAGGCTGCCATGCCGAAGTGCTCGTAGACGAGGTCTCCCTGGAGGGAGGCAACCGTCTGGCGGAATAGCTCCACCGCGCGCCCGTAGTTGCCGAGCGCGTGGTGGGCCTGACCGAGGCGGCAGCTGGACACGATCCGCCTGGAGAAATCGCTGAACGAGGCGGCGACCGCCATGTCGCGCTCGGCGGCCTTGACGGCGCGCTCGTGCTCGCCTGCCCACCAGAGCTGGCCTGGGTTCTCCGGTCCTCCGCTCATCACCCGATCGATTTCGGCCGGGGAGGCGACTTCGCCCAGCTCTCTCAGGTAGACGAGCGCCTTGCTCCAGATCTCGCCCCGGAAGGCGTGGTGGACAAGCCGGTCGTGATGCTCGGCCAGCCGATCGGCATAGAGGCGTTCGATCGCGTCAACGATCCTCGCGTGCAGGGCGCGCCTCCGCTCGCCGATCAGGCTCGCGTAGGCAACCTCGTGGGTGAGCGCGTGCTTGAACGTATACTCGGCATCGGGCAAGAGTCGCGTCTCATAGAGGAACTCCGCGGACTGCAATCGCTCGAGCGTTTCGACGAGGTTGCCCTCTGGCAGGGCGGTAATCGCCCGCAGGAGGGCGAGTGGCACGTCCTTGCCGATGACCGACGCCGTCTGGAGCAGGGCCTTGTCCTCGGGGGGGAGGCGGTCGATTCTCGCCGCGAGGATGGCCTGGACCGTCGCCGGCATCTGGGCGACCTGCATGGCCTTCGCCAATCGGTAGGTGCCGCGCTCGCCGGCCAGGACTCCCGTCTCCGCCAGCGCGCGTACGCTCTCCTCGAGGAAGAACGGGTTACCCTGGGCTCGCTCGATCAGGACGGACCTGAGCGGCGCCAGCGTCGTGTCGGGCCCGAGAAGGCTTGCGAGGAGCGACTCGGCGGTCTCCGGCGCGAGCGGGTCGAGACGGATCTGCTGGTAGTAGGTCTTGCCGCCCCAGCCGTGTCGATACTCGGGCCGGTAGTTAACGAGCAAGAGAAGCCGGTGCGACGGCACGCTCTCGACGAGGCCGTCGAGCAGCGCCTGGGTGTCGGCGTCAACCCAGTGGAGGTCCTCGAAGAGAACCAGCAAGGGCTGTGCTTGGCTCTCGCGCAGCAGCACGCGCTTGACGGCATCGATCACGCGCCGCCGGCGCTGGTCGGAGCCCAGGCTCATCCATGCGGCATCCTCCACCGGAAGCTCGAGGACGGCCTCGAGGGCCGGGAGCGAGGGCCGGAGCCCTTCGTCGAGCGCCAAGAGCTTGCCGATGAGCTTCTCCCGCACGCGCCGGGGATCGTCCCTGTCCTCGACCCCGAAGTAGGCCCGGAGGAGATCAACGACAGGCAGGAAGGTAGTCGCCTTGCCGTAGGAAACGGAGCTGGACTCGAGCACGACCCAGCCCGCCGTCCGATGGGAGTGGGCAAGCTCCCAGACCAAGCGAGACTTGCCGACGCCGGGTTCGCCGACGATGGCGACGACCTGGCCATGCCCGGCGCGGGCCCGCTCGAGGGCGATCCGCAACTGGTCCAGCTCGGCGTCGCGTCCGACGAAACGAGTGAGACCGCGGGCAGCGGCCACCTGCAGGCGCGTCCGGGCCGCCGCGGCGCCGGTAAGCTCGAACACCTCCACGGTGTCGCCGAGCCCCTTGACGGACACGGGTCCGAGCGATTTGACCAGGACGCGCCCCTCGACGAGCCGCAGGGTGGCGGGCGTCATCAGGACCGAATCCGGCTTGGCCATCTGCTCCATTCGGGCCGCGAGATGGGTCGTCTGGCCCACGGCGGTGTAGTCCATGTGGAGGTCACTGCCGATCGCCCGCACCACCACCTCGCCGGAATTGAGGCCAACCCGGATCTGGACGGGAAGGCCGTGCGTGCGCTGCATGTCGTCGCCGTACCGGCGCACCCGCTCTTGCATGCGGAGGGCTGCGTAGCAGGCGCGTAGCGCGTGGTCTTCGTGGGCGAGAGGGGCGCCAAAGAGCGCCATGATGCCGTCACCCATAACCTGGTTGACGGTGCCTTCGTAGTGGTGGACGGCCTCCATCATGCGCTCCAGGACGGGGTCGAGCAGCTGGCGCGCTTCCTCGGGGTCGCGGTCGGCGAGCAGCTCCATGGAACCCTTGAGGTCGGCGAAGAGGACGGTGACCTGCTTGCGCTCGCCTTCCAGCGCGCCGCGGGAGTTCAGGATGCGGGCGGCGAGGTGCTTCGGCGTGTAAGACTCCGGCGCGGCGCGCGCTGGCGCCGCCGCCGAGGAGCTCAGGATCTCCCCACACTCATTGCAGAAGCGGCTACCAGGAGCGTTGCCATACCCGCATGCCGGACACGAGAGCGCGAGGCTGGCGCCGCAGTTGCTGCAGAACCTGGCGGTGGGCGGATTCGGGTGCCGGCAGCGGGGGCACGACATCGGACCGAGCGATGCCCGGCGTCTTTATGAGCCTTCCTTCACCTCGATGATCTCGTCGGCCACGAGGCCGTGAGCCTCGCGGTGAACGGCTGCCGCCGCCTCCTTACTGGGGGCCTCGACCAGGCAGAACACCTTGCCCGTGCCCTCGTCGTACCAGTAGCGAATGTAGTTGACCTTGTGCTTGTGCTGGACCTGGAGATCCTTTTGGTGCGCGCCTTTGACCGCTTCGCCCGTCAATCCCTCGATCTTGTTGTGCACGTCGAGATAGAGCGGCATAAAAGCCCTCCTCATGTATACGAGGTCGCTTCCCGATTGCTTGGCCGGAGTGTAGGGCAGCTCACAGTCCCCGGTCAAGTGTGACAGCCGTGTGTGAAGACCGTGGAGCAGGACGCGGCGCAGCAGAGGCCGGGACCGCCCAAAGGAGCTGCGCGTTCGTCTCCGTTCCGAGGAAGATTCAATCGTCTTCTTTGGCCCCGAAGGCGTAATTGGCCACATTTCCCACGGACGCCGGAGTAGGCTACGAGAGTGGCGCGACCAGCAGCCTGGAAGCCGGGCGATCGAACCCTTGGGAGGAGGGAACCCATGCCAAGAGCCATTGTCCTCGACCCCAACTGGCGTACCGGCGCGCGGACGCACCGCGCCAGCACGGCGGACTGATGTCCGACGACCGTCCGAAGAGTGCGTTCGAGCTGGCAATGGAGCGCCTCCGGCAGAAAGACAAGGAGGCCAGCATCGAAGATCGCCCACTCACGGATGAGCAGAAGGCCGCCATCGCCGAGGCCCGCCAGTTCTACAAAGCGAAGGTCGCTGAGCGCGAGATCCTCCATCAAGCCGCGCTTCGCGCTGCCGGCACCCACGAGGAGATCGAGCGGCTGAACGAGGAGCTGCGGCGCGACCAGGAGAGGCTGGCGAACGATCGCGACCGGAAGATCGCGGAGATCAGGAGAGAGAAGTCCTCGTAGGGCCTAGAGCACTTCGTACACGCGATCGATGAGATTGCGCACGTGCTTGTGCTGCCACCCCTCTCGGCCCTGGTTCATGGCGTACGCGAAGGCGACCTGGGCATCGGGATCGGCGAACCCCAGCGAGCCACCGGCGCCGAAGTGCCCGAAGGCGCGCGGGTTCGGGCCGAGTGGCCGCTCCCGCATGGCGAGCTGGAACCCCAGCCCAAAGCGCGTCGGCCTCTCGAGGACGAGATCCTCCTCGTACACCTGCTCGGCAATCGCCATCTCGAGAGTCGCCGGGGAAAGGATGTGGCACGCGTCCAGCTCGCCATCGGTCGCCATCGCCGAGTACAGCCGCGCGACCGAGCGTGCGTTCCCGTGGCCATTTGTAGACGGCACCTCGGCCGCGCGCCACTCGCGTGTGTTGATGATCCCCTGCCCCGAGAGATTCGGCGGGTTCCGATAGGCGCCAGCGCGCATGCGCGACAGGCCAGTGAGGGTTGCCACGTTACCCTCGGGCATCCTCCGCCGCTCCGCATCCGGTCCCGGCAGGACTGGGATGACGTCAGCACACCGCGCATCGAGCTCCGGGCCAAATCCGATGAAGAAGTCGATACCTGCCGGGCCCGCGATCTCATCACGCAAATAGGTGCCCAGGCTTTTGCCCGTGACCCTTCGGACTACTTCGCCGATCAGAAACCCGTACGTGTTGACGTGATACCCGTGCCCTTCGCCCGGCTTCCACCACGGCTCCTGGCAGGCGAGCGCGTCGGTCATGACCTCCCACTGCAGCACGGCGCCGTTCGGTAGCTCCCGGAACACCGCGGGCAGCCCAGCCTGGTGCGTCAACAGGTAGCGAACGGGAAGGTGCTTCTTTCCGGCCTGAGCGAACTCGGGCCAGTACCGTGAAACGGGCGAGTCGAGATCGAGCGCCCCACTCTCCACGAGCCGGAGTGCGCAGACGGCAGTGACGGCTTTCCCCACGGAGTAGAGGTTGACGATGGTGTCCTCCTCCCACGGCCGCGTCCTGGCTGAATCCTTGTGGCCGGCCCACAGGTCGACGACCGATTGCTTGCCCACATGGACGGCGAGCGCGGCGCCCACCTCACGGCCGGTCTCGATACTGTCGGCGAGCGACCGTCGGAGTGACTCGAACGCAGGCTCGCAGCGCCCGTGAACCTCGGCCGGCTCAGCGCTCATTGGCCACCGCCATTCACCGTCGTCTGCACAGCTTAGCCGACCTTGCGGGCCAGGGGTTCATACCACAGCTATCTTGCCATGGGTCCGAATCCCCCCGTGCGGGTGGCTGGCTCCTTGACCCGCCCCCTGCGCCGCCGCAGAATGGCCGGGGAGATCGCCCGCAGCGTCGGCGTTCGCCCGGTCGAGTGCATGGACTACCGATACGAAGAGAACGAGGCTCGCTACAGGCGTCTGCAGATGGCCGGCAAGGCCGTCGACTACGCCGGCCGAGACTTCGAGGATTTCGACCTGCGGCCGTTTCTGGAGGCCGTGCTGCCGCGGATGACGTTCTCCGGCGTGCCCCCGCGCGCGTTCGAGTACGGAACCGGGACGGGGCCCGGGGCATGTTTTCTGGCGGTGCGCGGATTCGTCGTGGACGCCGTCGACATCTCGCCGACCGCGATCGCATTGGCCCGCCGCTTCGCCGAGGAGCGCCGCCTGACGGTTTCGTTCGCAGTCTGCGACATCCGGCGGATGCCACCGCCCGGGTCCGTCTATGACCTGGCCGTCGATAACTTCTGCCTGCAGCACCTGGTCGGCGATGGCGAGCGCCGCCACGCTCTGGCGATGGCGCGAAGCCTGCTCAAGCCCGGCGGCTCCTTCGTCGTCGGGACGGTGCCGTATCGGGCGCTCCCACCGGCTCTCTTCAGGTGACTACCGCTTCGCCTTGAGATACTCGGCGACCCACGAGCCGTCCACCGCCGACTTGCCGTCGATCTTCGCCTTGATGATGTCCTGAGTGAGCAGAAAGTCGCCGACCTGCTGGATCATCCCGGCGGCTCCAGGATTGCCCGGCTCCGGGAGGATTGAGAGCCCGAACTTGGGGTCCACCACCTGCTGCAGCGAAAGCGTCGGGTTGATCTCCACGATGTGCTTGGCGACCGCCTCGGTCACGCCCAGGTTCTCCGCCGTCGCCCGGATGGCGACGCTCTTGTCCTTGGTGAATGCCTCGTAGGCCAGATCCACCACGCGCACGAGGCGGCGCATCCCCTCTGGGTTCGCTTTGGCCCACTTCTCGCGCACCACCCAATGGTCGGAGGTGTTAAGGCCGAGGTCGATGGTGCGGGTCAGCACCTTGCCACCGGCCGCCTCCATCTTGGAGATCCACGGCTCCCACGCGTAGGCGCCGTCCACGTCCTTGTTGGAAAAGGCCGGCACCATGTTGGTGATGTCCATCGTTACCATCTGGACGTCGGCGGGGCTGAGCCCGGCTTTCTGGATCGCGGTGACGAGCCCGATGTGGGCGCTCGTGCCGCGCAGGAAGGCGATCTTCTTGCCTTTGAGGTCCTTGAGCGTCGCGATCCCGCTGTCCGGCCGGACCACGAGGCCGTCGGCGTAGGCCGAGATGATCTGAATGTAGAAGTTCTTCAAGTCGAGCCCCTGCGAGAGCCCGACGACGTAGCCCGCTGTCCCGAACAGGCCGGCGTCGATGCTCTCGCTCCGGTAGGCCGCGAACTGGGGCGGGCCGGCGGTGAACTTCACCAGCTCGGCGGCGAGCCCCGCCTTCTCGAAGAGCTTCAGGTCGCGGGCCGTGTAGAAGAGGACGGCGTTGTACGGTTGCCAGGCGAAGCGGACCTTGATCGGGGCCGGGGCGGCGGTAGGGGCTTGGGCTGCGGCTTTCGATGCGAGCCCGGCCAGGAGCGCGAACAGCACGAGCATCGCGAGCGATCGTTTCATGGCATCTCCTCCTCCCAGAGGGACTTGGTCACGGAGTACTTGAGCGCAGCGAACTCGGCCGAGCCCACCAGATCGAGGCTCCGAGGCGCTGCGAAGGGGACGGTGAACATGAGCTTGACGCGCGACGGGGCTCTGGTCATCACGTAGACGCGGTGGGAAAGCAAGATCGCCTCCTCCACATCGTGGGTGACGAGCAGGAGCGTCGGGTGGTAGAGCCCCCAGATCCGGAGCAGTAGCTCCTGCATCCGGGCACGCGTCTGGGCGTCGAGGGCGCCGAACGGCTCGTCCATGAGCAGGACCGCGGGCCGGTTGATGAGCGCCCGGGCGAGTTGGACCCGTTGGCACATCCCGCCCGAGAGTTGGTAGGGGTAGTGGCGCTCCCATCCCTCGAGGGCGACGGCGCGGAGCAGCTCGCGGGCGCGCGGCAGATAGTCGGTTGGGGACTCGCCCCGGTGCTTCGGACCGAAGACCACGTTCTGCTCCACGGTGAGCCAGCCGAAGAGCGCCGGCGACTGGAAGATCAGCCCCCGGTCGGGACCAGGTGGGCCGAGCGGCTGACCGCCCACTTGGATCGCCCCCGCGGTGGGTCGATCAAAGCCAGCCACCAGGTTCAAGAGCGTCGTCTTCCCGCACCCCGACGGACCGATGACCGCGACGATCTCGCGCTCGGCCACGGCGAGATCCACGTCCTCGAGCGCGCTCACCGGCGCCTGCCCCCGGTGGAGCGGTGGGAAGACTTTCCCGACGCCCACGAGCTCGATGTGCGCTGTCATCGAGGCTGGCCGGTCATCGTCCCTGCCAGTGGAGGAGGGAGACCTCGAGAGCTCGGGTGATCGCTTCCAGGGTGAGCCCGATCAGTCCGATGATGATGATCCCGATGTAGACGTCGGGCACCCGAAAGAAAGTGGCCGCATCCATCACCATGAAGCCCAGGCCAGCCTGGGCGGCGATCAGCTCGGCCGCTACCACGATCGCCCACGAGATCGCCGTGGCGGTCTTCACGCCCGTCATGATATTGGGCAGCGCCTCCCAGAAGATCACGTGACGGAAGATCTGCGCTCGCGTGAGCCCGAGGTTCTGCGCCGCGCGGAGGAGATCCTGGGGGACCGCGCGCACGCCCGCCGAGGCGTTCAGCACCACGTACCACAGCGCGGCCATGAAGATGAGGAACACCTTGGAGAACTCGCCGATGCCAAAGTAGAGGATCATCAACGGGATGAAGGCGATGGGCGGGATCGGCCGCATGAAGGAGAACACGGGCGACAGAATCGCGTAGAGCGTGCGGCTCGCGCCCATGAGGAGACCCAGGGGAATCCCGACGGCAAGCCCGAGCCCCAGGCCAGCGAAAGTGCGGGCTAGGCTCGACAGAACGTGCTCGCTGAGCGGTTTCTGAGCGTACCCCTGGGAGACGAGCGCCAGAAACTCGCGACCGAGATCGGCGGGCGACGGCAGCATGAATGGCTTGACGAGCCCGAGCGCGGTCACTCCGTGCCACAGGAGGAGAATGCCGGCGATCGTGCCCCAGGACAGAAGGGTGTAGCGGCCACGCTTCATGACGGTCACCCCGCTGCCGCCGAATAGAGCACCGGCCATCGCGGCCGGTCAAGCCGTTTCTCCCTCCCCAGGGGGCCCCCGATTTCGAGTCGGCGCTGACTCTCGGTTCGAGCGGGGCCACGGTCCGCACTCCTGGGGCTCCCGGAACCCTCGCCCTGTTCTCTAGTATGGCCCGTTTCAGGGGTGAGGGTCTCGCAGCCTAGAAGAGATCCCACCACTGGCCCCGCGCGGCCATGGCCGCCGCCGTCTCCTCGAGGAGCACGCGCCCGGTCCGCATGACATAAACCCGCCGGGCGATGGCCAGCGCATGCCGCACGTTTTGCTCCACGAGAAGGACGGTGAGATTGTCGCGCCGGGAGATGTCCTGGATGGTCGCCATGATCCGCTCGACGAGGAACGGGGCGAGTCCCAGCGAGGGCTCGTCGAGGAGCAGCAACCGGGGGCGTCGCATCAGGGCCATGCCGAGGCTGAGCATTCGCTGCTCTCCGCCGGAGAGCGTGCCGGCGACCTGCTTGCGGCGCTCGGCCAGAACCGGCAGCAGGGTAAGCACCTTGTCCCACTGCTCTGCCACGACTTTCGGATCGGCCGCACTGAAGGCGCCCAGCTCGAGATTCTCGGTCACAGTCAGGTCCGCGAAGACGAAGTGCTCCTGGGGCACAAGACCGAGGCCGCGCCGAACCCGTACTGCGCTGGAGATGTGGCCGATGGGCTCGCCGTCCAACGCGATTCGGCCGGACCAGGCAGATAGCAGCCCGGCGATGGCCTTCAGCGTCGTCGTCTTTCCGGCGCCATTGTGGCCCATGAGCGCGACAACTTCGCCCACGTCGACCCGCAGTGAGACGTCGAAGGTGACGGGCTTCCGCCCATAGCCTGTGACCAATTCCTGGACCTCGAGCAAGCTCACCGGCGCACCGTCCCGAAATAGATCTCGGCCAAGCGCGCGTCGGCCATGAGCTCTTCCGGGCGCCCTTCGGCGATGATGCGACCGGCCTCCATGAAATATGCATGATCGGCGATGGCGGTGACGACTTCGAGATTGTGCTCGACGATGCAGATCGTCTTGCCCGATGCGACCAGCCGCCGGATGAGATCCTGGATCCGCCGGACCCACTGCAGGTCCACGCCGGAGGCGGGTTCGTCGAGGAGAAGGACGTCCGCTTCGGTCGCGATGAGGCGCGCCAGGGCAACGAGCTTCTGCTCGCCGAAGGCCAGAGAGGATGCGACCTCGCCGGCCCGATCGGCCAGCCCCACGAAGGCGAGATAGCCCAAGGCCTTCTCGCGGTTCCGGCGCTCGGCCTCGGCCACGCGCCGCGGCGCGAAGAACAGCGGGCCGAGCCGCTCACCGGGCTGGTCGGGAATCGCGGCGAGGACATTGTCGAGCACGGTCATGCGCTCGAACAACCTGACATCCTGGAAGCTCCTGGCCAGTCCGAGCCGCACCGTTCGCCACGGTACGCGGCGGGTCACGTCCGTGCCGCCGAGCTCGACGGTCCCGCCATCGGGGACGAGGAAGCCGGTAAGCAGGTTGAACACCGTAGTCTTGCCGGCTCCGTTCGGTCCCACCAGGGCTGTCACCTTCCCCCGCGGCAGCGCGAGGCTCAGGTCGTCGGCGGCCGTGATCCCGCCGAAGTGCTTCCGGAGGCTTCGGGCGCTCAGCGCGGGATCCGGGGCGTCGGCCGCCACCTCAGAGGAGCCGGGCAGATCGGGAATCGCTCCAGAGGCTCCGGTCGGCGTGGCATCGGCCCGCCCGAAGCCTCGGGTATGTTCGGGAACAAATCCCTCGGGCCGGAAGCGCATGAACAATACGAGGAGGAGACCGAAGACCAGGCTCCGGATGGCATCCACGATGTCCTGGCGGGCCTGGAGGAAGCGCAGCAGCTCCGGGAGGCCGACGAAGACGATGGCGCCGACAACGGTGCCGAGCGGGTTGGCGGTGCCGCCCAGCACCACCAGCGCCACCAGGAAGATCGAGCGATCCAGGTTGAAGCTGAACGGATTAATGAAAGCCTGGTAGTGAGCGAAGAGCGCCGCCGCCACGGCTGCCAGGCCGCCGCTCACGCAGAAGACGAGTACCTTGTAATGCAGCACGCTCTTGCCGATGGCGAGGGTGGCCGCCTCATCGTCGCGGACCGCCTTGAGGATGCGGCCCAGCGGCGACTCGCCGATCCGGTACGCGATGGTGAAAACCCCGGCGGCACAGACAAGGACCAGCGGGAGGAACTGCGCCGGGGTCACCAACGTAGCGCCCAGAAGCCGCGGGCGCGGGATCGCCGAGATCCCGGTGCGCCCGGCCGTGAGATCGACCCAGGACAGCATCAGCCCGTAGATCACCATCTGAAAGGCCAGCGTGAGGAGAATGAGGTATTCACCGCGCACACGCAGGGCCGGGAACGTGACCACGCCCGCCAGAATCGTGGTGACGACGATCGCCGCCACCATGGTGAGCGGAAAAGGCAGCCCCAGGTCGCGGGCCGTGAGGGCCGTCGCGTACGCTCCCACGCCGAAGAAGGCGGCATGGGCCATCGACACGAGACCGGCATAGCCGAGCAGGAGATTCAGTGACAGCCCGAGGATCGCGAAGAGGCCGATCATATTGATGACGTGGAGCCAGAAGTCCATCGCGCCGCCCGTTCCGCTAGCGGGTGCGAACGCCCAGCAGGCCGCTGGGGCGGAACACGAGGACGAGGAAGAGGACGACGAAGGCAATCACTCCCTGCCAGTGCCCCGGCAGCGCCAGCGCCCCCATGTTCTCCGCCAGCCCGAGGATGAGTCCGCCCAAGACGGCCCCGAGCACGCTGCCGATACCCCCGAGAAAGACGGCGATGAATGCCGCCAAAACGGGCTGCACGCCGATGGTGGGCGAGGCCGTGTCCCTGAGCGCGAGCAGGGTCCCGCCAACTCCTACCAGCGCCGAGCCGACCGCGAAGACGAGGAGAGAGATGCGCTCCGGATCGATGCCCATGCACTGGGCCAGCTCGCGGTTGCTCGCCACGGCCCGGATCGCCCGGCCGTAGCGGGTCCACCACAGCCACCCGATCACCAGCAGCAGCAGCGCCCAGCTCGCGAGGAGCCACAATCCTTCGGTCGTCGTGAATGCGACGGGACCCAGGGCGATCCCGCTGATCGGGAACCCCGGGAGCTCGCGCGCCTGGGGGCCAAACGCGATCAGGATGGCGCTCTCGCCGGCGATGAGAAGGCCGAGCGAGGCGAGGAAGATGTTGAGTTGCGTCGCGTTGACGCGACGGAGCGGGCGGTAGACGACCCGCTCCGTCGCGAGCCCGAAGAGGCATCCGACGGCCGCGGCCAGGACGAAGCCGGCCGGCAGGCCGAGCCCCCAGCGGTCCACCGCCACCACGGCCGCGTAGACGGCGACCGTGAGCGTCAGCGCGTGGGCGAAGTGGAAGATCTTCGTGGTGGCGAAGATCAGCCCCCAGCTCACGCCGAGCAGCGCGTAGAGACTCCCGGTGATCAGCCCGTTGGCGGCCAGCTGCGCGGCCAGTGCCAGCACGGTGAGCGTCCGGCTTGATCCCGTCTACTTGGTTTCGATCTTGCCTTCGATGATCCGGCCGACCAGTGTCAGCGCGTCGCCCTTGACTTCGTACACGCCCAGCGGCTTCGACACGGTGCCGTCGGGGTGGAGCTGCATGTCGCCCCCGTAGACGCTCCCGAACTTGAACTTCGCGCTCAACGCGCGCTCCATCTCCCCGAGGATCTCCCCCGGCCTGGCCGGGTCTCCGCCGCGGTCGACGATCCGCTTGAGGAGCGGTCGCAGGATGTACTCCACGTGCTCGTAGTAGTTGGCGGCGTAGAACTCCGGCACGTCGCCGTAGGCCGCCTTGTAGGCATCCACGAAGGCCTTGGTCTTGGCGTCGCCGCTGGCCGGGTCGAACCGGTCCACCGCGATCGTGTAGCCCTCCATTGCCTTGCCACCGATCTTCTGGGCGTTGGGCGTCCACTCGACGCCGAGGATCGGGACGGTGATCCCGTAGGCGCGGGCCTGGGTCAGGATGTAGCCGACGTCGTCTCCGAAGGTACCCAGGGCGAGGGCGTCAGGTCGGGCGGCCTTGATCCGGGCAAGCTGGGCGCTGTAGTTCTTGGCGCCGATATCGTGAGGCTCCTCAGCCACCACCTGACAGCCGAACTTTCCGCAGGTCTCCTTGATCGCGGCGTTCACGCCCTGGCCGGCCGCATCGTTCCAGAAGAGGGTCGCAATCCGCTTGGCCTTGAGCCGTCCGGCCGCCCACTGGACGACAAAGGGCGCGGTCTGGCTCGAGAGCATCCGTGTGTTGTAGAGCGTCGCCTTACCGACCAGCACGGAGCCCACGCCCCCGCCGTTGAGGAGCAGCACCTTCTTTTCGACGGCCAGCGGCTGGATCGCCAGGGTCGGGGCGGAGTAGGAGGTCAGGATGACGGGAACCTTGTCCACGTCGAGCAGTTTCCGCGCTCCGGTGACGCCGGCCTCGGCGTCGCCGCTCTTGTGGTCTTCGATCAAGATCTGCAGCCTGCGCCCGCCGATGCCACCGGCCTTGTTGATCTGGTCCACCGCCAACTGGGCCCCACGGCTCATCACCTGCCCGTAGAAGGCCCCCGGTCCCGTCATCGCCAGGATCATGCCGATCTTCACCGTCTCCTGGGCTTCCACGGGAACGGGCGATGCGACGGCCGCCCAGACCGCGAACACGCCGAGACAGGTCCATGCCCACAACCGGCTCCGTTTCATGGCTTTGGCCTCCGATCTAGCTGGGGTTGGTCGTGTTCACGGAGTGAAGAGAGCGGATCACCTGCTCTGCTTCGAGCTCCCGGACGAGCGCCGCCGAGTAACCGAGCTCGAGAAGAACCTCCTCGGTGTGCTCTCCGAGCAGGGGAGCGGGACACGCCTCTACGCGGTCCGATCCGTGGAGCCGCGCCGGCTGGCTCACCGTGACTGTTCGTCCGGCGACGGAGTGGAACGTCGTGGCCAACATCTCGTTCGCCAGCACCTGGGGGTACTCGAGCACTTGATCCGGCTCGAGAATGGGTGCGCACGGCACGTCGGCCTCGGCCAGGGCCGCCAGCCACTCCTCGCGGTCCCGTGTCGCAAAGACCTCCGTCAGGATGCGGGCGAGGCGGTCGCTTTCACGCGCGCGATCGAGCGACGTCGTATAGCGGGGATCACCGGCCAGGTCCGTCCGGCCCAATGCCCCGCAGAACCGTCTCCACTGCTCGTCTTGGATCACCACGATGATGAGGAAGCGCCCGTCCAGGCAGCGATACGGAGCGTACATAGCCTGGGTCGAGTAGTCGCGTCCATCCCGGCCGGGCTCCATTTCGTGCTCGACCTTTACCAAGTCGGGCAGCTGCATGGCCAGCGCCGCGTGGAGCAGCGAGGTTGTGACAAGCTGGCCCTGCCCCGTCCGCTCGCGGGCGAAGAGCGCCACCGCGATCCCGTAGGCCAGCTCCATGGGCGCCGAGCAGTCGGCGACCCACACGCCGGAGCCCAGCGGCCGGCCGTCGGGCCCACGCCGTCGGGCGAGAATCCCGGACAGCCCCTGGAAGAGCAGATCGTAGCCCGGCCGCAGGGCGAACGGCCCCTCGGCGCCGTACGCGGTGATCCACGCATAGACGAGCCGCTCGTTGAGGTTCCGGAGCGTGAGGTAGTCATAACCGAGCCGCTCGGCCACACCGGGACGGAAGTTGTGGATGAGGACGTCGGCCCGGTGGACCAGATCCCGGACCACCTCGCGCCCCCGCGGATGGCGAATGTCCAGCGCGATGCCCCGCTTGTTGCGATTCAGCGCGAGGAACGCCCGGCTCTCACCGCCAGCGACCGGCGGCTGGGTGAGCGTTCGCCGCGCTTCGTCACCGTGGAGCGGCTCGACCTTGATCACCTCCGCGCCGTGATCGGCCAAGTACAGCCCGGCTCCGGGGCCGGCCCACATCTGGGAGAGATCAAGGACGCGGATTCCCGAGAGCGCATGCATGCGTGACGCTCGTTCTCCAGGGGGAATGGTCGGGTTAGCCGCGCCGAGTCTAGCACATTACGCCGGCGGGTAACACGACGCGCCCGCATGAACCCGTGTTTCTCGCTACGGCGTTCCCATCGTGGCCCTGTGCTGCATCAGCAGGGAATGGGGCGGTGCGAGATCCACGCCGTCCGGGGTGTTGAGCCGGCCGGGCTCGCGTCCTTTCTTCCCGGTCTCCCCGTATTGCCAAACGATGCGGTTGGTCTTCGGGTCGACGACGACGACCCGGTGGTTGGAATCGTCATTGGCAATGACCATGCCATTGGACAGCACCATGGCCAGGGAGGGATGGTCGAGCGCGTCCTTCCCCGTGGGCTTGTAGCGCCACAGCACTTTGCCTTGATCGTCGAACATCACGAGCTGGCCGGGCTTGGAATAGTCGGCGGTGATGTAGCGCCCTGGGGCGACCTCGTTGCTATCGGACGGATAGCGCACCCCGGCCACTCGGAAGCTCCGGATGACGGTCCCTGTCTTGAGATCGAACTCGCTGTGCCACGGCCCTTGGATCTCAGTAACGAGGTAGTGGCCGTTGCGCATCGGGAAGGCGCCGTTGGGGCTGCCGAAGATGCGCGGCGGGTCGTGCTTGCAGCCGCGCGCCGGCCGACGGTTCGCGCCATAGATCCGCTTTGGGGTCTGGGTCCCCTGGGCGATCAAGAGGATACGGCAGTTCTTGATGTCGGGGACCAGGACGTGCCCGTCGGGGAGCACCATGGCGTCGTCGGGGTTCCAGAGCTGGTTCGGCCCATGGCCGTGGACCCCCGGGGTGCCATAGCGCCAGACGATGCGCCGGCTGGCGATGTCGACCAGGGAAACGGCAAAGTTCTCTTCATGCGTGACGATAATCTGCTTGCCATCGGGTGTGTAGAAGGCGTCGTCCGGCGTCTTGAAGGTCTCGCCCGGACGCAAGTCGCCGGGTTCTGGAAACGCCCATACAACACGGCCCTGGGGGTCAACGAGGACGATCCGGTCATTGTCCTCGTCCGCGATGAGGACGGGTCCGGGCAGTACCGACGGGTCCGAGCCCGGCTGTAAATGCCCCTCCTGCTGAGATAGGACCGGGGTGACGCCCATCAGGAGCCCCAACACCAGGATCAACGCGTATCTCGCTGCGTGTCTCATCGTTCCTTTCCTGTGACCCTTGGTTCTCATCGTGATCCTGTTGTGAATACCCGAGGGCACTCGCCCAACCTATCTAGCTTACTGACCGTCCGGTGAACTCAACAATGATGCGGACAACTTATCTCGATAGTGAGCAGAGCCTAGCCGGCGGGATTCAAGGGGTAACTTCCGACTTAACCTCGAGCGGGTCTGGTTTTTGGCGACAGGTCCCAGCGGGGTTGGTCTACGATAGCGGCTGGCACGACAACTGAGTAGAGGTTATCGCCCCGGGGCAGTTTCGAGTGGAGAGAAAGGGAGCCCGTAATGAGATGGACCCTAACCATCAAGGATCAAACCTTCGGCGTCAATACAGAGGTCAGCAGGTACGAATGTCGAGTAACTCACACTGGGCGCGACGTGAGGC
>JBKPCB010000122.1:0-4627 GCA_046727155.1 Candidatus Methylomirabilota bacterium | reverse complement strand
CGCGCGCTGGTCCGCTTCCTGGGCCTCGAAGGCCTCGAGGCCGTGCCCGTCTCGAGCCTCTCCTATGGCGGCCAGCGGCTGCTCGAGCTGGGGCTACCGCTGGCGGCCTGCCCCCGCGTGCTGCTGCTGGACGAGCCCCTGGCCGGCCTCGCCGCCGCCGAGCGCGAGCGAATCACCGCGCTGCTGCGCCGCCTCTGCGAATGGATGGCCGTCCTGCTGGTCGAGCACGATATCGACCGCGTCTTCGCCTTCGCCGACCGCATCACCGTGATGAACGAAGGGCGCGTCGTTGTCGATGGACCGGCGGCCGAGGTGCGCGAGCATCCGAAGGTCCACGAGGTCTATCTCGGCCACGGCCGCGATCTCCTCTTCGCCGACGCCGTCCGCGCCGCGGCCGGCCCCGCCGGGGCGCCCGTCCTTCGCGTCACCGGCATCGACACCTTCTACGGCAAGAGCCACATCCTCCACGAGGTCTCGCTCGAGCTGAGGCAGGGCGAGATGCTGGCGCTGCTCGGCAGGAACGGCGCGGGCAAATCCTCCACGCTCAAGAGCGTGATGGGACTGGTCCCGCCGGCCCGCGGCCGCATCGAGTTCGCCGGCCACGACATCGGCGGCCACTCGCCCGAAACCATCGCGCGGCTCGGCATCGGCTTCGTGCCCCAGGGGCGGCGGCTCTTTCCCAACCTCACGGTGGCCGAGAACCTCGAGCTGGGCCGGCTCAGGCGCCGCGGCGGCGACGGCATCCGCTGGGAGGCCGAGCGCATCTTCGAATTCTTCCCCCGCATCCGCGAGCGGCTCGGCAGCCGGGCCGAAACCCTGTCCGGCGGCGAGCAGCAGATGGTGGCCATCGCCCGCGCGCTGTCAGGCAATCTCAAGCTGCTCCTCCTCGACGAGCCCTTCGAAGGCCTGGCCCCGGCGGTGAGCGAGATGATCTTTCGCTCCCTCGACCGCCTGCGCGGGGAGGTGCCCATCCTCATCGTCGAGCACGATCTGGACCTCGTGCTCGCGCTGGCGGATCGGGTGAGCGTGCTGGACCGCGGCCGCATCACCTACGAGGGCCCGGCGGCCCCTCTGCGCGCCGACCGCGAGCTGCGCCGCCAGGTGCTCTGGGTGTGAGTCTGATTCCCTCTCCCCCTCACCCTGCCCTCTCCCCAGAGGTGAGAGGGAATCAAGAAAAATCACGAACCCTCTCCCCCGTCGAGGGGGAGAGGGCAGGGTGAGGGGGGTACCAGTCTAGGCGCCGGCGAAGAGGCTCTTCTTGATGATGGCGTGCACGCCCCAGTTGCCATCCACGACCTGGGTGACGCCAAAATCCACCGCGATAGAGCACAGCGAGATCGCCTCGTCTTCGCTGAGCCCTCTGGTCGTCATCAGGAAGTGCCGCATCTTGCGGAAGGCATCCCGCATCGCCAGGTCGATCGAGGACTTCTGGTAGATCTCGCTCTGGGCATTCGGCCCCAGGTCGGTCAGGTACTTGGGGTAGCTGAAGCCGTGGAGGACCCACTCATCCTGGGTTTCGAGCAGTGGATAGGCAAGCCCGGCCAGCGCGGTTCCGCCCAGCGCATTGCTCTTGTGGAGAATGAGCTGGAATGTCCCCGTGAGCGAGCACTCGATGGCCGTGCCGCACAGCTCCGAGTCGCCCTGGCTGGCGTGCGAGTCGCCGGCCGAGAGGAGCGCGCCCGGCACCGCCACCGGGTAGTACATCGTCGCACCCTTGCCGATTCGCCAGTTGTCGATATTGCCGCCGACATAGTGCGGCGGGATCGAGTCGACGATGTCGGCCTCGGACGGGGCCAGGCCCAGCACGCCGAAGTGCGGTCGAATGGGAATACGGATGTCCTTCAAGACGCCGTGCTTCTCCTGCACGGTGCGGTGGTCCACGGGCACGCCCGGGTAGTCGATGATTTTGTGCACCACGCCGTAGGGATCCGTCTGGGGCGTCCAGCGGAAGTTGTAGACGGCGCGGGCCCAGTTCCGCTCGCCGCTCGGGTCCACCTCGTAGATCGTGATGACCTCGCGCGGCTTGGGATCGGTGAGCAGATCCTTGTAGTGGAAGCCCCACCAGGCGGCGGCATTGCTGCCGAAGCTCTTCCCCTTGTACTGCGGGTTGGCGCACGGCCGCGGGCGCACGTCGATGATGCGCACCTCGAGGATGTCGCCGGGCGCGGCTCCGCGGACGGCCACGGGACCGGTGCAGATGTGCACGCCCAGGCCTTCTCCCGCGCCCCGGCCGAAGAGCGTGGGCTGCATCGGCCCGGCGCCGCGCCTGTCCACGCCCTTGCGCTGCCGATCCCAGTAGTAGACGCTCTCGGCGCCCGGATCGCCCTTGATCATGCGCTCGGCGTCGTCATTGGCGTGATGGGTCAGCGCCTCGATCGTGACGAAGTCGCCGGAGTTGACCTCGACCTGCGGCTTGAGCAGCTTGCTGAAGTAGCCCCAGTGCACCGTCTTGTCGGTGGCCGGCACGTAATAGTGATTCCGCGTCCCCGGCACCGGGCCAGGCTGCGCCTGGGCATTGGTCACTGAGGAGAGACCGGCGGCGGCCCAGGTGGCTGCCGCGCCTCCCGCGGCCAGCGCGCCCTTGAGGAAGTCCCGGCGTCCTTCGTCCTGCGTTTGCTCGGTCTCGCTCGCCATGATCGGTGTCCTCCCGGTTTCGATGTGTTGGGTGATCGGCGCTGATCTCCGAATGGCAACGGCTGTGTCGCGGTTCTGTCACGACGGCTCTGGAACGACTGGAACATACCGCCGGGGCGCGGTCACGCGCAAGAGGGTGCGCCAGGGGCCTCCCGCTTGCCCCGGCGCCAGGAGTGCTGCCCCCTATCCCAAATTGGGCATTGACTTACAAGACTATGATCGATACGATATTCGTAAGACGATGGAAACGGTGACGCTCTCGACCAAGTTTCAGCTCGTCCTTCCCCGCCGCTCGCGTGAACGGCTCGGCCTTCGCCCCGGGATGAAGTTCACCGTCTTGGAGAAGGGAGGGGTAATCTTCCTCGTTCCTGAGCGCTCGATACGGGCGTTCCGCGGCGTGGCCGAGGGCGTGAGCCCCAGGAGCCTCCGGGAAAAGAAGGACCGCCTCTGATCCTGGTTGATTCAAGCGGCTGGATCGAGTACCTCGCCAACCGACCGCTGGCGCGCCGTTTTGCTCCCTATCTCGAGGGCCGGGAACCCCTGCTCGTCTCCTCGGTTGAGATCTACGAGGTCTACAAGGTGATCCGCCGAGACATCTCGGAAGAGCGAGCCCTCGAGGCCGTCTCGGCGCTTCGGCGAGCGACGATCGTCCCGGTCGATGCGTCGCTCGCTCTGGAGGCGGCCGACGTCTCGCT
Source organism: Candidatus Methylomirabilota bacterium (assembly GCA_046727155.1). GTDB lineage: Bacteria > Methylomirabilota > Methylomirabilia > Rokubacteriales > CSP1-6 > DASSSH01. The sequence continues at coordinate 1,298 of JBKPCB010000122.1, read as the reverse complement.
CGCGCTCGGTCTCGCGATGGCCGACTCCATGGTCTACGCGACGGCGCGGCGCCATCGAGCGAGGCTCGTCACCGCAGACCAGGACTTCGAGGGGCTTCCCGACACGATCGTGGTCCACTGAGCCGCCGCGCTCCACGCGCGCCCTGCCCGCGGCTTGCCCAGGCGCGAGGAGTGCGGTATCAGCGAAGAGCAGACATTCCCCCTCACCTTTATCCTCTCCCCCAAGCGGGGGAGAGGGAAGAGTGAGGGGAATACTGAAGAGGAGCCATCCATGCCGCGCTATATAAAGGTCGCCGCCGCCCAGCTGGGCCCCAACCAGGACGGCACGCCCCGTGAGGCCATCGTCGAGCGGATGCTGGCCCTGCTCGAGCAGGCTGCCGGAGATGGCGTCGAGCTCATGGCCTATCCCGAGATGGCGCTGACGACTTACTTCCCCAAGCGCATCCGGCCCGACTTCGACCAGTTCTTCGAGACCGAGGTGCCGCCCAAATCGCTCGAGCCGCTGCTCAGGCGCGCGGCCGAGGCCAAGATCGCCGTCCACGTGGGCTTCTGCGAGAAAGCGAACGGGAGATACTTCAACACCGCGCTCCTGACCGATAAGGACGGGCGGCTCTGCGGGACGTTCAGGAAGATCCATCTGCCGGGGACCAAGACCCCCGACGGCTTCGCCCAGGTCTACGAGCCCTACTACTTCGCCCATGGCGACATGGGCTACAAGGTCTTCGACGCCGCCGGCGCCCGGGTCGGCATCGCCATCTGCCAGGACCGCCGCTATCCCGAGAGCTATCGCGCGCTTGCCCTTCAAGGCGCCGAGCTGATCGTGATGGGCTACAACACCCCGGTCTCGCCCCTGGCGCTCGATCTGAACGACCTCTGCCTGCGCGCCGGCGCCTATGCCAATCTCTGCTTCGTCATCGGCAGCGCCAAGGCCGGCGTGGAGGACGGCGTCGAGCTCATCGGCGGCAGCGCCATCATCGACCCGCTCGGCCAGGTGCTGGCGCGCGCGGCCACGTCAGGCGACGAGCTGGTGGTGGCGCGGCTCGACCTCGACCAGATGCTCCCCGTGCGCCGGCGCTGGAACTTCCTCGGCCGCCGCCAGCCCCAGCACTATGGGCCCCTGCTCCAGCCCGTCACCGAGAAGGAGCCCAACCGGTGACCGCGTCGCCTTGGCTTCGATCCCTCAAGCGCTCTTCGGGCGCACGACAAGATTGACGTCGCAATCCAGGATTTGGAGGAGCGTGACTGATGCGTAGTTTCCTCTCCCCCTCACATGACGGACCTCTCGACTCGTATAACAG
>JBKPCB010000121.1:0-12003 GCA_046727155.1 Candidatus Methylomirabilota bacterium | reverse complement strand
CTGCGCTCCCAGCGCCGCCGCATTGCCCACATAACGGATCTTCGTCTCCGGCAGTGTGGACGGGATGAGGCCGATCCGCAGCGCGCTTCTGATGGAGAGGTAATTGCCAAAGCCGCCCGCCAGCATCAGCTCGCCGACTTGTCCCGAGTCGACGCCGGCCACCCGCTGGAGCATGGCCACGCCTGACGCGATCGCGCCCTTGCAAAGTTGAACCTGGCGAACGTCGTCCTGGGTGAGGACGATCTCCTGCGCCGCGCCCGCCTCGCCCGCCCGCGCCAGGACGATCGCTCGCTCCTCGCCGCGCATCGCCAGCCGGTTCCGGAGACCGCGGGGCAGCCGGCCTGCTCCCTCGACATTGATGAGCCCCTGCCAATCGATGGCACCCACATCCAGCAGCGCGGCGATGGCGTCGATCAGGCCCGATCCGCAGATGCCCTGGACGGGGGCTTCGCCTATCGCGTGAAGCCGCAGGTCGCCGTCGTCGAGGGTCACGCGGTCGATGGCCCCCATCGCGGCGCGCATGCCGTGGCGGATCTGCGCCCCTTCGAGCGCGGGGCCCGCCGGCGCCGAGCATGCCCAGAGACGCTCGCGCGAGCCCAGCAGCACCTCGCCATTGGTGCCGATGTCCACCGCGATGCGGATCTCCGGGGTCTCGTCGATGCGCGTCGCCAGCGCCACGGCGACGGCGTCGGCGCCGACGAAGCCCGCCACCAGCGGCAGCAGGCAGACGCGGGCCTCGGGGTTCACTTTCAGGAACAGGTCACGGGCCGGCAGCACGAGCGGATGGCGCATTACCGGAGCGTAGGGGGCGAGACCGACGTAGGAGGGATCGATGCCCAGCAGAAGGTGATGCATGCAGGTGTTCCCGACCACGACCACCTTGTAGATCCATTTGGCGAGCACGCCCGAGTCGCGGACGACCTGCTCGACGTGCTGGTTGAGCAGCCCGATGATGCGGGTCTGGAGCTTGCGGAGGTTGACGGGCTCGAACTGGGCGAAGGCGATGCGGGACATCAGGTCGCCGCCGAAGACCGCCTGGGGGTTGAGGCTCGACACCGACGCCATCTGCTCGCCCGATTCGAGCTCCATCAGCGTCGTCACGACGCTCGTGGTGCCGATGTCGATGGCGAGGCCGTACTTGTGCAGCGAGGTGTCGCCGGGCTCTACGGCGAGCAGCCGCCGGCCGAAGGTGGTGACGGTGACCTCACCCTGCTGGGCTCGCAGCGCGGCCGGGAGGGACTTCAGGAGCTCGGGCGACACATCGTCCGGTTTCCGGTCCATCACCGCGAGCAGCTCTTCGAGGTCTGAGGTCTGGTGGTGCTCCTCCTTCGGGAGCGCCACAGTCACCGCCTGCTTGCGGATGCCGGCGTCGATGGTCATCGGCGCAGGCGCGCCGGGCAGGCGCTCGCCGCCCAGGATCTGGAACGTGCGCTCGTCGAGGGGCGGCGCCACCTGCACGGTGATCGGCTCGGTGACCCGGCACTGGCAGGAGAGACGATAGCCTTCCCGGATGAGGACATCGCCGAGCTGGAGCTCGTCCATGATGGTGGGCGGCGGGATCGTGCCGGAGACGAACTTGACTCGGCAGGAGGTGCAGCGTCCGCGGCCGCCGCAGGTGGCGGTGATGTCGACGCCCGCGGCATGGGCGGCCTTGAGGATCACGGTTCCGGGCTCGACCTGGAGCGCGCGCCGATCGGGCAGGATGGTGAGCGCGATGCCCATGCGGGCGACAGGATACCACTTCCCGCTTGACTTCCCGCGGGCCTTTGCCGATAGTGACGAAGACCGTCGTTCCGGCCCGTCTATCTCTCGGGGGGTGCGTTGCTTCGCTACGCGGTCTATCGCCTCCTTTGGCTGGTGCCAACCCTCCTCGCCATGGCACTCGTCACCTTCCTCGTCATGCACGCCACGCCCGGCAGCCCGCTCGATCCCGTGGCCGAAGGTGCCAACCCGCTTTCTCCCGAAGCGCAGAAGAATCTGGCCGCGCAGTACGGGCTGGACAAGCCGGTCTACGAGCAGTTCATGATCTTCGTGGGGAAGGCGGTTCGGGGAGACTTCGGGCAATCGTTCGTCTACAAGACGCGCACGGTGCGCGAGATCCTTGTCGAGACGTTTCCGATCTCGCTGCTGCTGGGCAGCATGGCGCTGGCGCTCGCCGTGGTGGGCGGGATCACGCTGGGTATCCTCGCGGCGGTGTACCAGAACCGCTCGTGGGACTACCTCTCGGTGAGCGTGGCCACGGTCGGCGTGAGCGTGCCGAACTTCGTCCTTGCCGTCTTCATGATCGTGATCTTCTCACTGGTCCTGCCGCTCTTCCCGACGGGGGGCTGGGACTCGCCCCGCGACTGGGTGCTGCCGACGGTGACGCTCGCGCTCGGGCCGCTGGGGATCATCGCCCGCTTCACGCGCTCGAGCATGCTCGAGGTGATACGCTCCGACTACATCCTGACCGCGCGCGCCAAGGGCCTCTCGGAAACGCCCGTGATCCTGAAGCACGTGCTCAAGAACGCCTTCATCCCGGTGGTGACGCTGCTCGGGCCCATGTTCGCGGCGGTGGGAACCGGATCCTTTTTCGTCGAGTCGATCTTCCGCGTGCCGGGCATGGGCCGGTTCTTCGTCCTCTCCATGACGGGCCGCGACTATCCGATGATCATGGGCGTCGTCCTCATCTACGGCGCCTTCCTGGCGCTGATGAATCTGGTCGTGGATCTCCTCTATGGCACTCTCGACCCCCGCATCCGATACTAGCCTGCCCGCGCCGGGCGGCCCGGTGCCCGAGGCGCTGCCGCGGGTGCGAGAGGCGGCGCGGGGCTCGAGTCTCTGGCGCGACGCCTGGCGCCGGCTGCTGCGGAACCGCCTGGCGGTGGCCGGCGGCCTTACGATAGTCCTGCTCTGCTTCGTCGCGGTCTTCGCCGATGTGCTCGCACCGCAGTCCTACAGCAAGCCGAACTTCGGCCGGCTCTACGAGTTCCCATCGCGCGACTACCCGCTGGGTACCGACCAGCTCGGCCGCGACGTCCTCTCGCGCATGGTCTACGGCGCGCGCGTGTCCATGCTGGTGGGACTCGGCGCCCAGGTGATCGTGGTGCTGATCGGCGTGCCGATTGGGGCGATCTCCGGCTACATCGGCGGCCGAACCGACTTGCTTCTGACGCGCTTCGTGGACGTGATGTACGCCTTCCCGGGGCTGCTGTTCGTGATCCTGATCATGTCGATGCTGGGCGCCGGGCTCGTCAATATCTTCATCGCGCTCGGGCTGACTCAGTGGGTGGGCATCGCCCGCCAGACGCGCGCCCAGGTTCTCGCCATCAAAGAAAAGGAGTTCGTCGAGGGCGCGCGGTCGCTCGGGGCGGGCTTCTGGCGCGTGATGACCCGTCATGTGCTGCCCAGCGCGCTCACCCCCATCGTCGTCTCGGTCACCTTCGGCATCCCGCAGGCGATCTTCACCGAAGCGGCGCTGTCGTTCATCGGCGTCGGGATCAATCCGCCCACGCCGTCCTGGGGGCAGATGGTCGGGGAGAACCAGCAGTTCCTGCGCTCCTACTGGCACCTCTGCGTGTTCCCGTCGATTGCCATCGCGGTTACGATGCTCTCGTTCACCTTCTTCGGCGACGGCGTGCGTGACGCCCTCGATCCCAAGATGAAATAGGCAAAGGAGACCGACCATGCGCATTCCCGACGAGCAGATGATCCTGTTCGAGCAGCGCCTGGCCTCGATAGGCGTAGGCCGGCGCGACTTCCTCAAGGTTGCGGGCGCTATGGCTGCCCTCGGCGGCCTGGGATTCGTCTCGCGCGCCGAGGCCGCCAAGCCGGCGAAGCCGGCGCCGGGGGAGAAGCTGGCGAAGGATCAGACCTTTCGCTACGGCGGAGGCGCGTGGTACGCGAACGACCCCGCCAGCCAGGATTTCAACAAGGATCTCTACTGCGGTGGCGTGACGACACTGTTCGCGGGGCTGATGGTCTTCAACTCGGACTTCATCGCCGTCCCGTGGATCGCGACCAAGGTCGAAGGGAACAAGGACGGCTCCGTGTGGACCTTCACGATCCGAAAGGACAGCCGCTGGTCGGACAATGCCCCGGTGAGCGCGCGGGACTTCGAGTGGTCGTGGAAGCGCCAGCTGGATCCGGCCACGGCCGCGCCCTACGCGTCCTTCCTCTATGACATCAAGAACGGCGAGGCCTTCAACAAGAAGACGATCACCGACCCGAACGAGGTCGGCGTGCGTGCCAAGGACGACTGGACCCTCGAGGTGACGCTTCAGGGCCCGCGCGGCTATTTCCCGGTGCTGGCGGCGTATCTGGCCGCGTTGCCCGCCTACCGCGCGGCCGTCGAGAAGCACGGTGACAAGTGGACGGAGGCGGCCAATATCGTCTGCAACGGGCCCTTCACGCTGGAGGCGTGGGAACACAACAAGCAGATGGTGCTCAAGAAGAACCCGTACTACTTCGGCGCCAAGGACATCCGCCTGACTCGTGTCGTGATTCCCATCATCCCGGTTGCCTCGGGGGCGCTGCCCTACGAGAACAACGAGCTCGACATGACGACGCTCCAGGCCGGTGACCTCAAGCGGCTGCAATCCGATCCGCGGATGCAGAAGGACGTCTTCCGCTATCCTTTCCCCGGGACCTGGTACCTGCTCCCGCAGGTGACCAAGCCGCCCTTCGACAACCTCAAGGTCCGCAAGGCCGTTGCCCATGCCATCGACCGGGAGAACATCGTCAAGGTGAGCCAGGGACTAGCCGTCCCCGCCTGGTCCATGATCCCGCCCGGATTCCCCGGAGCCGTCGACGACCCGAAGATCAAGGCCATTCAGCGGTTCGACAAGAAGGCCGCGATGGACATGCTCAAGGGCACGCCCTTCGAGGGCGGGAAGAACTGGCCGCGGATCGCCCTGTCGATGCGGGATGAAGGGCTGGGCTCAAAGCCGCTGGCCGAAGCCGTCCAGGCCGTCCTGCTCGAGAACCTGAACATGAAGACCGAGCTCGAGGTGCTGGAGCCGCGCGTGTTCCGCGAGCGGCTATGGAAGCAGGACCTCCAATTCGTGTGGATCCGTTGGTTCATGGACTATCCGGACCCGCACAACGAGTACTTCGACACCTTCTACGGCAAGAAGACCACCGGCAAGCGGCAGGCCTGGGTCAACGACGCCTTCGACAAGGAGCTGGAGGCAGGCCGCGACACGCGCGACCAGAAGAAGCGCCTCGAGCATTACAAGAAGGCCGAGGAGATCATGCAAGCGGACGTCGGCTACGTGCCGGTGGCATGGGTGGTGCGGTATGCGGCGGCGAAGCCCTGGGTCAAAGGGATCGAGAAGAACAAGCGCGGGGAGCTCGTCGTCGAGGGCAATATATACGTGGACATGCTCCAGCACCTCTACATCGTCGAGAAGGGCTAGCGCGGGAGTCCGCATGGCGGTGCGCGGAACCGAGCCCCTGACCCTGGAGGACCGCTACCTCCGCGAGAAGGGGCTCGTCTACCTCACGGGCGTCCAGGCCCTGGTGCGCCTCGCGCTCGATCAGCAGCGGCGCGACCGCAAGGCCGGCCTCCGCACCGGCGTCTTCATCAGCGGCTACCCGGGCTCACCGCTCGGCGTCTACGACATGGCCGTCCAGCGCCTGGGACCGACGCTCCGCGAGGAGTACGGCATCGTCCACGTGCCCGGCGCCAATGAGGAGCTGGCCGCCACCGCGATCTCGGGCACCCAGATGCTGGACGGCTACCCGCACGCGCGCTTCGACGGCGTGACGGGCTTCTGGTACGGCAAAGGGCCCGGTATCGACCGGAGCGGCGACGCGCTCAAGCACGGCAACTTCGCCGGCACGAGCCGGCACGGCGCGGTGGTGGTGCTGGCCGGTGAGGACCACGAGGGCAAGAGCTCCACCATGCCCTTCCAGGACGACTACGCCTTCATGACCCACGGCATGCCGGTGCTCTACCCCGCCTCGGTAACGGAGTTCCTCGAGCTCGGCCTCCACGCGGTGGCGCTCTCGCGCTTCAGCGGGTGCTGGGTGGCGATGAAGCTGGTGGGCGCTCTGTGCGACGGCGGCGAAACCGTGGAGGTGAGCCCGGACCGGCCCCTTATCGCCCTGCCCGAGGTCACGATCGGCGGCAAGCCGTTCCAGAAGCGCACCGACTTCACGTTCTTCCCGGGCAAGAACATCGAGCACGAGCGGCACCTCTTCCAGGAGCGGCACGTCGCCGTGCGCGCCTACGCCCGGGCGAACGCGCTCGACCGGATCGAGGTGAGGACGAGTCGGGACCGCGTGGGCGTCGTGACCGCGGGCAAGAGCTACGCAGACACGCGCCAGGCGCTCCTCGACATGGGGCTCGACGACGAGGCGCTGCGCCGAGCCGGGGTGCGGCTGCTGCGCATGGGGCTGATCTACCCGATCGACGAGCGGATCGTGAGCGAGTTCGCGGAAGGGCTCGAGGAGATCATCGTCATCGAGGAGAAGCGGGATTTCCTCGAGGCCCAGGTGAGGGCCGCGCTCTGCGGGCTCGGGCGCCCGATCCGCGTGCTCGGCAAGCTCGACGAGGCCGGCGCGCCGCTCTTTCCGCTCCACGGCGGGATGGACAGCGACGTGGTGGCGCGGCATCTCGGCCCCCGGCTGCGGACCGCCCTGGGCGGGGCCCCCGGCGTGGACCGGCGGCTGGCCGCGCTCGAGCGGGTGCGCGCCCGCCGGTACCCGTCGCACCCGATGCGCACGCCCAATTATTGCTCGGGCTGCCCCCACAACTTCTCCACGGTGCTGCTGGAGGGCCAGCTGGCCTGGGGCAGCCCGGGCTGCCACTCCTTCGCCACCATCATCGAGCAGCCCACTCGGCACATCGAGTCCATGACCCAGTACGGCGGCGAGGGGCTGCCGTGGATCGGGCTCGCGCCGTTCACCGAGCGGCCGCACATCATCCAGAATGTCGGGGACGGCTCGCTCTTCCACTCGAGCTACCTCAACATCCGGTTCTGCGTCGCGGCGGGCGCCCGCATCACCTTCAAGCTGCTCTACAATGGCGCCATCGCCAATACCGGAGCGCAGGAGCTGGTCGGCGTCAAGTCCATTCCGGCGCTGACGCGCCTCTTCACCGACGAGGGCGTGCGGCGCATCGCCGTGGTGACGAAAGAGCCAGGCCGGTATCGGGGCGAGCGGCTGGGCGCCGCCGCGACTATCCATCCGCTGACCGGTTACGCGCGAGCGCTGCGTGAGCTCGAGGCCGAGCCGGGAGTCACCGTCCTCATCTACGACGAGAGCTGCGCCAATGAGCGCCGCCGGAAGCAGAAGCGCGGCAAGCTTCCGTCGCCCAACCGGTTCGTGGTGATCAACGAGGCGGTGTGCGAGAACTGCGGCCACTGCGGCGAGCTGACCAACTGCATGTCGCTCCAGAAGGTGGAAACCGAGTTCGGGCTCAAGACCCAGGTCCACGCCTCCTCGTGCAACCAGGACTACAGCTGCCTCGCCGGCGACTGTCCCTCCTTCCTCACGGTGGATACGCGGCCCGGCACGGGCTACGCGCGGCCATCGGCGCCGCAGCTCGAGGCCGACGCCATCCCCGAGCCGGCCGTGAAGGCGCGGCTCGACGCGCCCTACCACATCTATCTGCCGGGCGTGGGCGGCACCGGCGTCATCACGGTCAACGCGCTGCTCTGCTATGCCGCGCTCCTGGACGGCAAGCGCGTGCTCTCCTACGATCAGACGGGAGCCGCGCAGAAGTGGGGGCCGGTGCTCTCGAGCCTAGTGATCTCGCCCCATGCCGAGCTGGTGGCGGCCAATAAGGTGGGTGCGGGCGTGGCGGATCTCTACATGGCTCTCGATCCGCTGGCCAGCGCCACGCCCGTCAATCTGGACCGCTGCGACCCCGCGCTCACCGCCGCCCTCGGCGTCTCGAGTCTCCTCCCCACCGGGGAGATGATCCGCAACTCCTCCCTGGCCGTTCCCGTGGACGCGGTCCAGGAGACAATCTCGCGCTTTACGCGGCCCGACCGAACCCACTTCGTCGATGCCCGCCGGCTGGCCGAGGGACTCTTCGGCGACCACATGATGACCAACCTCTTCGCGGTGGGCGTGGCCTACCAGGCCGGGCTGCTGCCGCTCGAGGCCGAGAGCATCGAAGGCGCGATCCGCCTCAACGAAGTGCAGGTGAGCGCCAATCTCCAGGCCTTCCGCTACGGCCGTCTCTATCGGCACGATCCCGCCCGGGTCGAGGCGCTGATCCCGCCGGCCCGCCCGGGCTTCGAGGAAGAGCTGGCGCGCGCCCTGGCGGCACTGCCGAACGCCGCGCGCCGAGCGCACGGTGCGCTCCTGGCCCGATGCGCCGGCCTGGACGAGGAGGCGCGCCGCCTCGTCGCGATCCGCGCGGCCGAGCTCATCGATTATCAGGACGCGCGCTACGCGTCCCGTTACGTGGACTTCGTTCTCAAGACGGCCGAGCGGGAGCGTCAGGCCGTCGGCCGCACCGGTGCCGTCACCCAGGGCGTGGCCCGCTATCACTACAAGCTGCTGGCGTACAAGGACGAGTACGAGGTGGCCCGGCTCCATCTCGCGCCCTCGATCCGCGATCGGGTAACCAGCCTCTTTGTCGAGCCGCGTCGGCTCGCCTGGCACTTCCACCCGCCGCTGCTGCGCGCCCTCGGCCTCCAGCGCAAGCTCGAGCTCGGCCCCTGGTTCACTCCCGCCCTGCGGGCGCTGCGGGCGGGGAGGCGGCTGCGCGGCACCCCATTCGACCCCTTCGGCCATGCGCGGGTCAGGCGGGAAGAGCGGCGCCTGATCGGCTGGTACGAGGCGCTCATCGGGGCGGCCCTCGATCGGCTGGCCCCGTCGAATCATGAGCTCGTCGGCGAGATCGCCCGGCTGCCCGACGGCATTCGCGGCTACGAGGACATCAAGCTGCGGAATGTGGCAGTGGTGGAGGAGCGGGCGGCGAAGCTCATGGAACGGCTGGGGTGACGGGCGCCAAGTCCGCGCCTATCCTTCTCGAGCAGGTCTCGAAGCGCTACGAGACCGCGTCGGGCGCAGTCCCGGCGGTGGAGCAGGTGAGCCTGGCCGTGCGGAGCGAGGAGTTCGTCACCCTCCTCGGGCCCAGCGGCTGCGGAAAGTCCACCGTGCTGTCCATGATCGGCGGACTGGTGCGTCCCGACGCGGGCCGCGTCGTGATCGACGGCGAGCTCATCGCCGGGCCCAGCCCCCACAAGGTCGCCCTGGTCTTTCAGGACGCGGGACTCTTCCCCTGGCGCACCGCGCTGGACAATGTGGGCTTCGGTCTCGAGCTCCAGGGTGTGGCCGCCGCTCGCCGGCGCGAGATCGCCCTCGGGCTGCTCGAGCCCATGGGGCTGCGGGGCTTCGAGGCCAAGTACCCCCGCGAGCTCTCGGGCGGCATGCGGCAGCGGGTGGCCATCGCGCGCGCGCTGGCGCTGGGGACGCCCATCCTCCTGATGGACGAGCCCTTCGGCGCGCTGGACGAGCAGACCCGCCTGCTCATGGGCGAGTGGCTGGTTGGAGTGCGGCGGAGCACGCGGAAGACCATCCTCTTCGTCACGCACAGCCTTCAGGAAGCCATCGCGCTCTCCGACCGCATCGTCGTGATGACCTCGCGGCCGGGCCGCGTCAAGGACATCGTCGACGTTGTCCTGCCGTACCCGCGCGATCTCAATTCCCCGGAGGTTGCGGACCTGAGGGCCAAGCTCTGGGACCAGGTGCGCGAGGAATCCCTGCGGGCCATGGAGGGCGGGGCGTGAAGGTGCTGCTCTGGCGAGCCGCCATCCTGCTGGCGGCGCTGGCCGTGTGGGAAGCCGTGGCGGCCCCCCTCAACCCCATCCTCTATATACGCCCGTCGAGCTTGCCCGGGGCCCTGATGCGGATGTGGCGGGTGCCGGAGCTGCCGCCGCTGTCCGAGCATGTCTTGCTCACCTTCAAGGAGATCGCCACCGCCTACCTCTTGGCCGTCGCCGCCGGGCTCTGGCTGGGCTTCCTGCTCGGGCTGCGCCGGAGCCTGGGGCGAGTGTACGAGCCGCTGCTGGCGGCGCTCTATGCCATCCCGAGCGTGGTGTGGTATCCGTCGCTGATGCTGTTCTTCGGCTTGGGACCGGCGTCCAAGATCGCGTTCGGCTTCCTGCTGGGCTTCTTCCCCATCGTGCTGGCCGTGCTGGCGGGAATCCGCCAGGTGCCGGCCCCGCTCGTGACGGTGGCCGTGTCCATGGGAGCGCGTCCCGGCACCGTGTTCCGCAAGGTGATGCTGCCGGCCATGGCCTCGACCATGGTGGGTGGCCTCCGCGCCGGCCTCGCGCTCAGCGTGGTCGGCGTGCTGGTGGGAGAGATCCTGGGCGCCCGCTCGGGGATAGGCTACGTGATCAATTACGCCTATGGTCTCCTGATGACGCAGGAGTACGCCGCGCTGGTGCTGATCATCGCGGCCGCGGTGCTGGCCATCGACGGCGCGGGGGCGCTGGTGGAGGCGCGGGTGAGACGATGGGCCGGCTGAGGGTGATCGGCTGGCAGGCGCTCTCGCTCGTGGCGCTCGCGGTAGCGTGGCAGTCAGCCGGACACTGGGGCTGGGTTGATCCGCTCTTCGTGCCGACGCCATCTCAGGTGGCCGGCGCGCTCGCCGGAACGGCCGGGGAAGCACTGCCGCGGCTCGGGGAGACTCTGCTGAAAACCCTGCTCGGGTACGGTCTGGCAGTCCTGCTCGGTGTGAGCGCGGGACTGCTGATCGGCTCGCGCCGGATGCTCAACGACGTGGCGATGCCGTATGTCGTGGCGCTCTACGGGATTCCCAAGATCCTCATCCTGCCGTGGATCGCGCTCATCTTCGGCCTGGGCTTCAGTACGGCGGTGCTTACCGCGACCCTCTTCGCCGTCTTCCCCATCCTTTTGATGGTGGCCGCGGGCACGCGCGACGTGGATCCGGTCTTGATCACGGCGGCGGTGTCCATGGGGGCGACGCGCTGGCAGGTGGGCCGCAAGGTGCTCCTGCCGGCGGTGCTGCCGTCGGTATTGGCGGGCATGCGGATCGGAATGGTGTTCGCCATGCTCGGCGTGCTCCTAGCCGAGATGTTCGCGGGCAATCGCGGCATGGGTTTTCTCATGCAGCGGCTGGCGGTTGCGTTCAAGGCGCCGGAGCTTTTCGCCGCGACGGCGATCGTCTCCGTGCTGTCCATCGCGGTGGTGCTGTTCCTGGAGCATCTCAACCACAGGCTGGGGCGCTGGCGCTGAAAGGCGTGTGAGCTGCAGGACGTCGCGGGCGAAGGGCGAGCCGCAGCACGGCCGGGGGCTGGGCCCCACGCGTGCGAGGCGAGCGATCCGGGAAGCGCCCCGCCGTCCGAGGCGAACAATCAAAAGGAGAAGCATTCATGCAGATTGGGACGACGCGGCGGCGGTTTCTCACGACGGTGGCCGGCGGGGTAGTGGCGGCGGGCTCGGTAGGGCTGTGGCCCGCGTCGGCCCAGTCACTGACGCCGGTGAAAGTCGGCGCTGTTGTGCTGGGCGACCTGGGAATCAACGGGCCGACCCTGGTGGGGCTGGAGAAGGGCTTCTTCAAGCAGAACGGGCTCGATGCCGAGATGATTCCCTTCAAGGGCGGCCCCGACTTGCTCAAGGGCGTGCTGTCGGGCTCGGCCGACATCGGCCTCACGGGCGCAACCGACCCGCTGGTGTTCCGCGAGCGAGGCACGACGATACGGGCCATGGCCACCATTCTGGAGAAGAACCACTTCACGCTCACCGTGGCGCCCTCGATCAAGCGCCTGGAGGACCTCAAGGGCGGGAGCATAGGGGTGACCGTGGTCGGCTCCACCACGTGGGTGTTTGCGCGCATGCTGGCCAAGAAGATGGGCTGGGATCCGGAGAAGGACATCAAGATCGTAGGGGTCGGCGGGATGGACTCGCAGGCCGCGGCGCTGCGGCGCGGCGAGACACAGGCCTGCATCTTCGGCGACGCCGGCGCGGTGCTCGAATACCAGGGGATAGGCAAGATCCTCATGCGGCTGGACGAGGTCACGCCCAAGTGGATCAGCC
>JBKPCB010000120.1:0-51772 GCA_046727155.1 Candidatus Methylomirabilota bacterium | reverse complement strand
CTCACGGATGGCGGCGGACAATCCGATGTTTCAGGATCGAGTGGACGAGCTCGCCCGTCAGCTGGCCGATTCCGGGTTGGGGAGCTACCAGGCGCACCAGCAGACCTATGCCCGGTTGTATCGGATCGTGCTCAATCAGGCACAGACCTTGGCCTATGTTGATACGTTTTGGCTGCTGGCCGTGGCCTCGGCGGTGATGTTCTGTCTCGCCTTCGCTTTGAAGAAGAACGATCCTGGCGGTGGGAGTGTTGTTCTGGAATGATCGGTGCCGCGCGAAGTCTTCGCCACGACGTGATTCGGACGCCGCCTAGGGCCTTCGAGTTCCGACGATGACCAGCACGATCCCGCCTGTAAGGGCCAGCGCTCCGAGAATCGGCGGCAGGGGAATGGTCTTTTCCTTGTCGGCCGTGATCTTGAGCGGCCCAATATCGACGACCTTCTCACGCGTCGTGTACGTAATGCCTTGGTAGGCCAGCGAGAGCACGCCGAGAACGATCAAGGCGATACCGACGATCGTCACTGGTTTCACAGCGTCCTCCTCCCTTTCAGTGTCGCTCTCACGCTACCCTCACGCCAGGGCGACGACGCCCGCCGCGACCAGCCGCTCGATCTCGGCCCTGGGCAACCCGAGCTCGCCGAGGACCTCGGCGGTGTGCTCGCCCAGAAGCGGCGCCGGTCGGCGGATGGTAGCCGGCGTCGCCGAGGCATTCACGGGAAACCGCAGCATTCGCGCCCGCCCGTAGCCCGGCTGCTCGATCTCGGTCACGAGGCCGAGATGCTTCACCTGTGGGTCCTCGAAGACTTCGTCGAATTCGTAGATCGGGCCCACCGCGACCTGCGCCGCCTCGAATCTCGCGACCCAGTCGGCCGTCGTGGCCGCGCCCAGCACCCGCTCGACGCGGGCCTTGAGCTCGTCGTGGTTGGCGATGCGGGTGTCGTTGGTGGCGAACTTGGGATCGGTCGCCAGCCGGTCATCGCCGAGGACCTTGCAGAAGCGGACGTATTGGTCGGGGTTCATGATCACGACCTGGACCCAGCCGTCCTTGGTGCGGAACGCCTCGGCGGGCGTGAGGTTCGGATTCCGGTTGCCTACGCGGATGGGGCGCTTGCCCGTGTCGAAGTAATGCGCGACGGGGTCGGGGAGCAGCGCGAGCGTGGAGGCCAGCAGGCTCACGTCGAGACGCTGGCCCTCACCGGTGCGAAGCCGGTGAACCAGGGCGGCGTTCACTGAGCCGAAAGCGAGGAAGGCCGCGGCGAGATCGGCCACCGAGCCGCCGACCTTGGTCGGCGGGTGCCCGGGCATTCCCGTCAGCGCCATGATGCCGCTCACGCCCTGCGCGATGGTATTGTAGCCGGCGCGCCCGGCATGGGGTCCGGTCTGGCCGAAGCCCGTCACCGACACGTAGACAACCGCCGGGTTCGCGGCGCGAACCCCCGCGTATCCGAGCCCCAGCTTGTCGGCGACGCCGGGCAGGAAGTTTTCGACCACGACGTCGGCGCGGCGGGCCAGCTCGAAGACCAGCTTGGAGCCTTCGGGGTGCTGCAGATCCACGGCGATGCCTCGCTTGTTCCGGTTGATCGCGGCGAATGTGGCGCTCATGCCGTCGCCGCGCCAAGCGCGCAGATCGTCGCCGCGGCCGGGACGCTCCACCTTGATGACATCGGCGCCGAGGTCGGCCATGAGCGTGGCGCAGTAGGGGCCCGCGATGACGCGCGAGAGATCGAGGACCCGGATGCCTTCGAGCATCGGGCGCAGGCCGTCAGCCACGCTCGAGAAATCCTTCGGTCATCGCATTGACCTCGGGAATCCCGGCGCGCGCGATGGCATTGATGCGCGCCTTGACTTCGGCAAGCGGCTTGAACGGCTTGGCCGCCAGGGCATCCGCGTAGGCGCGCACCTCCTTGGCGAGACCAGCCCCGGGGACGACGCGATGCACGAGCCCCAGCGCCTGGGCTTCGGCCGCAGAGTAGCGGCGGCACTCCATGATGATCTCCTTCGCGCGGCCCGGCCCCACGAGGCGCACGAAGCGCGTCGTCGACGCCACGCCGAGCGGCACGCCGAGATCAACCTCGGGGATCCAGAACTGGGCCTCCGCCGCCGCCCAGCGGAAGTCGCACGCGAGCGTCAGGCCCCAGCCCCCGCCCACCGCGTGGCCATTGATCATCGCGATGGTCGCCTGCTCGAGGCCCTCGAGCAGGCCATTGGCCCGCTCGAAGAGGCGGCGGAACTGGCTCTTCGCCCGGCCGAAGGCCGCGCGCCGCTCCTCGGAGGACATGGACGACTTGAGTCCCGCGTCGGCGCCGGCGGAGAAGACGGGCGGCGCGCCCGTCACGATCACCACGCGGATCGCGGCCTCGTCGCGCAGCTCGGCGAACACCGCCGCAAGCTCGGTCAGCATTGGATCGCTCAGCGAGTTTCGGCGCTCGGGACGGTTCAGGGTGACGGTCGCGATCGCGCCGTCGCGGGTCAGGCTGACGTTCTCGCCCATGCGCGCGGACGGTAGCACACCGTCCGCGGGGGGCGCAACCGCGCCCCTCGCGCGGTGTGGGCGACCCGCCTTTGCCGTTGACGGTTGACCGCATGCGGCCTAGGCTTGCCTGGAGCATGAAGATTCGCGGGCGGCTCCTGGGAAAGTACGTTGTCTTCTTCGCGGGGTTGGTGGGCACGGCCCTGCTGGCCAGCGGCCTCGTCGAGCTCTACTTCACGTATCAGGAGAACAAGGCCGCGCTGGTGGCCGTCCAGCGCGAGAAGGCGCAGGCCGCCGCCGGCCGCATCGAGCAGTTCATCCGGGAGATCGAGCGACAAATGGGCTGGACCACCCAGCCCGTCCTGGCGGCCGGCACCGCCGGACTCGAGCAGCGGCGCGTCGACTTCCTGCGCCTGCAGCGCCAGGTTCCCCCCATCACCGAGCTCAGCTACCTGGATGCGGAAGGTCGGGAGCAGCTGCGCGTGTCCCGGCTGGCGATGGACGTGCTCGGCAGCCAGGCGGATTTCTCCGGGGAGCCCAGCTTCGTCCAGGCGCGCGCGGCCCGCGTCTATTACGGGCCGGTCACCTTCCGGAAGGAGTCAGAGCCCTACATGACGCTCGCGCTGGCCGGCAGCGGCCAGGAGGCGGGCGTCACCGTGGCCGAGGTGAACCTCAAATTCATCTGGGACGTGGTCTCGCAGATCAAGGCCGGCAAGGCCGGCCACGCCTATGTCGTGGACGGCAAAGGTGCGCTCATCGCCCATCCCGACATCAGTCTGGTTCTCCAGAAGACCAGCCTGGCCTCGCTCGAGCAGGTCAAGGCCGCGCTGGCCGGGCTGCCGCTGCCGGGCGAGCGCCGCGATGAGGTGACCATCGCGCGGGATCTTCAGGGCCGCCGAGTGCTCACGGCCTATGCCACCATCGCCCCGCTCCGATGGTCGGTTTTCGTGGAGCAGCCGCTCGAGGAGGCCTTCGCCCCGCTCCGCGCTTCGATCCAGCGGACTGTGCTGCTGCTCCTGCTGGGCATCGTGCTCTCGGTGGCCGCCAGCCTGTTGCTGGCGCGGAAGATGGTGCGGCCCATCCGGGCACTTCAGGCAGGGGCGGCGCGAATCGGCGCGGGCCAGCTCGGCAATCGCATCGAGGTCCACACGGGCGACGAGCTCGAGGCCCTGGCCGAGCAGTTCAACAGCATGGGAGCCCAGCTCCAGGAGTCCTACGCCAACCTCGAGCAGAAGGTCGAAGACCGCACCCGCGAGCTGACCGAGTCTCTCGAGCAGCAGACGGCGACGAGCGAGATCCTGAGCGTGATCTCGAGCGCCCTGACCGACGTGCGGCCGGTGTTCCGGGCAATCCTCGAACGTGCGACCCGGCTCTGTGGCGCCGAGCTCGGGCTCTTCTGGTGGTACGAGGGCGATGGTGTGTTCCGGCTCGTCGAATCGCACGGCTCGAGCCCCGAGTATATTGCCTGGCTTGGAGGTCGCCCCCACCGGTTCGGCCGACCCTTCTTCCGCGAAACAGGTCCCTGGAGCGCCGGGCAGATCGAAGACGTCCGGACGACGGAGCCGTACCGGCGCGGTGACGAGGTGTGGGTGAAGAGCGTCGACTCGGAAGGATTCCGGACGTTGCTCAACGTCCCGCTGGTCAAGGATGGACAGTTCCTCGGCACATTGTCGATCTATCGCCGGGAGGTCCGGCGATTCGACGCACCCCAAGTGAATCTCGTCAAGACCTTCGCCGACCAGGCCGTCATCGCCATCGAGAACGTCCGCCTGTTCAAGGAGCTCGGGGCGCGCAACACGGAGCTGACCGAGTCGCTCGAGCAGCAGACGGCCACGGCTGAGATTCTCCGTGTCATCAGCAGCTCACCCACTGACTTGCAGCCGGTCCTGGATGAGATTGCGGCGACCGCGGCGCGGATTTGCAACGCGAGTCAGGCTGACATCTTCCGGGTCGAGGGTGACACCCTCCGGCTGGTCGCGGCACGGGGGCCTATCCCGACCCTGACCGTTGGCGGCCTGGAGGGTCTTCCGTTCGGCCGCGGTTCGGTGACTGGGCGTGCGGTCGTCGAGCGGCGGACGGTCCATGTTCTCGACTTGGCCGCGGAGAGCGAGACCGAATATCCGGAGGGAAAGGAGGCGCAGCAGCGCTTCGGCCATCGCACGACGCTGGCGACTCCACTGCTGCGCGAAGGCCTGGCGGTCGGCGCGATTCTGATCCGGCGAGGGGAAGTGCAAGCATTTACGGAGAAGCAGATAAAGCTGTTGGAGACCTTCGCCGACCAGGCTGTCATCGCCATTGAGAACGTCCGCCTGTTCAAGGAGCTCGAAGCACGGAACAGCGAGCTGACCGAGTCGTTGGAGCAGCAGACGGCCACGGGTGAGGTGCTCAAGGTCATCAGCCGGTCCACCTTCGACCTGCAGCCCGTCCTCGAGACACTGGTCGAAAATGCGACGCGTCTGTGCGGGGCGGACAAGGGCTTCATCTTCCGGCTGGAAGGGGACGTCTATCGTCTCGCAGTGGCCCACGGCGCCACGCCTGAGTTTGTCGAGTTCATCCAGAACAACCCGATCCGGCCGGGCCGGGAGACGCTTGTCGGGCGCACGGCGCTCGAGCGACGAGCCGTCCACATTCCGGACATTCTGGAAGATCCGGAGTACCGGTGGCATGAGTCGCAACAGGTGGGTCGATTCCGCAGCATGCTCGGCGTTCCGATGCTGCGGGAGGGCAGCCCTATCGGCGTGATCGCAATCTGGCGGGAGGAAGTCCAACCGTTCAACGACAAGCAGATCGAGCTGGTCACGACCTTCGCCGACCAAGCGGTGATCGCAGTCGAGAACGTGCGCCTGTTCCAGGAGCTGGAGGCGCGGACCCAGGAGCTGGGCCAGTCGGTGGAAGAGCTGCGGGCGCTGGGTGACGTGAGCCAAGCTGTGAGCTCGTCGCTCAATGTCCAGCAGGTGCTGGAGACGATCGTGGGGTATGCGCAGAGCCTTGCGAAGGCGGACGGCTCAGGCATCTTCGAGTACAACTCCATGCGCCGCGTGTTCGAGGTGGTCGCGAGTCAGAACCTGAGCCCACAGTTTTTGGATACGATCGCGGGAACCGCCGTCGATCTGAGCCAGGTCACGATTGGCCGCGCGGCGGCGACGCGCCAGTCCGTCCAGATCGAGGACTTGGAGACGGCCACGGAGTATGTCTTCCGGGATCTGTCTCTGGGCGAGGGCTTCCGCGCAGTGCTGACCATCCCCATGGGTGGGGGGCAGGTGACGCGCGGGCTTGTGCTCCTGCGCCGGACCGCGGGGGCTTTCGACAGCCGGACCGTGGACGTGCTCACGGCGCTGGCCAACCAGTCCGAGGTGGCCATCGAGAACGCGCGCCTGTTCCAGGACGTCGAGACCCAGCGAACCCGGCTGGAGCAGCTATCCGCCAATATGGAGCAGCTCTACCAGCTGTCCACGGCCATGCAGGAGCCGCTCTCGCTGCGGGAGCAGCTCTCGCGGGTGCTGGAGGCGGCGCGCCAGGTTGTGTCCATCGACCGCTTCTTCATCTACGCCGCGACGCCGGACGGCGAAACGCTGGTCAACCTGGCGGGCGCCGGACTCTCCGAGGCAGAGTGGCGCGACTTCGAGGGCGCGGCGATCCCGGTCCGTGAGGCCGGCGCCATGGGCAAATCCTACCGAGAGAGCGCCGTGCTGCTCTTCGACGCCGAGCATCCCGTGCCGCCCGAGCTGCGGCTCGGGCCGCCGTACTCCCAGGTCAAGGCGCTGCGCTCGAAGAACTTTTTGCTGCTGCCGATGATCGCCCGGGGTCGTTGCGTCGGCGTGCTCAGCGCGGACAACAAGCTCAGCAGTCGTCCCATCCTGCCCCAGACCGTCGAGCTGCTGCAAACCTTCGCTTCCCACGCTGCGGTGGCAATCGAGAACGCCCGCCTGTTCCGCGAGATCGAAGACAAGGGCCGCCAGCTCGAGGTGGCCAACCGCCACAAGTCCGAGTTCCTTGCCAACATGTCCCACGAGCTGCGCACGCCGCTCAATGCCATCATCGGCTTCTCCGAGGTCCTGCTCCAGCGCATGTTCGGCGAGCTCAACGCCAAGCAGGACGAGTACCTCCAGGACGTGCTCTCCTCCGGCAAGCACCTGCTCTCCCTGATCAGCGACATCCTCGACCTCTCCAAGATCGAGGCCGGGCGGATGGAGCTGGAGCTGACGGCCTTCGAGCTGCCCATGGCGCTCGACAATGCCATGACGCTCGTGAGGGAGCGCGCCAATCGCCACGGGATCGCGCTGAGCCTCGAGTTGGATCCGCGCCTCGGGCGCTTCGCTGGAGACGAGCGCAAGCTCAAGCAGGTCCTGCTCAACCTGCTCTCGAATGCCGTCAAGTTCACCCCCGAGGGCGGCCGGGTCGTGCTGCGCGCGGTGCCCGCGGACGGCACCGTCGAGATCTCGGTGAGCGACACCGGCATTGGGATCGCGGAGGAAGACCAAGAGACAATCTTCGAGGAGTTCCGACAAGTGGGCGGGGACTACGCCCGCAAGCGCGAAGGCACGGGGCTGGGGCTCACGCTGGCGCGGAAGTTCGTCGAGCTGCACGGCGGCCGTCTCTGGGTCAAGAGCGAAATGGGGAAGGGATCGACGTTCACGTTTTCACTGCCGGTGAGGCCATGGCCAACGAGCTCATCCTGATCGTCGAGGACAATGAAAAGAACCGCAAGCTCGAGCGCGACGTGCTCGCGTTTCACGGTTATCGGATCGCCGAGGCCGAGACGGCGGAGGACGGACTCCGGCTCGCCGTCGAGTCGCCCCCGGCGCTGATCCTGATGGACATCCAGCTGCCGGGCATGAATGGTATCGAGGCGCTGGGGCGGCTCCGCGCCGACCCCCGGACGCGGGGCATCCCCGTGATCGCGGTGACGGCTTCCGCGATGAGCCAGGACCGGAAGAAGATCATGAGCGCGGGGTTCGACGGCTATCAGAGCAAGCCCATCAATGTGAAGGAATTCGTCGCGGCGGTGCGGCAGACCCTCGACGGCGCAAAGGGGACATCCGCGTGACGGCTCCCGCCCGCATCCTGGTCGTGGACGACACGCCGCTCAACGTCAAGCTCCTGGCCGACCTGCTGCGGGCCCAGGGGTACGACGTGCTCACCGCTGCTTCGGGCCGGGAGGCGATGGCCATTGTCGAGAAGGAAGATCTCGACCTCGTGCTGCTGGACGTGGTGATGCCCGAGATGAGCGGTTATGAGGTCTGCCGGAAAATCCGGGCCAATCCCGGCACCGGCATCCTGCCGGTAGTGATGGTGACCGCGCTGGACCCCGGCGAGGAGCGGATCAAGGGGATCGAAGCCGGGGCCGACGACTTCCTGACCAAGCCCATCAACCAGCCGGAGCTCCTGGCCCGCGTGCGCTCGCTGCTGCGGATCCGGGCCTTGTACGAGGAGCTGGGCGAGATGAACCGCACCCTCGAGGAGCGGGTCCGGGAGCAGGTCGCGCAGCTGGATCGTCTGGGTCGGCTCAAGCGCTTCTTCTCTCCGCAGCTGGCCGAGCTGATCGTGGCGGGCGATACCGAGGATCCGCTCAAGAGTCACCGGCGCGAGGTGACCGTGGTCTTCCTCGATCTGCGCGGCTTCACCGCCTTCGCCGAGTCGGCGGAGCCGGAGGAGGTCATGGGGGTACTGCGCGAGTACCACGCGGAGATGGGCAAGCTGATCATGGCCCATGAGGGCACGCTCGAGCGGTTCACGGGCGACGGGATGATGATCTTCTTCAATGATCCCGTGCCGGTGCCCGATCCGGCCCAGCGCGCCGTGCGGATGGCCGCGGCCATGCGGCAGCGCGTGGGTGAGCTGGCCACGAGCTGGCGCAAGCGCGGCTTCGATCTGGATTTCGGCATCGGGATCGCCCAAGGTTACGCGACCATCGGCGCCATCGGCTTCGAAGGACGGTGGGATTACGGCGCCATCGGCACCGTCACCAATCTCGCCGCGCGGCTCTGCGGCGAGGCCAAGCCCGGCCAGATTCTCGTCTCCCAGCGGGTGCTCGGGACGGCCGAGGAGATCGCCGAGGTCGAAGCCGTCGGCGAGCTCGCCCTCAAGGGATTCCAGCGCCCGGTGAAGGCCTATAACATCGTCATCGCAAAGGGCTAGCGCGAACTATTCATGAATGACGATGTCGAGGCGGGTGGTCCGCGGCGACAGGACCCGCCGGCGCTCGCGAAAAATGTGGGCGAGGGCCTGAGATGAACTATTCCGACTACCAGCATCTGACCTTCGACCTCAAGGCAGACGGAGTGCTCCTCATCAGCATCAACCGGCCGGAGGTGATGAACGCTACCAATGCCCGGCTTCACTGGGAGCTGACTCAGGTGTGGCTCACGGTGGACGCCGATCCCAATGCTCGGGTGGCGCTGATCACCGGGAAGGGGAAGGCGTTCTCGGCGGGCGGCGATCTCGAGCTGGTGGAGGAGATGGCGGGCAATGCCGAGGCGGCGGCGCGGACCATGCGCGAAGCCTCCGACCTCGTCTACAACCTCATCAACCTCGACAAGCCGGTGATCTCGGCCATCAATGGCGTGGCCGTCGGCGCCGGTCTCGTGGTGGCGCTGCTGGCCGACGTGAGCATCATCTCCGAGACGGCGCGGATCACCGACGGGCATACGCGGCTCGGAGTTGTCGCCGGGGATCACGCGGCCATTATCTGGCCTCTACTCTGCGGCATGGCGAAAGCCCGCTACTACCTGCTGACCTCGGAATTCCTCGACGGCCGGGAAGCCGAGCGCATCGGGCTGGTGAGCCTCTGCGTGCCGCAAGAAAAGGTAATGGATACGGCGTGGAACGTGGCGGGCAAGCTGGCCCGGGGCAGCCAGCCGTCAATCCGGTGGACCAAGCGCGCATTGAACAACTGGCTGCGCCAGGCCGGCCCCATCTTCGACCAGAGCCTGGCGCTCGAGATGCTGAGCTTCATGGGGCCGGATGTCCGCGAGGGGGCGCGGGCCATCCGTGAGAAGCGCCCACCGAACTTTCCCTCGTCGCGCTAGGGTGGTGAGTGGAAATCTGTCCACTTGATGCGGAGGGTGGGGCCGGGGCAGCTCTCACCGGAACCGTGGCTTCTGCGTATCGGTGTGGCAGGTGGCCGCACTCTCGTGGCCCGTGAGGAGTGGCGCAGAGGGTTGCAACGCAGCGTGTTCCGGGGGGAGCGGCCCCGGCCCCACCCAGCGAATCGTCCGCGAACTTCTACCGCAGGACGCTAGCCGGCGAGCAGGATCGGCTTCAGCCGCGCGACGAAGTCCTGTCCGGCGCGGTCGTCGGTGACCAGCTCGATGGCTTCGGGGCGGTCCACGCCGAGGCTCAGCTCCACGGCGCGGGCGATCTGCTCCTGGCCGAAGATCGGCCCCTGCGCCGCCTCGCCGCGTGTCCCGTAAAGCCGCAGCACCGCGACGCCCACCGCGTCCACGGCGACCCGGTCGGCGCCCGCGAGGATCACGCCCGGTGCCGCCTTGGCTCCCGCCTCGGGCCCGCCGCTGACGAAGGCTTCCATTCCGTCCAGGAGCACGAGCGCGGGACGGTAGAGCTGGTTGATCTCGGCGATCATCTTCCGCTGGGCGGGCGAGCCGTGAAGCTCGCTCATATAGTTGTAGCCGTCGGGGCCGTACTTGGCGACGGCGCCCACGCTGTTCTTGAGCGAGAGCGTGAAGCGGCCGCCGAAGCGATGGGTCTTGAGGCAGCAGGTCGAGACGATGGCTTCGGCCTCCTCCAGCAGTCGTGGGAAGAGCACGCCGCGACGCCAATGGCCGCCCGGCAGGGGATGCGCGACCCAGTCGCGTGGAGCCACCTCGTCGAGCACCTGGGTCGCATAGCCCAGCCGCTTGCCTTGAGCGAAGATGCCCTTGGCGTCGATCACCTGTCGCGTATCGCCCATGCCGCTGCGATCGGCGACGGTTACGCTGCCCGCGCCGGATTTGCCGAGCCAGTCCACGAGCGTCTCGAGCGTGTCGGGATGGGTTGAGCCGGGGAAGGGGTCCGCCGAGTTGAAGTTGGGCTTGACCGCCACATGCTTGTGCGCGAGGCCTCGGACGTCCAGCAACGTCAGGGCGCGCCGGATGCCGTCGCGGCGGTCTCCAGCTTTGACGACGACCACCCGCGCGCGGCTCTCCACCGCGGCGATCGTGCTTTGCGGAGCCATCGCCGCGGCGCCGGCGGCCAGTCCGAGCTTGAGCACCTCGCGTCGATCCATATCCCTTCCTCAGTCAACCACGAGCACCGCAGTGCCTTCAACCTGATCCGCCGCCAGCGCCTGGAGCGCGCGGTTGGCCTCGGCCAAGGGGTAGCGGGTCACGCGGGGCCGGATGGGAATGGCGGCCGCCTCGCCCAGCAGCTGTTCACCGTCCTCGCGGGTGTTTGCCGTGACGCTCTGGAGCGTCTTCTCCCAGAAGAGATGGGTCTCGTAGGCCATGGCGGGCACGGCGCTCATGTGAATGCCCGCCAGGGCCACGGTGCCGCCCTTGTCGAGGTCGGCGAGCGCCGCAGGCACCAGCTCTCCCGCCGGAGCAAAGATGATGGCCGCGTCCGCCTTGACCGGCAGCCTCTCGCCGGGACCGCCCGCCCACTCGGCGCCAAGCTCGAGAGCGAAGCGGCGGTGAGCGGCATTCCGCGTGGAGACATATACGGCGCAGCCCCAATGCCGGGCGACCTGGAGCGTGATATGGGCCGAGGAGCCGAAGCCATAGAGGGCCAGCCTCCCGCCGCGCGGGACTTGGCTGCGCCGGAGCGCGCGGTACCCGATGATGCCGGCGCAGAGTAGCGGCGCGGCCTCGGCGTCGTCGAAGCCGGTGGGAATGGCGTAGGCGAAGGCCTCGGGCACGCAGCAGCGCTCGGCATAGCCGCCGTCGTGGGTCCAGCCCGTATAGGTGGACTCCTCGCAGAGATTTTCCTTTCCGCTCTTGCAGAAGCGGCAGGCGCCGCATGCCGAGCGCAGCCATGCGATGCCGACGCGCTCACCGCTGCGGAAGCGCCGGGCACCCGCGCCGAGAGCCTCGACTGTGCCGACAATCTGATGGCCCGGGATGATGGGCATCCGCCGCGGCGGCAGATCGCCTTCGATGACGTGGAGGTCGGTGCGGCAGGTCGCGCAGGCGCTGACCCGGACGCGGATCTCGCCTGGCCCTGGATCGGGCGCCGCCACCTCGCCGGCCTCGAGCGGCGAGGTGGCGATCGCCACCTGGCGGCGGAGCAGCATCGCGCGCATCAGTCTAGGTGGCACCGGGGAGGGCAATGACTCCACGGGCGGCGCAGGTCATGGCTCGAATTGTCCCACAGAATCAACACTTGCGACCGCCGCGGACGTGGGAGTAGGCTCTGATGGGCTGCGGCAGAAGAAATCTGAGCAAGGAGGCTGGGCATGAGCGGACTCGGCGGGAAGGTCGCCATCATCGGCACCGGCACGATCAAGTTCGGCGAGAACTTCCACCAGAGCCTCACCGACATGATCTTCGAGGCGGTGTCGCTCGCCCTGGCCGACGCCAAGATCGACCGGACGCAGCTCGAGGCCGCTTGGTTCGGCTGCTACGAGCCGTTCCTCTACGGTTTCGAAGGCAATTCGGGCACCTTCGTGTCGGATCCGCTGAACCTCTTTCCGATCCCGGTAACCCGCGTGGCGGCGTACTGCGCGACGGGCATCGAGGCTGTCCGCAACGCCGCGCTCGCTGTGGCCTCGGGCGAATACGATCTCGTGCTGGCCATCGGCGCCGAGAAGATGCGCGAGGTACCCTCGCGCGGCTCGCTCGTCGCCCAGGCGGTGAACCGGGGCCACCCGGTGCTGGCCAAAGGGCGGACGGCCCCCGGCATGTTCGCGCTGCTGGCCTCGCGGTACTTCAAGGAGTACGGCGCCAACGAAGAGGCCCTTGGGGCCGTCGCGGTGAAGAACCACTACCATGGCTCGCTGAACCCCAAGGCCCACTTCCAGAAGGAGATCACTGCCGAGATGCACGCCAAGGCGCCGAAGGTGGCCGAGCCGCTGGGGCTCTTTGACTGCTGCCCGACCACCGACGGGGCGGCGGCCGCCATCCTGACGCGCGCCGAGCTGGCGCCCAAGTTCACCGACTCCTACACGATCATCCGCGGCATCTCCTATGCGGTGACGGCGGGCTACTGGAACACGCAGTTCGATCCCTCGTGGAACTTCACCTCGTTCCGGGCTACCCGCGAGGCGGCGAAGGCCGCATACAAGATGGCGGGAGTGACCAACCCGGCCAAGCAGATCAAGGTGGCGGAGTGCCACGACTGCTTCACCATCACCGAAATCGTGAACTACGAAGATCTGGGCTTCTTCGAGCCCGGCGCCGGCTGGCGCGCGGCTCAGGCGGGGGAGACCCGGCTGGGCGGCACGCTCCCGGTGAACACGTCGGGAGGGCTCAAGTCCTGCGGCCATCCGATCGGCTCGTCGGGTGTCCGGATGATCAACAATATCCACGACCAGCTGGTGGGACGCGCCGGCAAGATGCAGGTGAAAGACGCCGACATGGGGCTGGCCCATAACCTGGGCGGCCCCGGCGCCGTCTCGGCGGTGGCGGTGCTGTCTCAGCCCTGACGCACCCGGGTCGCTCACGTTCAGGGCCGGGGCCCCGACGGGCTCCCGGCCCTTCTGCACCCCGCGAACTCAGGAGGCCGATATGCCCGAGCTGACACGCCGCTACATCGTGATGGCCATGGCAACCGACGGGCCCTTCGACATGCACGATCCGGACGCGCCGTTCGTGCTCAAGCCGTGGAAAGACCCGGCTGCGCTGCGGGCGCTCGAGGCCTACCGGGACAATTGCTATCCGGAGCTGGCGCAGGAAATCGACGTATGGATCAAGACCGTTCGCTCGGGACGAGCCGCGCTCGGCGGCGTGGGGGCGCGGAATCAGCCTCATGTCGGCTCGCCGAAGATGGCCAAGCCCAAAGGCGCTCCTCGCGGTAAAGCGAAGGCTAAGGTGATGCACGGGAAGATGGCGAGAAAGAAAGGGGAGCGGCGGCGGTAATGAGAGAACCGGTCGAAGAGCTGGCCGAGCTCGTGTCGGGCGCCCGGCGACTGGTGGCCTTTACCGGGGCTGGGGTCAGCACCGAGTCGGGTATCCCCGACTTCAGGAGCCCGGGCGGGGTCTGGGACCGCTTCGATCCCAATGAGTTCACCTATCAAAACTTCATCGCCAGCGAGGCCGGGCGCCGGCGCTACTGGGAGTTGGGAAAACAGACCTTTCCGGTGATCCGCCGAGCCGAGCCCAATCCCGCTCACCATGCCTTGGTCACGCTCTGGCGAACCGGCCGGCTCGACTGCGTGATCACGCAGAACATCGACAATCTCCACCAGCGCGCCGGCCTGCCCCCGGAGCGCGTCGTGGAGCTGCACGGCAATGCCACTCAGGCCCGATGCCTCGCCTGCGAGAGGCCATACGATCGTGAGCATATTCAGGCGCGGCTGGAGGGCGGCGTCGAGGTTCCGCTGTGCGATCCGCCATGCGCCGGCATCATCAAGCCGCGGACCATCATGTTCGGCGAGGCCATGCCGCGCCGGGAGCTGGAAGAGGCCGAGCGGCGCGCCCGGGCGGCCGACGTCTTCCTCGTGGTCGGCTCCTCGCTCGTCGTCTATCCCGCCGCCTATATGCCCCTGCACGCCAAGCAGGCGGGTGCGCGGCTGGCGATCGTCAACCTCAGCGAGACGCCGCACGATCAGGCGGCCGATCTGGTGATCCGCGGCAGCGCGGCGGCCGTGCTCGCCGCGGTGGTCGAGCGGCTCCAGTCCCGTCCCGTCTCGCCGTGAGTGCCGGCGCCTCTGTCATGCCCATCGCCGTCCCCGACGCCGTCGCGCGATTGATCAAAGGCCGGCTGGCCCGCGAGATGCCGGCGCCGCTCACCGAGGTGGCCCCCGATCTCACGCTCGAGCGCGCCTACGAGATCCAGCGCGCGCTCGAGCAGGCGCTCGTGGCCCGCGGGGAGCGGGTGATCGGTTGGAAGGTCGGCTTCACGAGCCAGGCCCTCCAGCAGAGCTACGGTGTCACCGAGCCGGTGTTCGGCTTCCTGCTGGCCTCCGGCGTGTTCTCGAGCGGCGACGCCGTGCCGTTCTCCCGCTTCGTCGGCCTCGCCGTCGAGGTGGAGACGGCGTTCCGGATGAGGGCGGATCTCACCGGAGCGGGTGTGACGGCGACTTCCGCGCTGGCCGCCGTCGCAGAGGTCATCCCATCCTTCGAGCTGATCGATTTCCGGATCTCGGGCAAGCCGCGCGCCGCGGATGTCGTCGCCGACGGCGTGTATACGAATGCCATCGTTCTGGGCGAGCCCGTGCCGGTTGCCGCCGGGCTCGATCTCGCTCAGGAGAGCGTGGTATTCGAGCACAACGGCCAGGTGGTCGCGACCAATACCACGGGAGAAGTGATGGGCAGCCCGCTGAACTCGCTCGCGTGGCTGGCCAATTCGCTGGGAAGGACGGGACGGGGCCTGCGTGCCGGCGACGTCGTGCTGACGGGCTCGATTTCCAAGGTGCTCCGTCCCAAGGCCGGCGAATCCATCGGCGCCTCGTTCACCCGCTTGGGCAGCGTCTCCTGCCGCTTCGTCTAGGCGACCCATGAGGCTCCGCGACAGGGTCGTCGCGCTCACCGGCGGCGGGCGCGGCATCGGCCGTGCCATCGCCCTGGCCTTCGCGCACGAAGGTGCCCGGCTGGTGCTGGTTTCGGACGTTGAGCGAGAAGTCCAGGAGGTGGCCGAGGAGGCGCGGACCGCGGGCGTCAAGGCGGCAGCGCTGCGGGCGGACGTGACCCGCGGAGAAGACATGGACGCCATGGCCCGCCTCGCCGTCGCGGAGTTCGGCGCCGTGGACGTGCTGGTCACGGCCGCGGGGATCGACGCGAGCGGCCTCCTGGCCGAGCAGGACCCGGCGGTGTGGACGCGGGTCATCGACGTCAATCTGAACGGCACGTACCGCGCGATCCGCGCCGTGCTGCCGGCCATGATGGCCCGGCAGCAAGGGCGGATCATCACGATCTCGTCGATCTTCGGCAAGATGGGCGGCTATTCGTTCGTCACTGCCTACGCGGCCTCCAAGCACGGCGTGATCGGGCTCACGCGCTCGCTCGCGGCGGAGATCGCTTCGCAGGGTTACCCGGGCATCACGGTGAACGCGATCTGCCCGGGTTACGTGCGGGCGGGAATGGGCCTGGCGCCCCAGAAGGTCAAGAACCGCGAGGGCGGTGTGACCGAGATGCCGGGCAACGAGCTCTTCGAGCGCTACCTCAAGCGTCGCGTGCCGCAGCGCCGCATGATGGAGGCGGACGAGATCGCGCATGTCGCGGTGTTCCTGGCGCTGCCGGAGAGCCGTGGGATGACCGGCCAGGCCCTGAACGTCGACGGCGGATTCTTCATGAGCTAGCCCATGCGAAGCGACCCGCGGCGCTGACGGCACGCGAACGAATTCCTCGAGGAGAATGCCATGGCCTCCGTCCTGTACGAACAGAGCGATCGCATCGTGACCATCACCATCAACCGGCCCGACGCGATGAACGCGATCGATCCGGAGACCCATGCGGCCCTGATCGAGGCGTGGAGCCGCTTCCGTGACGACGAAGGCGCCTGGGCCGCCATCCTGACGGGAGCGGGGGAGAAGTCCTTTTCCGCGGGCGCCGACCTCAAGAAGATGATTCCGGCGGCCTTCGCCCGAAAGGGCGGTGGGCGCGGTCACAACGATTACGGCCTGGGCGGCATCACGCGCGGGCTCGAGATCTGGAAGCCGATCATCGCCGCTATCAACGGCCACTGCCTCGCCGGCGGCCTGGAGCAGGCGCTGGCCTGCGACCTGCGCGTCGCGGCGCCGCATTCGACCTTCGGGCTGCCCGAAGTCCGCTGGGCCATCATGCCCGGGGCGGGCGGGACCCAGCGGCTCCCCCGCGCGGTGCCGCTGGCCAAGGCCATGGAGATGATCCTGATGGCCCAGACGCTCAGCGCGGAGCAAGCGCTGCAGTTCGGGCTGATCAATGCCGTGGTTCCGCTGCCGGAGCTCATGCCCACGGCGCGCAAGTGGGCACAGACGATTTGCGAGCGCGGGCCGCTGGCCGTGCGCGCGGCCAAGGAAGCGGTGCTGCGCGGGCTCACGATGCCGCTCGCCGACGGGCTGAGGCTCGAGGCCTTCCTCTCCGGCACGCTGCGGGGCACCGAGGACGCCGTCGAAGGGCCCAAGGCCTTCGCCGAAAAGCGGAAGCCCAATTTCCAGGCCCGGTAGCGTGGTGACTCGGACGTCCGTCCGCGTCGCGCGCCGGGTGGGGCCCGGGCCCCACCCGGCGAATCGCCTACGAACTTCCGAGTCAGGACACTAGGGTGGAGCTGGCCGAGCTTCGAGCGCGGCTCGACGCAGGTCTGGGCCGCCGCCCGCGGCTGGCGCTGGATCGCAGCGATCTGGTCTCGGCGGCGGTGCTGGTGGCGATCACCGATCGCGGCGAGCCGCATCTGCTCTTCACCAAGAAGACCGGCTCGGTGCCGCACCACAAGGGCCAGTTCTCCTTCCCGGGCGGCATCGTCGAGCAGCGCGACGGATCGCGGGTCGAGACGGCGGTGCGAGAGGCGTGGGAGGAGATCCGGCTGCCGGCGACGGCGGTGGAGGTGCTGGGCCTGCTCGACGATACCGAGACGCGCGCGACCCCTTTCATCATTACACCGGTCGTCGGGCTGGTGACCGCCCCCGTCGAGCTCGTCCCCGACGGGCGAGAGATCGAGCGCGTGCTCGAGGTGCCGCTTCGCGTCCTGCGCGATCCGGGCATCTTCCGCGCGGAGACGTGGGAGCGGGATGGCGAGCCGCACGAGGTCTTGTTCTACTCGGTCTCCGCCGCCGACGTGATCTGGGGCGCGACCGCCCGCATTCTCAAACAGTTCCTCGATCTGCTGGAGGAAGAAGAGCCGTGAGCTACGACACTCTGCTGGTGGACATCCGGGACGGCATCGCCCGCGTGACGCTCAACCGCCCCGATGTCCGCAACGCACTCAATCAGGCGATGCTTCGCGAGCTGGACGCCGCGCTGGGCGCGCTCGAGCGCGATCCTGCCGCGCGCGTGATCGTGCTGAGCGGCGCCGGTGACAAGGCCTTCTGCGCCGGCGCCGATCTCAGGGGCGTGGGGGACCGGGGTACCACGCTTCAGGCCCGCGAGTCGTTCGGCGGTCTCGCGCGGATCCTGGAGGCCATCCCGCGGATGCGGACACCGGTCATTGCCCAGGTGCACGGCTTCGCCCTGGCGGGCGGGTGCGGGCTCGCCGCGGGATGTGACATCGTCGTCGCGGCTGACGACGCGGTCTTCGGGTTGCCCGAGCTCAAGGTCGGTCTCGTTCCGGCGATCGTGATGGCCCCCATCCTGCGCTCCGTGGGACGAAAGCGCGGCCTGCTGATGATCCTGAGCGGCGAGCAGATCCCGGCCCGCGAGGCGTATGAGATGGGGCTGGTGAGCCGGCTCGTCCCTCGCGGCTCGCTCGCGGAGGCCGTGAGCGATCTGGCGCGGGCGCTCGCCGGCCTGTCGCCCACCGCCGTCGGGCTCGTCAAAGAGGCTGCGGCCGCGGTGCCGGACATGGAGTACAGCGCCGCGCTCCGCTATCTTCGCGAGATCACCACCCTCGTCGCGCTCTCGGAGGATGCCAAAGAAGGCATCGCGGCCTTCTTCGAAAAGCGGCCGCCGCGCTGGACGGGGCGCTGACGCGTTTGGGAAGTATCCGCGGTGGCCCATGCTAACCTGTCGGGGGCGGACCCAATGCCCCGGGAGACCCGACATGCGAAGCGTTTTCGTCGCCGCCGTGCTGGGAGCGTGTGGGATCGCCGTGCTTGCGCCGGCTGCTCCGGTGACGGCGCAACCCAAGGAGCTGCCTGCCAAGGTTGTGACGCTGAGCGGGCAAGCCGAGACGTACAAGAAGGGCGCGCCCAAGTGGGAGCCAGCCAAGCTCCGCGTCGAGCTCGCCCAGGGTGATGGCGCGCGGACGCTGTCGGGCGGCCGGCTCGTCCTGATGACCACCAGCGGCCAGGCATTGCGCCTGGCCCAGCTCACCCAGGTGTTCTTCAAGGACGGCGAGCCGGGGCCGGGCGAGCCGACGCGGGTGCGGCTCGATGGTGGTTGGCTCTGGGTCGCGGTCGCTCCGGGCGCGACGGGATCAGCGCGAATCCAAGTCGATACCGGGCCCACCATCGTCACCGTGCGGGGCAGCGGCGTTGGCATTCGGATCAGCCGCGATGGGTCGGTGCTGGTGCGCGTCTATCACGGCACGGCCGCATGCGCAGGGTCCGGCGGCCAGCCCGCGTGGGAGCGCGGCCTGACCGACGACCAGGAGCTCATCGTCTCGCCGGCCGGGGCCGCTGGGGAAACGCGCCGGCTCTCTCGTGAAAAGGGTGATGCCGATTGGGTTCGATGGAACGAGGAGCAGGACCACGCCGGACCGTATGGCGGCAAGCCGCCGAAGAAATGATTCCGCCGGGATGAGCGGCGCATGAGCCTGGACGCCCTTGTTGTGGGCACCGCACTGCCGGAGTATCGCGTGAGCGCCACGGCCCCGGCGGATCCCGCGGAGAACAAGATTCACGAAGACCGTCTGGCGCGCGAGTTCGGGTTCCGCGGCGGGCTCGTGCCTGGCGTGATCGTCTACGCCTGGATGACCCATCCCGTCATCGCCGCGCTAGGGCCTGCCTGGCTGGATCACGGCAAGTTTTCGGTGCGGTTCGCCAAGCCCGTGTACTATGACGAGCCCGTCACCGTTCAGGCCAGCGTGGCGTCAAACCGAAAGGACGAGCTCTCGATCCAGGCGCGCGTGCTCGACAAGGACGGCGAGCTGTGCGCCACGGCGACGATGGGCCTGCCTCGCGGGCCGCTGCTGCCGCTGCCGGCGCTCTCCGCCTACCCGGCGGCGCCGCTGCCCAAGCGCCGGCCCGCGGTGAGCCGGCGGCTGCTCGGAGGCCGCGCTGTCCTGGGCACGCCCTCGCTCGTGGTGGATCGCGCCGCGGCCCGCGCTTTTCTCGCGAAGGTCAACGAGAGGCTGCCGCTCTACGTCGGCGCCGACGCGCCGGTCCATCCCGCCTTCTATCTCGACCAGGCCAATCGCGCCCTCGACCAGAACGTGCGCGTGAGTCCATGGATCCACGTGGAAAGCCAGGGCCAGCATCTGGGTGTCGTCCGGGTCGGGGAGCGGCTCGAGACTCGGGCCCGCGTCAAGAACCTCTTCGAGGGCAAGGGGCACGAGTTCGTGGAGCTGGATCTGCTGCTGGTGGCGTCGGGCTCGCGGCCGGTGGCCTCGGTGCGCCACACGGCGATCTACAAGCTTCGTGGCTCGGCGTAGTCGAGGAGAGGGGGCGTGGCGGCCAAGATCCTCGTGGTCGACGATGAGAGCGAAATCCGCGAGGTTTTGACGGAGGTCCTTGAGGCGGCCGGCTTCGAGGTCATCGCGGCCGGGGACGGCGCGGCGGCCCTCGAGCAGGCTCGCGCCGGTCAGCCATCGGTGATCCTGCTCGACCTCACCATGCCGCGCATGGGTGGCATGGCGGCGCTGCCCGAGATCAAGCGCTTCGCGCCAGAGACGCCGGTGATCATCTGCACGGCCCACACGGACATCCACACGGCGGTGCAGGCCATGCGGCTGGGTGCCTACGACTATCTGACCAAGCCGTTCGACATGGACATGCTGATGCTGGCGGTCAAGCGCGCGCTGGAGCGGGAGGAGCTGCGCGCGCGGATCACCGAGCTGAAGAGCCAGGGCGAAGGCGCCTCCCTCGTCGAGCGGATGGGATCCAGCCCGCAGATCCGCGCCGTGATCCAGCAGGCGGCACAGGTCGCGCGCTCCAATTACACCGTGCTGGTCCAGGGCGAGACGGGAACGGGCAAGGAGCTGATCGCCCGCGCGATCCATGCCCAGAGCGAGCGCCGGGAGAAGCCCTTTGTCGCCGTGGACTGCGGGGCCATCCCGGAGACGCTGGTCGAGTCCGAGCTGTTCGGCTACGAGAAGGGCGCCTTCACCGGCGCCCAGCGGCACAAAGACGGACAGTTCCAGCTCGCGCACGGCGGGACGCTCTTCCTCGACGAGATCGGCAACGTGCCGGTCGCCACCCAGGCCAAGCTGCTGCGCGCGCTGGAGGAGCGCCAGGTGACGCCGCTCGGCGGGACCCGCCCAGTCGCCGTGGACGTGCGCATCATCGCGGCCACCAATCTCAACTTCGAGGAGGAGGTCCGCGGCGGTCGCTTCCGCGCCGACCTCTTCTACCGGCTCAACGAGTTCGCGCTCGGCCTGCCGCCGCTCCGCAGCCGCCGGGAGGACATCGCGCACCTGGCGCAGCGCTTCCTCGCCGAGGCCTGCATGGAGCTGCGCCGGCCGGTGCGCGGTATCTCGGACGAGGCCATGCAGCTCTTGATGCGTCACGAGTGGCCGGGCAATGTGCGCGAGCTGAAGAACGTGATCCGCAAGGCCGCGCTGCTGGCGACCGACATGATCACGCCGGAGTTCCTGCCCGCCTTCGAGGCCGCCGGCGCCTCAGGCCGTCCGGCCGCGGCCGCGCCGCCCGCCGGCGATGATCTGTCTCTTCGCGAGGTGGCCGAGCTTGCCGCGGCCGACGCCGAGCGGCGCTCGATCCGCCAGGCGCTCGAGGCGGCGAAGGGGAACAAGAGTCAGGCGGCGCGGCTGCTGCGAACGGATTACACGACGCTCCACGCCAAGATGAAGCGCTACGGCATCGCGGCGCGCGACTTCCAGGGATCCTGACCCGCCCTCCCTGCCTCCCGAAGCTGTGGAAGCCCCGCTATAGTCGTCCCGCCATGATCCTCGTGCTTCCCTGAGAGGCCGGCGTGTAGTTCGACGCTGGATTTCCCTCTTCGATCACATCGCGCCCTTCTTCTAACTGACTGAAATCCAGAGCTCGAATGCCGTTGAGCCGCGGCGAGGCGCGGGGCGCTGGCGCCGATGGCATCTGGCTTGCCTCTCTTGATGGTCGGAGTCGAAAAACGAAGACGCAACCGATCATGAGGAGGCAGCCATGAAGGCCTTTGGAGTCGGATTCGTGATGCTGGGGCTGGCGCTCACGGGGTGCGCGTCGGGCTTCTCCGCAGCGGGAGACGTCCGGGTCATCGCCAAGCCCCACGGCATCTATGTCATGACGAAGTCCGCCGAGATGGCACGCTCGGTCTGCATCGCATCGGCCCCGGCAACGGGCTACCAGATGGCGCGGCTCGACGGCCGCATGCTGGCCGACGGCCGCGGCATCGCACTGACCGACGGCGGCGGTGGCGGCGGCGCTCCCGGTTGCCAAGCGCAGGTTCGCAATATCATCGTGTGCGCCGAGGGGGACGATCGCTGCCTCCGACATGAGGAGCGTCACGCCCACGAAGGCGCCTTCCATCAATAGCCCGATGAATTCCCAGCAGGCCGCGACGCTGCTGCCACACGCATTCCGCGTGATCCCAGCAGCGCCGCGCCCCAACGCGGAGCCGCTGGGAGACCGCTCGCTGAGAGAGATCGTGGAGTCGGCCATCGCCAGGGCTGAATCGCAGGCCATCCGCCGGGCGCTCGCGCAGGCGCGGGGGAACAAGAGCCACGCCGCGCGCTTGCTGAGGACTAATTACACGACGCTGCACGGGAAGATGAAGCGCTTCGGAATCTCGGCCCACGAGTTTCGCCCCGCTTGACGCTGCGCCGGCAGCTTCACACCCTTCTGCTCGCATCACCAGATCCTATGGCGGCCTCGCCATAGTCCTTGGATCCGGCCCACAGCTTCGAGCGCCCTGCGGTTGAGAGCAGGCATGCGACAGCGCTTCAGCTGTTTACTCTAACCTGCTGAAAAGTAAGAGTGAAGAACTCGGCTTTGGGCGCGCGACGCCCCGTGGCACCGGCCTTGCGTTAGCAGCAGAGCAGGAACGCACGAGCCACTCAATTTGAAACGCAAGGAGCGAGCGATGAGCCAGAACAAAGACGGGCGGTTCGCACGGCGGGCATTGGTCCTGATGGCGCTCACCGCCGCGCTGACCGGGTGCGCGGGAAGTTTCGCCGCGCCCGAGGACATGCGGATCGTGGCCCGGCCCGAAGGGCTCTACCTCATGACGCGCTCCACGGCGATGGCGCGCTCGGTGTGCATCGCTTCGGGCTTCGACGCCGCCCGCGCCGAGGGGCGGTTGTTCGCCGACGGCCGATCGGGGAGCGGTGGATTCGGCGCCGGCACCCAGGGGTGCCAGATGCAGTTGCGCACCTTCACAGTCTGCCAGGACGGCGACGCCGCCTGCTTGCTGGGCGACGGGACCCGGAACCGCGAGCCAGAGGGCCGCGAGTAACAGGGACCCGATGGACGCTGCCATGACCGGTTTCTCCGCACTCCCACCGTTGCTCCTCCTCCTGATGATGGGGGCGCTGGCGGCGGGCGCGATCCTCAATCTGTGGATCTGGCTGCTCCGCCCGCGCAAGCACCTCCATCTCTGGACGGCGGGCTGGTGCGCGATCTCCGGATTCTATCTGGTGAGTCACTACATTCAGCTCACCGCGACGGCTCCGCAAGGGGTCCTGCTCGGCTCGCGACTCACGTGGTTCAGCGCTCTCACGCTGGCCCCGGTCATGGTCGGGCTCACCCACTCCATCGTGGGGCGCAGATGCTCCTGGCGGCCGATCATCTTCCTCGGCGGAATGCAAGTCGCCCTGGCATCGATGCTCCTATTCACAGAGCTGATCGTGGCCAACAGGATTTATTTGCGGAACGATTGGCTCAGCGGCCTCTACTGGGCGTCGGTTCCGGGACCCTTGGTGCTCGTTCCGATCCCGTACCTCTTCGGCATCTCGATCTACTGCGTCGCGTTGATCTGGCGCGCGGGGCAGCTCGAGCCCACCGAGCGCCGGGTCATCCTCACGAGCTTCGGCATTTACGTTCTCTTCGCTTTGAACGATGCCCTGCACGCGGCCCGTCTGATCCAGAGCCTGCGCATCTTCGACTTCGCCTTTGTGCCCGTGGCCGGGGTGCTCACCTATCTGGAGGTAAGGCGCTATACGAACTTGTCCGAGTCGCTCGAGATCGAGGTTGCGGCGCGCACCCGCGAGCTTCGAGGGCGCCAGGATGAGCTCAGCGCGCTAATCGAATCTGGTCGCGGGCTCACCGAGCGACTCGATCTCGCGACGACCACCAGCCGCGTTCTGTCCACGGTGCTCGAGGTGCTCCATGCCAAGCGCGCGAACCTCTACCGGCTGGACGCCGCATCAGGAACGTTGACCTGCATCGCATCCTCCGACGACGCGGATCCCCTCCGCTGGCGCGGCCGTGTGGTTCACCGCGGGGAGGGGACCACGGGGCGTGCCGTCGAGCTCGGGCACGTCGTGTCGACGGCCGACTTGCTCGTTGATCCCAATGTGAAGCTTCCCGAATGGGCCGAAGAGATGCTCAGACAAGATGCTCTTCGAGCCGTGGCGAGCGTGCCGCTGAAGGTCGGCGACAAGATTATCGGCGCGCTCAACGTTGCCGACGAAGTCGGGCGGATCTTCACGCCGGCCCAGCTCGAACTCCTGACCGCGTTTGGGGATCAGGCCGCCGTGGCCATCGAGAACGCTGGGCTGTACACGACGCTGGAGGATCGAGTCAGACGCCTCGATGCCTTGACCCGCCTCAGCCAGACGATCTCGGACTCCTTGGACGTCGGCCGGATTCTTCATGAAATCGCCGACGCGGCGGCCTCACTCATGGAAGCCGCGCTCGTCATCGTGTGGACCGTCGATGCGAGCGGCGACGCGGTCAGCGCGCGGGCTACCTCGAACGATCCGCTCTTCACGGCTCACCCCAATCCGCATGTCCGCTTCGGCGAGGGAATCGTTGGACGCGTGGCCGCCACGCGGCGGCCGCTGTCAGCGCCCGACCTCGGGACTGATGCCCGGGTGCGCGAGGGGCAGTGGTTCGTCGGCAATGGTTTCCGGGCCAGCGCGGCATTCCCAATCCTCCACGGGGACGAGCTTCTGGGCGTGTTGTCGCTGGTTTTCCGCAAGCCCTTGGATCAAAGCATCGAGGACGATCCGCTGCTCAAGGCGTTCATCGGCCAGGCTTCCATCGCGATCGACCACGGCCGGCTGTACCGGAACCTCGAGGAGCGCGTGAGCCAGCTCCACACGGTCACCCGGCTCAATCGGCTGATCTCGAGCTCACTGGACAACGAGCGCGTCTTGGGGGAGATCGCCAGGGCCGCCGCCCAGCTCCCCGGCGCCTCGGTGGCCTCCTTCTGGCTGGCCAATGAGGCGTCGAGGACGCTCCAGCTAGTGAGCTTTTCCGACCCGGCCATGGACGCCGACTTCCCGTACCGGATGGTGAGCTTCGATCAAGGGGTGATGGGCTGGGTCGCCCGACACGGGCGGCTCCTGAATGTGGCCGATGCCCCCAAGGATGGCCGGGTCGTCGCGCCCGACTGGTGGCGTCACCACGGCTTGAGCAGCTACCTCGGCGTGCCCGTCATCCTTGACGGTTCCTTGCTGGCGGTCTTGGCGCTCAACGGCCGAGAGCCCTTCCAGCTCGACGCGGAGGACGAAAGGCTGCTCGAGGGCTTTGTGGGCCAAGCCGCGCTGGCGGTGCGCAACGCGACGCTCTTCGCGGCCGAGGGCGCCGCGCGGACGGCGGCCGAACGCGCCCTGGCCGAGGTCAAGCAGCTGCAGGGCATGCTGCCGATCTGCTCCTACTGCAAGAAGATCCGCAATGACGAGAACTCCTGGGAGCAGATGGAGAGCTACATCAGCGAGCACTCGCACGCCCGATTTAGCCACGGCATCTGCCCGGAGTGCCGGAGCCGAGTCGCCCGCGAGTTCGAGGTATGGAAAGGGCGGCGATGAAGTCTGCGGCCATGGCACAACGAAGCGCGAAGCGGGTGAGGCCCGAGTCTGTCGCGGTCGATCGACCGGCTCGGCCGTTTCCACCCAAGTGCGACGGCGCATTCACCCAGGCCCTGCTCGACTCCTTGGCCTCCACTCTAGCCATAGTGGACGAGACGGGCACCATCGTGGCCGTCAACGAGGCCTGGCGCCGGTTCGGCCTGGATAACGGTGCTGACGTGGCCACAGTCGCGGGCGTCGGCCTGAATTACCTGGAGGTCTGCCGCCGGGCCACGAGCCCCGAGACGGACATTACCGCAGCCATTGCCGCCGGGATCGAGCGTGTGGTGGCCGGCGAAGAGGAAGAGTTCACCGTCGAGTATCCGTGTCACGGCCCCGCTCAAGAGCGATGGTTTCTCCTGTCTGCCCGGCAAGTGAGCGCTCCCGGCTGCGCCGCGATGCTCTCGCATGTCGACATCACCGAGCGTCGGCGCGCTCAGGAGGCGACGCAGGCCCTGATCCTTGCGGGGCACGAGCTCGCCGGGCGTCGGGATTTTGCGAAGGCCGCGGAGCAGGTCGTGGCCAAGCTGCTGTCACTGTTTCATGTCCGCCAGGCCAATCTCTATCGCCTCGACCCCGAGACCGCGTCCTTGACGTGCGTGGCCTCGGCCGGAGTGAACCGGGGACAATGGCTTGGCCGCGTCATCCATCGAAGCGAAGGCATGGTGGGGCGGGCCATCGCCCTGAAGCAGGTGGTCTGGACCCCGGACATCTTCGCCGAGCCGGCCGTCGCGCTGCCGAAGTGGTTTGCGGAACGGGCAGCGGAAGAGACCCTGCGGGCATCGGCGGGTGTCCCGCTCACGGTCGGAGGCGAGGCGATGGGCGCGCTGGCGCTGGCGGACGTCGGCGGCCGCGAGTTCAGCGCCTCCGAGATCGAGCTCATGACCGCCTTTGCGGATCAGGCGGCCCTGGCGCTCCAGAACGCCCGCTCGTTCGAGGAGACACATCAGCAGCTGCGGGAAACCGAGACGCTCCTTGCCGTGAGCCGCGCCATCGGCTCCTCACTCGACCCAACTGAGACGCTTCGCCTCATTGCGCGCGAGACGGCACGCGTGATCGGCGCCGACATGGGAGGGGCGTATCTCGCCGATCCTGAGACGCGGAGCCTCCGCGCCCTGGCCGGCTATCACGTGCCAAAAGATTTGCTCGAGACCTTCCAGCGCTTCCAGGTCCCGCTGAAGGGCCATCCCTTGCTCGAGGAGTCCTGGGCCAGTCACAGGCCCGTGTTCTCGACCCGCGCCATGGACGACCCGCGGCTGGACGCAGAAACGATGGCCCATTTCCCGATGCGGTCGATCCTCTTCGTTCCCATGATCGTCAAGGGTGAGCCGATCGGCGGCATGATGCTGAGTTGGTGGAACGCCGAGCACCACTTTTCGGCTGCCGAGCTGCGCCTGATGGAGGGCATCAGTCGGCAGGCCGGCCTCGCCATCGAGCACACGCGCCTCTACCGCGAGGCCAGGCAGCAGGCGAGCCGAATGAGGAGTCTCGCTGAGCTCGGCGGTGTCTTGTCGGAAACGCTCGACCTGGATCTGGTTGCCAAACGGACGGTGGACAATATCCGGCAGGCGGTCGACGCCAGCGTGTCGGTTCTCTACTACCTGGAACCGGAATCGGGAAACCTGGTCTCGCTCGCCGTGTCGGGAGATGACCACGGAGTCCTCGGGTCGCCCGTGGTCTTCGCGTCCGGCACCGGCGCTGTCGCTCTGGCCGTGAGGGGACGGGCACCGTTCGTCACCCCCAACGTGCTCGAGGATGAGCGGGTCACCTATTCGCCGGAGATGCGGACGCGGGTCGAGCAGGCGCCCTTTCGCTCCGTGCTCGCCGTGCCGCTGCAGATTCGCGAGCGGGTCATCGGAGCTCTGGCGGTTTGCGAACATACCGGCCGGGCCTTCACCGAGGAAGAAGTGCGACTGACCCAGAGCTTCGCCGACCGGGCCGCCGTCGCCATGGAAAATGCGCGGCTCTACCGGGAAATCCGTGACGCGCGAGACTTCCTCCAGTCCATCACGGAGAACTCGGCTGATGCCATCGTGACGACCGATGAGGAAGGGCGCGTGACCTACTTCAGCCCGGGCGCCGAGGAGATCTTCGGGTACACGTCGGACGCGGTCAAAGGCCGTCCTGTCGCCGACTTCTACGACGGCGGCCTCGAACAGGCGCGGGACGTGATGAGCCGCCTGCGTCGCGACGGGCGGATCCGGAGCCACGAGCTGGTGTTCCACCGCCGAGACGGTCGATCCGTGGCCGTGAGCTCGTCCCTGTCGCTGCTTCGCGATTCCGCTGGAGCGATCATCGGTACCGTCGGAATTCTGAAGGACGTCAGCGAGCGCCGAGCGCTCGAGGAACAGCTCCGCCAGTCCCAAAAGATGGACGCTGTCGGGCGGCTGGCCGGCGGGATCGCCCACGACTTCAACAACCTCCTGACCGTCATCACGGGTCGGGCGCAGATGATGCTGGCGCGGCTCCGTCCGGACGAGCCGATGCACCGGGAGGTCAAGCTCGTGAGAACCACAGCCGAGCGCGCGGC
Organism: Candidatus Methylomirabilota bacterium; assembly: GCA_046727155.1. Classification (GTDB taxonomy): domain Bacteria; phylum Methylomirabilota; class Methylomirabilia; order Rokubacteriales; family CSP1-6; genus DASSSH01. The sequence continues at coordinate 23,929 of JBKPCB010000120.1, read as the reverse complement.
GGCGCTTACCAGGCAGCTGCTGGCCTTCAGCCGGAAGCAGATTCTGAAGCCGCAAGTGCTCGACCTCAATACCGTTGTCGAGAACATGGAGCCGATGCTGCGCCGCCTCATCGGCGAGGATATCGATCTGGCGGCGGTGCCGGAGCCCGCGCTCGGACGGGCCAAGGCCGACCCCGGCCAGATCGAGCAGGTCATCGTCAATCTTGCCGTCAATGCCCGCGACGCGATGCCAGGGGGCGGGAAGCTGACCATCGAGACGGCCAATGTGGAACTGGATGAGACCTACTCCGCCAGGCACGTCCACGTCCGGCCCGGCCGCTACGTGATGCTCGCCGTGAGCGACACGGGCATCGGAATGGACGAGGCAACGCGCTCGAGAGTGTTCGAGCCGTTCTTCACGACCAAGGAGGAGGGCAAGGGTACCGGACTGGGACTGGCAACCGTCTACGGCATCATCCAGCAGAGCGCCGGCATCGTGCACCTTTACAGCGAGCCCGGCCACGGCACCACGTTCAAGATCTATCTGCCACGGGTCGACGAGGCGCTCGGGGTTCCGGAAGCGCCGGGCGAGGCCAAAATAACCGGTGGCGACGAGACGATTCTACTGGTTGAGGATGAGCCGGAGGTTCGCGCACTGAGCCGGGACATTCTCAACGCCCTCGGGTACCGTGTGCTCGAGGCCCCGGGCGGCGATGAAGCAATCCTCATCGCCGAACAACACCAGGGCCCTATCGAGCTCCTGCTCACCGACGTGATCATGCCGCGCCTGAGCGGGCGCGCGCTCGTCGAGCGCCTGTGCCCGACGCGCCCCCAAATGCGCGCGCTGTACATGTCCGGATATACCGACGATGCCATCGTGCATCACGGCATCCTGGAGTCGGGCACGCCGTTCATCGAAAAGCCGTTCACCCCCGACGGACTTGCGCGGAAGGTTCGAGAGGTCCTCGACCGCGAACAGGCCGTGCGCTGATACCCTTAAAGGAGGCACCGAACATGGAGACGATCCTGGTCGTTGACGATGAAGCCGACATCCGCGAAATGGTGCGAGACGTCCTCGAGGCCAAGGGCTACACGGTCCTCGAGGCGGGTGACGGGGCGGATGCCCTGCTGGTCGCGGGACTTTACCCTGAACCCATCCACCTGGCGCTGTCCGATGTGCTCATGCCCACCATGAGCGGTCCTGACATGGCCGAGGATCTCAAGGCGGTACGGCCGGACACCAAGGTGGTGTTCATGTCCGGGTACACGACGGAGGTGATGGGCCAGTACGGCGTCCTCCGCTCGGGCGCGCCGTTCATTGCCAAGCCGTTCAGCCCCGATGTTCTCGTGCGAAAGCTCCGCGAGGTGCTGGACTACCGCTCGCCGTTCGCGAAGCGGTCCGCGCCCGTGCCGATCATCCGGCCGGCGCTGGCGACCGCCTAGCCTACGGCCACCAGAGGTACATGAAGCGGGGCCCGGGGCCCACCAGCGTCGCCGCCAGCTGGGCGAGCGCGGTGTCCGCGCCGGGAGTCACGGGCGTCGTCGAGTAGAACGTGGCGCGGTACTCCTTGGGCCGGTGGTACATGACGATCCGGGCCGCATCGAGGCGCGCGGCCGTCTTGGCGGCGTCCACCGCGTCGTCGAGATAGCCGATCCGATCCACCAGGTTCAGCGCCTTGGCCTGCTCGGCCGTGTAGATCCGGCCGTCGGCAAAGGCACGGACGCGGTCCTCGGGAATCCGCCGCGACTCGACGATCAGCTTCACGAAGCGGCCGTACATGTCATCGATGACGCCCTGAAAGATGGCTCGCTCGTCCGGCGTGAGCGCGCGGAAGAGGGAGCCCGCGTCTTTCATGTTTCCCGATTTGATCGCCAGCGGGGCGACGCCGATCTTTTCCATGAGCCCCTGAGCGTTGACGGTCAGCATGACGACGCCGATGCTGCCGGTGATGGTGGTGGGATGGACGAAGATCGTGTCGGCGGCCAGCGCGACATAGTAGCCGCCCGAGGCGCCGACATCCATGATCGCCGCGATCACGGGGATCTTACGCCGCGCCTTGAAGTCGTGGATCTCGCGGTAGAGGATGTCGGACGCGGTGATCGTCCCGCCCGGGCTGTTGATGCGCACGATCACGGCCTTGACCCGGTCGTCCTCCTCCGCCTTCCGTAGCTCTTCACGCACGCGCGCCAGCAGCGGCACATGCGGGGGCGGGGTGGCGACCGAGAAGGTCACGATCTCTTCCGAGAGCACGCCGGAGAGGTCGAGCAGCAGGACCTTGGCGGTGCCGGAGCCTTCGACGGTCTCCTCGACCAGCGGCTGGATCCGCTGCTGCAGGTCGATCGAGACGAGTGTGCACCCGGCCAGCGCGAGGGCGGCAAACATGATCGCGGGGATGTGGTGGCGCATGGGCGCAGTATAACAACCCGGCTCCGGTTCGACTATAATCACCGCCATGGCCCGCCCGCTCGAAGGCGTCCGCATTGTCGATCTCTCCCGCATCGTCGCCGGCCCGCTGGCGACCCAGATCTTCGGCGACTATGGAGCAGAGGTGATCAAGATCGAGCAGCCCGGCGTGGGGGACGATAGCCGGGCGTGGGTGCCGCCGATGGCGCCCGACGGCTCGGCCGCCTACTTCTTCTCGATCAACCGCAACAAGAAGTCGGTCACGCTGAATCTCAAGCACCCACGCGGCAAGGCCCTCCTCAAGGCGCTCGTCGCACAGGCCGACGTGGTCATCGAGAACTTCAAGCCCGGCACCATGGAGGACCTGGGGCTCGACTACAGCGTGCTCAGCCGTGAGAACCCGCGACTGATCTATTGCCAGATCTCGGGCTTCGGCAATTCCGGTCCGGCGCGCGAGCGCGCCGGCTACGACTCGATTCTCCAGGGCATCGCGGGGCTCATGTCCATCACCGGCGAGCGGGAGGGCCCGCCCGTCAAGGCCGGCGTGGCGCTCATCGACGAGATCACGGCGCTCTATGCCCATGGCGCCATCCTGGCCGCGCTGCTGCACCGCGAGCGGACGGAGCAGGGCCAGAAGGTCGAGTGCTCGCTGCTCGAGTCGGGCGTCGCGGCCATGATGAACGCGGCCACGGCCTATCTGGTGGCCGGCGCCGTCCAGGGGCGATGGGGCAGCGCCCACGAGTCCCTCGTGCCGTACCAGGCCTTCAAAGCGCGCGACGGCTACCTCATCATCGGCGCCGGCAATGACCGGTTGTGGAAGGCCTTCTGCGAGGCCATCGGCGCGCCGGAGTGGGCCGACGATCCGCGCTTCGACACCAACCTCAAGCGGGTGGAGCGGCGGGAGGAGCTGGTGGGGCTCATCGAGGCGCGGCTGCAGGGGCGCAGCCGAGACAACTGGATCGCGGCCTTCGCGGCCGCCGGCCTGCCGACCGGGCCCATCAATACCGTCGATCAGGTCTTCCGGGACCCGCAGGTGCTTCACCGCGGCATGGTGCAGGAGATCGAGCACCCCACGGCCGGCCGCGTGAAGCTGGTGGGCATCCCGGTGAAGTTCACCGCGACGCCGGGTGAGATCCGGCTGCCCCCGCCGCTGCTCGGCCAGCACACCGAGGAAGTGCTGACCGGCCTCCTCGGTCTCACCGCGCCGGAGATCGCCGCGCTCAGAACCGACGGCGTCATCTGACCGTGGCCGAGCCCAGCCTCGACGACATCAAGGCGGCGGCGCGGCGGCTGCAGGGCCGCATCCACCGCACGCCGGTGCTCACGAGCCGCTCGCTCGACGAGGCCACCGGGCATTCCGTCTTCCTCAAGTGCGAGAACCTCCAGCGGGCCGGCGCCTTCAAGATCCGCGGGGCGCTCAACAAGCTGCTCACGCTGTCCCCCGACGAGCTCGCGCGTGGGGTGGTCGCGTTCTCCTCGGGCAACCATGCCCAAGGCGTCGCGCTTGCGGCCCGGCTCACAGGGACGACGGCGGTCATCCTGATGCCTATCGACGCGCCCGCGCTCAAGCTGGCCGCTACCCGCGGCTACGGCGCCGAGGTCGTCTTCTACGACCGGCAAATCGAAGACCGGGAAGCGCGCGCCCGCGACTTGGTGGAGAAGACGGGGCGTGCGCTCGTGCCTCCCTACGACGATCCCGCCATCATGGCCGGCCAGGGGACGGCGGCCCTCGAGCTCATCGAGGAGACGGGTGAGCTCGACGGCCTGCTCACTCCCGTGGGTGGGGGCGGCCTCATGGCGGGCTGCAGCATCGTCGCGCGGGCGCTCCGGCCCGCGGCCAAGATCTTCGGCGTGGAGGCCGACACGGCGAACGACACCTTCCTATCGCTCCGGAAGGGCGAGCGCGTCAGCATTCCCCCGCCTCCCACCATAGCCGACGGTATCCGCAATCTCTCACCGGGGGCGCTGACGTTCCCGATCCTCAAGCGCAACCTGACGGACGTGCTGCTTGTCTCCGATCCGGAGATCGCCGAAGCCGTGCGCTTCCTGCTGCTGCGGTGCAAAATCCTGGTCGAGCCTACTGGCGCCGTCGCCGTGGCGGCGCTGCTGGCGGGAAAGGTCCCGCTGGCGAAAGGCGCGCGCGTCGGGGTCGTGCTCTCGGGCGGAAACGTGGATCCGCAGCTGCTCGCCGACCTGCTGACACAAAAGTAGCCTATGGAGCGCCGGGGTCGGGGATCCCCCCCGAGACCCGTTGCCTGGCTTTATCGTGGTCGAGTGGGGGCACCCAACCCTAGGCGCGCCGTCCTGTTACCGCGAGTGGTACTCGGGGACGACCTGCTCGGCGACGGCGGAGAGCTGCTCGAGCATGTGGTCGGGCGGGCAGAGCGGTCGCAGGATGAACTTGGAGGCGCCGCCCTTGACGTACTCCTCGATCTTCGCGATCAGCACGTCCACCGGGCCGAAAGCCGTGCACTGGGCGAGCGTGGCCTCATCGACGCGGCCGCGCGGGATGAAGGGCTGAGCCTGTGCGCGCGCAGCCTCCGGCGTCGCCGCCACGGCGAAGTTGATGAGGGTGCCGAAATGGTCTGCCGGTACCGTCCGCCCCTCGGCCGCCGCCAGCTCCTGCACCTTCTCGACCCCGGCCCGGAGCTCGTCCGGGGTGATGAAGGACGGAATCCAGCCGTCTCCGACGCGGGCGGCGCGCTTGATGGCCGCCTCGCTCTTGCCGCCGATCCAGATGGGCGGAGGCGTCTGCCAGGGCTTGGGGAAGATCGTCACGCGGTCGAGGCGGTAGAACTCGCCCTGATAGGTCACCTCGTCCTGGCTCCAGAGCATCCGCATCACGCGGATGGCCTCGTCGGTCCGCCGCCCGCGCTCCTTGAACGGCACGCCAGAGGCCTCGAATTCGCGCGGCAGCTCGACACCCACGCCGACGGCCGGAAAGAGGCGGCCGCGGGAGAGCCAATCGATGGTGGCCAGCTCCTTGGCGGCAACCACCGGCGTGCGGTAGGGCAGGACGATCACGCTGGGCCCGAACTTCAGGCGGCTTGTCCGCGCCGCGACGGCGGCCAGCGAGGTCATGACCTCCGGCACGGGTGCGGGAGACGAGAGCCGGTCGGAGAGCCAGAGCGAATCGATGCCGCTGCGCTCGAGGAAGTCGCAGAGCGTCCAGAGAAAGGCGCCGCCCTCGCGCCCCGGCGGCCACGGGCCCGGCATGATGCCGATCCGGTACTTGATCGCCTCGCTCGCGGGCGGCATCCTCGGGCATCGTACTCGCGCGACCGGGGACGGTCAAGGCGCGGGCTTCTACCCCGTTGACAGACGGCGGGAGAGGCCTCAAGGTGCTGGAGATTTGCCAGCCGCCGCCGGGGCCGCCGGGTTACGCTTGGAATTCAGGAGCCACGCATGAGCGCTCAGGACCGCCGTCGATTTCCCCGTGCCCGCGCGACATGGCCCGCCATCGTCGAGTCCGCCGATGGCCGGGTGGTGTCGGGCGAAGTCGTGGACGTGAGCCTGTCCGGCATGCAGCTCCGGACCGAGTCCGACGCCGCGGCGGGGAGCGACGTCACGCTGCGCGTGACCCTGCCGGGCGATGCCGGGCGCATCGAGGTCACCGCCCGGGTGATCCGCCGCGACCGCGAGGGACTGTCCGTCGCCTTCCTCAAGCTCAGCGATCTGGACGCTGAGCGCGTGGCGCCGTACGTCTCTCCGGGAGACATCCGCCGCCGCTCCCCGCGCGTGCCGGTAACGCTGCCCATCCGGATCGAGGGCAGCTCGGCGGGCACGGCTCAAGGGGTGACCGTGGACCTCAGCGTCTCGGGCAGCCGTGTGATCACGGACAAAACTCTGGTGCCGGGTGACGTGGTCGTCCTCGAACTGCCCGAATCCCGCGATGCGGCCGCACTCCGCCTCCCGGCCGTGGTGTGGGAGGCCTATGTGGGCGGCGCCGTACTGGTCTTCGCCAATCTGGACCAGCCCGAGTTCCTCCGCCTGCGACAATACGTCCAGCACTGCCGCGAGCAGGGCCCACAGCCAACTTCAGTTTGACAGGGCGGCGGGCCTCGACTAGAATGAACGGCGGTTCATCGTCCTGCCATGCGCGATCCCGACAAGCCCCAACAGATCATCGAAGCCGCGGTCCGGGTCTTCGCCCGGAAGGGCTATTTCAACTCCCGCGTCTCCGACGTCGCACGTGAGGCGGGCATCGCCGCCGGCACCATCTATCTCTACTTCAAGACGAAGGAAGACATCCTCACCACGCTGTTCCGCGAGAAGATGGCGGAGTTCGTGGCCAAGCTCTGGAAGGCCATGGCGGATCAGCCCGATGCCGTGTCCAAGGTGCGCCGGCTCGTCTACCTGCACTTCGATCTGCTCGAGCGCAACCCCGAGCTGGCCGAGGTCGTCCAGATCGAGCTGCGGCAGGGACAGAAGTTCTTCCGCGGGGCCTCGAGCCAGGAAATCGCCTCTTACTTCGCCCTGATCGGCTCGGTGCTCGAGGAGGGCGTGGCCGCCGGACGGTTCCGCGCGAACCTGCCGGTCAAGGTCGCGACCAAGATGCTGTTCGGCGCCATGGACCAGATGGCAACCTCCTGGGTGCTCGGCAAGCGCGAATACCGTCTCGTGGACACCGCCGATGCCGTCGCGAACCTGTTCCTGCAGGGCGTCGCCGCCAACCAATAAAGAGGAGAGCCGCCCCATGTCGTACGAGACCCTGATCCTGGCCCGCGAGGAGAGCTTCGCGGTCATCACGCTCAACCGGCCGCCGGCCAATGCCATCAGCGCCGAGCTCATGAAGGAGCTGAACGCCGCCCTCTCCGACGTCCAGAACGACGACGCCGTGAAGTCCGTGATCATCACCGGGGCGGGAGAGAAGATCTTCTGCGCCGGCGCCGATCTCGGCTCGGCCTTCTCGGGGCCGGACATCGCCACCTTCATCCGCTTCGGCAACTCCGTCGTCCGCCGCATCGAGCGCTTCCCCAAGCCGATCATCGCCGCGATCAACGGCCATGCCCTCGGCGGCGGCTGCGAGATTGCCATGGGCTGCCATATTCGCATTCTCAAGGAAGGCGCGCGCATGGGGCAGACCGAGTCCAACCTCGGCATCATCCCCGGCTATGGCGGTACCCAGCGGTTTCCGCGCCTCATCGGCCGGGGCCGCGCGCTCGAGCACCTCCTGCTCGGCACCCAGATCCCGTCCGACGAATGCCATCGCATCGGCCTGGCGAATCGGCTGTCAAAGGAGGGCCAGACGCTCAATGATGCCAAGGCGGTGGCGCGCGAGCTCGGCAAGCGGGCGCCGCTGGCTTCGCGGCTCATCATCGAGGCGGTGGACGACGGCATCCAGGCGCCCATCGACCAGGCCATCGAGATCGAGGTGCGCGCCTTCGAGAAGGTGATCCGCACCGATGACGCGGGCGAGGGCATCCAGGCCTTCTTCCAGAAGCGCCCAGCGCAGTTCAAGGGCAAGTAGGGATGGACCTGGGCATCAAGGGCAAGGTCGCGCTGGTCACGGGCGGAGCGCGCAGCCTGGGCAAGCAGGACTGCTTGACGCTGGCCGCCGAAGGCTGCAAGGTCATCGTGCTGGACATGAACGCCGAGGGCGCCGCCGAGACAGCCAAGGAAATCACTCAGGGTGGCGGTACGGCTCGCGGCTATGCCGCCGACATCACGGACCGTCCGGCCTTGGCCGACGCGATTCGCAAGGCCGAGAGCGAGGTCGGGCCCGTGGACATCTGCGTGAACAACGCGGGCTGGATCTACACCCTGGGTCAGCTCAAGGACATGAAGGACGAGGACTGGGATCTCAACCTCAAGATCAATCTCACCGGCACCTACAATGTCACCAAGGCCGTGTTCCCCGGCATGCGCGAGCGGAAGTGGGGACGGGTGATCTGCATGGCCTCGATCGCGGGACTCCTGGGCGGCTTCGGCCAGACCGCCTACTCGACCGGCAAGATGGGCGTGATCGGCTTCGCCAAGTCGGTCGCGCTGGAGGGCGCGCGCAACAACATCACCTCCAACGTCATCGCGCCCGGCATCATCGGACCCAATGCCAATATGTCGCCGATGTACGAGCGTATGGTCAAGCGGGTGGCCATGCAGAAAGAGGGCCAGCCCGAGGACATCGCCAACGCCATCGCCTTCCTGTGCTCCGAGCGCGCCCGCTATATCACCGGCGCGGTGCTCACCGTCACGGGTGGGATGGACCTGTTCACCTTCTAGCGCGCGACGCGCCATACCAAGGAGGAGCCTCAATGCCCACGGTGAAAGAAACCTTCGACCAGATGCCGAGCAAGTTCCGCGCCGACAAGGCGGCCGGCGTCAACGCCACCATCCAGTACGAGATCAGCGGAGATCAGGGCGGAACGTGGCATGCGATCATCAAAGACGGCACGTGCACGGTCAACTCCGGCGCGGGGACGAATCCCAATCTGACCTTGACCATGGCCTCGCAGGACTGGCTCGACATGATCGGCGGCAAGCTTTCCGGCCAGATGGCCTTCATGTCCGGCAAGCTCAAGCTCAAGGGCGACATGGGACTGGCCATGAAGGTGGGCGGTCTCTTCCAGGTTTAGGCCATCGAGCCCTCCCTCTTCCTCCGTCGGGAGGGAGAGGGTCAGGGCTCAATCGCCGCGCGCCGCCCCAGCGCGTGGATGATGCTCGGGACGTCGTGGGTCCAGCGCGGCAGGACCAGGCTCATCGCGATGCACTCCAGGTTGCTCAGCACGCCGACGCCCATCATCAGCCACATCGCCCAGCCCGTGTAGCTCCAGCCGAAGAGCGCCACGATCGCGATGGCGAGCGTAACGCCCCAAGCCTTGGCGCTCCACGGGTGATAGCTCGACAGCCGCCCGTACTTGAGGAGATCCACGCCCCAGGACGCGGCGGTGCTGGCCAGGAGAAGCGCGAAGGGCCATCCGAGCGCCATCAGCGTCGCCTTGTGGGTCAGCCAGGCGCTTAGGAGTACCGCGAGGTAGAGCGTGATGTCGGCCCAGGTGTCGGCATACCGGAGACGCGAGGTGGACACGCCGAGCCGGCGGGCGATCATGCCGTCCAGGACGTCGGAGAGAAAGGCCGCGATGAAGGCGGCGAGAAACCAGCCGGTAACCATTCCGTCCCAGGCGTCCCAGACGAGCAGCGGGCTCACGAGTGCCCGGAAGGCCACCAGCGCGGCGGGCAGATAGACCGTCACGCGGTGATCCTAGCGCCTTTGCGCCGGCGCCGCGTGCTATCCTAGGCGGCCGATGGCCATTCCGAAGGACTACTTCGCGTGGGCCGCGCGCCAGTTCGACTCCGCGCGCATCCACGAGAAGCCCGAGGCCCTCCGCGGCATCCGCGTTCTCGACCTCTCCGTAATCTACTTCGGCCCCGCCACCGCGGATTTCCTCGGCGAGCTGGGCGCCGAGGTCATCAAGGTGGAGATGCCGGGGCAGGGGGACGTGACGCGCATCCTCGGCAACGCCTCCTTCTTCTGGAAGAACGTCTCCGTTGCCTTCTTCTGCGCCAACCACTCCAAGTATCACGTGGGCATCGACATGCATCGCTCCGCCGGCCAGGAGCTGATCCGCCAGCTCGCGACACGCTCGGATGTCGTCGTGGAAAATTTCAAGGCGGGCACGCTGGAGGAGAAATTCGGCATCGGGTATCGTCAGCTGCGCGAGCTCAATCCGCGCCTCATCTACGTCGCGAACACCGGCTTTGGCCAATGGGGGCCGTTCTCTCGCGGGCGCGCCTCCTACGACGGCCTCGCCCAGGCAGTGTCGGGACTGACGGCGATCACGGGCGACGGGGAGGTGCCGACCAAGATCGGCAATTATCTCGGCGATTGGTTCGGCGCCTCGATGTCGGCGCTGGGTGTCCTGGCGGCCCTGCGCTGGCGCGACCGCACCGGGGAAGGCCAATTCGTGGAGATGGCGCAGTGCGAGGGACTGTTGCGCGCCATGGACTGGACGTGGCTGTATGCGGGTCTCACCGGCCGCGACCGCGCCAAGGCGGGCAATGGCGATCATGTCTTCTCCCCGGCGGGCGTCTACCGCTGCAGCGACGGCTACGTGGCAATGGTCGCGGGCACCGACGGCGAATTCCGATCGCTCTGCCGCCTCATCGGGCAAGCCGGACTGGCGAAGGACCCGCGCTTCGCGAGCCGCGCCTCCCGTCGCGAAACGGCGCATGCCCGCGCGCTCGAAGCGGCCATCGGAGCCTGGTGCGCCCGACGAACGCGCGCGCAGGTGGAGGCCGCCGCGCGCAAAGCCGGAATCGCCGCGGCGCCGGTCATGACCGCCAAGGATCAGATCGACGACCCGCACCTGCGCGCGCGGCGATCCGTCTGGGAACACGACGATCCCGTCTACGGCCAAATGGTGGAATGCGGGCCCGCGCCCAAGCTCTCCGCGACGCCGGCACGGATCAAGTGGGCGGGGAAGCCGGTGGGCTTTCACAACGACTTCGTGCTGCGGAGCGTGCTGGGTCTCGACTCCGAGCGGATCCGGGCGCTCTATGCCGAGGGCGCCATCGGGCGATGGGCGGAGGGTCGCCGCGGCGCCGGGCCGCCCGAGGGCTGGAAGGGCGAGGGAGTGCTCGAATGAGCGCTGAGCGCGCGAAGCCGGTCGACGGACCGCCGTGGGAGCAGTGGATTCGCGCGGCCGAAGAGCCGTCACGTGTCCCCGACATGCCGGAGGCTCTCGACGACCTGATGGTGCTCGATCTCTCGCACGGGCACTACGGTGCCCTCCTTACCGCGACGTATCTGGCCGAGCTGGGCGCCGAGGTGATCAAAGTCGAGCCGCCGGACGGCGACCCCGCTCGGCGATGGGGCCCGCCCGATGCGTCGGTCGGCGGCGAGGGGCTCGCCTTCCTGGCCGAGGCGCGGAACCGCTATCACGTCACGCTCGATCTCGGGACGGCCGAGGGACGGCGGCTGGTCAAGGGGCTGGCCGAGCGCGCCGATGTCCTGGTCGAGGGCTTCGCCCCTGGCTGTCTGGACGGCCTGGGCCTCGGGTACCGCCAGCTCAGCAAGCTCAACCCGCGGCTCGTGTATGTTGCCTGCTCGGCGTGGGGGCAATTCGGTCCCAAGGCCAAGGGACAGCCGGCTGAGTACGACCTCACCGACCAGGCGCTTTCGGGATTGCTGCACATCACCGGAGATCCCGAGAGGCCGCCCGTCAAGGTGGGCTCCTGGATCAGCGCCTATGCCCAGGCCGTCTGGGGCGCGGTGGCCGCTCTCGCGGCGCTGCACTGGCGCGCGCAGTCCGGACGCGGCCAGATGATCGACGTGACTGGCGCCGAGGCCTTGATGCGCTATCTGGAATACACGCTCCTGCTCCAGCACGCGTCGGGTCTTACCCGGGGGCGCACGGGCCTCTACGAGATCGCGGTCTTTCCGTACACATTCGTCCCCGTCAAAGACGGCTGGGCCTTCATCGCGGGTTATACCGACCCCAACTTCGGCGCGCTCTGCCGGGTCATGGGTCGACCCGAGCTTGCCCGCGAGCCGCGGTTCAATACCACACTGCAGCGCACCCAGCTGGAGAACGAGGTCCAGCTCCGCGACGAGATTCAGAAGTGGTCGGTGAAGCACACGGCCGAGGAGATCCTGGCCAGGGTGCTGGCCGATCCGGGTCCGGGGATTGTGGTCTTCGGTCCCCTGAACCCGCCGACCCGGACCCTTCAAGAGGAGCATTGGTGGGAGCGGGGCTGCTTCAAGCGCATCACGGATCCGATTTATGGCGATCTGCTGCTCCAGATGCCGGCGTGGCGGATGACCCGGACGCCGCCACGATTGAAATGGCCTTGCCGGCCGGCCGGTTATCATCAGGATTACGTGCTTCAGAAGTACTTCGGCCGGCCGAGCGGGCACAAGGAAAAACGTTGACGCGAGGCGTCAGAGAGGCTTAGGATGGGATTATGAAAGATGAACAGTTCACGATGATGGCGGAGATGCCGCAGCTTTCGCCCGAGATGCTGGCGCGGCTCAAGGAAGAAGCCCAGCGCAACCTCCTCCGGATGAAGCATTTCAGCGAGATGGTGCTGAATCCCAAGGAGCCCGCGATCGGGCCCACGCCGCGCCGGGAAATCTACCGGACGAACAAATCCCGGCTCTGGCGGTACGAGTCCAAGCGCACCGTGAAAACCCCGCTGCTCTTCGTCCCGAACCTCGGCATCAGCCGGCCGTATATCTTCGATCTGATGCACAAGGGCTCCTTCATCGAGCACATGACCGCGTTAGGATTCGATTTTTACCTGGTGGATTGGGGCGTCTTCGGGCCGGAGGACAACGACCTTACCGTCGAGGACGCCGTGACCAAGATCCTGCCGCGTTTGGCGCGAAAGGCACTCGAGTCTTCGGGCGCGTCGGAGATGTCGGTGCTCGGCTACTGTATGGGCGCGCCGCTGTCCGTCTCCTTCGTCGCGACCCACCCGGAGTTCCCCGTCAAGAATTACATCGACATGGCTGGCCCCATCGACTTCGCGCACGTGGGGCTGTTCGGGCTGTGGCTGGATCCCCGCTTCTTCGACGTGGACAAGTACGTGGACACGCTGGGCAGCATCCCCGCCGACATGGTGAAGATGGGCTTCAAGCTGCTCAAGCCCACAATGGATCTCAGCACGAACCTGAACCTTTGGTGGAACCTCTGGAATCCGGAGTACGTGGCGGGCTTCAACGCGCTGAACAAGTGGGCCAACGAGTACCTGCCGTTTCCGGGAGAGTTCTTCCGCCAGTGGGTCAAGGAGTTCTATCAGCAGAACAAGCTCATCAAGGGGGAGCTCGTGATGGGCGGGCGGGCGGTGCGGCTCGAGCGCATCAGTTGTCCCGTGCTCGCCGTCGGCGCAAAAGAGGACAACATCGCGCCGCCGGGGTGCGTCCGTCCGCTCATGGACGCGGTGCGGAGCCGGGACAAAGAGTACCTGGAGCTGCCGGGCGGGCACATCTCGTTGATCGCCGGGCGCGGGGCTTCGGTGCACTGCTGGCCAAAGGTTGCGGCCTGGCTCGCGGCGCGGTCATAGAGGAGGAGGGCATCATGGAGAACAACGTGAGCCAGCAGCTGGTCGACATGTGGAAGAAGCAGGTGGAAGAAGGCTCCCAGGCCTGGCTCAAGATGATGGGGCAGGGGCAGACGATGGATCCGCAGGCCTTCTGGCGTCCCTTTATGGACCAGGGCATGGCGGCATGGGCCAAGGCGATGACCCAGGGGGCTCCGTCCCCCGACCTGATGGCGCAGTGGAAGCAATTCGTGGATCAGTGGATCGCGGCCTGGTCCAAGGTTCTCGAGCAGGCGATGGGCACCGAGGCCTTCGCCCAAACCATGGGCAAGCAGCTCGAGGGCTTCCTCAATGTCGCGAGCCCGGTAAAGAAGGCCGCGGAGCAGCATATCGAGGCCACGCTGGCCGCCCTCGGCGTGCCGTCGCGCAGCCAGGTCATCGCGCTCGCCAAGCACATCGTGCAGCTCGAGGAGAAGGTGGACGACATCGCGGATCGGATGGAGTCGGTCGCGCAGCTCAAGAGCGCCCTTTATGGCCTCGAGGGTCGCCTCGACGCAATCCTCAAGCGGCTCACCGAGTCAACCGCTACCCCCAGACAGGAGCGTGCATGATCGGGATCACGATCGACCGGCTCGAAGTCGGCGACAGCGCGCAGATCACGCGAAAGGTGGTCCATGCGGAGATCGCGGCGTTCGTGGACGCGGTCGGCGATTACAATCCCGTGCACTCCGACAGGGATTACGCCGCCGGGACGATGTTCAAGGAGCCCATCGCGCCGGGCATCTGGACCGCGGGACTCATCTCGGCCGTCATCGGCACCAGGCTGCCGGGCCCCGGAAGTATTTACCTGTCGCAGGATCTCAAGTTCCTCAAGCCCGTGAAGTTCGGTGACGTCGTCTCGGCTCGTGTCGAAGTGCTCGAAGTGAATCGAGACAAGAACCGCGTGCGGCTGCGGACGGTGTGCACCAATCAGCGCGCCGAGGAAGTTCTGACCGGGGAAGCGCTCGTGATGCCGTCGAAGACCGAGGTCGTTTACACGCGCGCCGAGGAAGGCGGCGGGTTGCTGGCGCTCTGGGCGTTGGGGCCGTGGGCCTGGGCGGCGCAGGGCGCCGCGGCATGGGCCATGCTCGGCTGGTCGGCGATGGCCTCCACCGTGCCCGGCCCGGGGGCACGCCCCGCGCGGTAACCGCGCCCGGCCGCACCGGCGGAAGCTACATAAACAAGCCGCCGTTGATGCTGAGCTCGGCGCCGGTGATGTAGTCGCCGTCGCCGGAGCAGAGGTACACGCAGGCCCGCGCCACCTCTTCCGACTTGCCGAAGCGCCGCATGGGAATCTGATCGAGCAGCTTGCTTCGCACTTTCTCCGAGAGGGCGTCCACCATATCGGTTTCGGTGAAGCCCGGGGCCACCGCGTTGACGGTGATGCCTTTGCTCGCCAGTTCCTTCGCCAGGGATTTGGTGAACGCCGCCACGCCCGCTTTCGACGCCGCGTAGTTGGCCTGGCCGAAGTTGCCGATCTGGCCGATCACGGACGTGATGTTGACCACCCGTCCCCAGCTCTGTTTGATCATCTGATCGACGAAGACCTTGGTGCAGTTGAACACGCCGTCCAGATTGATGGCGAGCACCCTGCGCCACGAGGCGTGGTCCATCTTGACAAAGGTCTTGTCGGAGTTGATGCCGGCGTTATTGATCAGGATGTCGAGGTGCCCGAACTCCTTGAGGACCTCCTGCGCCATCCGGAATGTGTCGGGGTAATCCGCCACGTCGGACTGCGCCAGGATCGCCCGTCGCCCTATCTTCTGGATCTGCTCGACCACCTGCATGGCGGGACCCTCGCTCGATACGTAGTTGACCGCCACGTCGGCGCCTTCCTCGGCCAAGGCCAGCGCGATGGCGCGGCCGATCCCGCGGGATGCTCCGGTAACGAGGGCAGTGCGACCTGTGAGCTGCATAGGCGTCCTCCCAGACTGCGGTCGGGGCAGGGATCAATCGTGCGGGCGTCAGTATAGCAGAGCGGCGGGGACCCAGCCTTGTCGGCCTTAACGCGCGGTGTTAGACTCCGGCCATGGCGTACGTGATCAAGCGGTATTCCAATCGCAAGCTCTACGACACCCAGGAGAGTCGCTACGTCACCCTCGAAGAGCTCGAGGAGCTGATCCGCGCCGGCAAGGAAATCTCGGTCGTGGATGTGTCCACGGGCGAAGACCTGACCTCCGTCACGCTGGCCCAGATAATTCTGGAAAATGAGCGCAACCATCGCGCCACGCTCCCGACCGCCTTCCTCCACCAGCTCATCAAGCACGGGGAGGCATGGCAGGAGTACGTGCAGAAGTCGTTCAAGTCGAGTCTGGAAGGCCTGATGACGAGCCAGCGCGAGGTCGACCGCGTCTTCAAGGAGTGGGCATCCCGCGCAGGGTGGGGACAGACGATCACGCCCGAGGCGAAGCCGGAGAAGCGGAGCGACGCCTCAGAGGCGGATGTGCTGCGCGACGAAGTGGCGACGCTGCGCGAGCAGCTGCGCGCGCTGGAAGAGCGGCTCGAGAAGAAGCGCGAGAAGTGAGCCGCGGGCCGGGGGCACCCCCGGCCCGCGTGACAGCCTGGGCCGGGTCGTTAGGCGGCGGAGTAGATCGACTTCACCTTCCCTGTCAGCTGGGAAAAGGTGGCCTGGATCTCCTTGCCCGTCTGTTCGGCCGTCGCCTGGAGGCGCTCGGCGGAGCGGGTCATGGCCTGGGCGCTGCCCTCGAAGAGCTTGAACGCCTTCTGGGTGGCCTCGACCGACTCGAGCACGCCCTTCTGGTAGAAGCTCAGCGGATCCTTGGGCGCTTCCTGCAGCTCGCCCTGGCGGCGAAGCAGGTAGGACTGCCCGTCCTTGACCGCCTCGACAGCGGACGACTGGAGCTCGGCGTAGAGGCGAACGCCTTCCTTCGCCGTGCTGGCAGACAGATCCACCAGCTCGCGGAGGACCTTCTGGTTGGCGTCGGCCCAGAGCGAAAAGGCCTCCACGGTCTTGCCCGTGATCTGCGAGAAGATCTCGTTGCACTGCATCGTGTTCGTCATCATCTCTTTACTCCCCTTGGTTGGTGCCGCTGCTTTCGGGCCATTGGTTGTTTCCACTGGATGCACGTTAACGCATCGCGCCATCACTGTCAAGACTTTTGTTGCGTCGCGTTAGTCATACCGTGATATACGATTGTGGCGCGGCAGGAAACGAAGTCTAAGCCATTGAAAATAAAGGGTATGAAGGGCCCTATCGGCTCGTTTCTTCCCAAGCGGCTCCGCAATCAGGTCTGAGGAGGAGAACCATGCCGGGCGACACTCTGGCACGGATGTTCTGGGATCGGGTGGAGCGCAGCGTGTCCTCGCCCGCCCAGCAGTTCAAGCAGGGCGGGGCGTGGCGCACGCTGACCTGGCGAGAGGTCGGCGACAGCGTGCGGGAGGTCGCCACCGGCCTGATCGCGCTCGGCCGGAAGAAGGGCGAGGCCGTGGGCATCCTGTCCGCCAGCCGCGCCGAGTGGGTGCAGGCCGACTTCGCGATCTTCTCGGCAGGATGCGTGACGATCCCCGTCTACCCCACGTATCCGCCCGACCTGATCCAGTACATCGTCAACGACGCGGGGGTGAAGACGCTGATCGTCGAGGATCCCGGCCAGCTGGCCAAGGTGCTCGAGGTGCAGGGGAAGATGGAGGGGCTCGAGCAGATCGTCGTCATCCAGGGGTACGAGGGCAAGGAGCCTTCGCCCCGCATCTTCACGTGGGAGGCGCTGCGCCGTCTCGGGCGGGAGAACCGCGAGAAGCTCAAGAGCGAGCTGGCGAGCCGCGTGGCCGACACGCGCCCGGACGACATCGCGACCATCGTGTACACGTCGGGCACGACAGGACCGCCCAAGGGCGTCGTTCAGACCCATGGCAACCACCTGGCCGCGCTGGGCTCGGCGGCCGAGACCACGAGCATCCGGGAGGGCGACGTCCACCTGCTCTTCCTGCCGCTGGCGCACTCCTTCGCGCGGCTGGAGTCGTTCATCGGCGTCCACCGCGGCCTCACCACGGCGTTCGCCGAGAACATCGACAGGCTGCGGGAGAACCTGCCCGAGACGCGGCCGCACTTCCTCTGCAGCGTGCCCCGGGTCTTCGAAAAGGTCTACGCGGGCGCCCTGGCCAAGGCCGAGTCCGGCTCCCCGCTCAAGAAGAAGATCTTCCACTGGGCGCTGGGCGTGGGCAAACAGGTCTCCCAGCTCAAGCAGGCCAAAAAGCCGGTGCCCGCCGGCCTGAAGCTCAAGTACGGTCTCGCCCACAAGCTGGTCTTCTCCAAGATGCATGCGGCGCTGGGCGGCCGGCTGCGCTTCGCCGTTTCGGGCGGCGCGCCGCTGTCGCGTGAGATCGCCGAGTTCTTCCACGCCGCCGGCATCCTCATCCTCGAGGGCTACGGCCTGACCGAAACCTGCCCCGTGCTCAGCAATAACCAGGAGGACAGGTTCAAGTTCGGCTCCGTCGGGCTGCCGATTCCAGGCGTGGAGATCAAGATCGCCCCTGACGGAGAGATTCTCGGGCGCGGCAAGAACATCGCCCAGGGTTACTTCAAGAAGCCCGAGGCCACCGCCGAGGTGTTCCTGGCCGGAGGCTGGTTCGCCACGGGCGACATCGGGCGGATCGACGAGGACGGCTTCCTCTTCATCACCGACCGCAAGAAGGATCTGATCGTCACCGCCGGTGGCATGAACATCGCCCCGCAGAACATCGAGAATCTCCTCAAGGGCGATCCGTTCATCAGCCAGGCCATGGTCCATGGCGATAAGCGTCCCTATCCGGTGGCGCTGCTCACCGTCAACCCGGACGAGCTGGTCAAGTTCGCGAAGGAGCAGGGGATCCTGATCACCGACCCCGCCGCCCTCGTCAAGCACCCGAAGGTCGTCGAGCGGGTCTCGCGCATCGTCGAGAACAAGAACACGGAGCTGCAGTCCTACGCCAAGATCAAGAAGTTCGCCATCCTGCCGGGCGATTTCACGGTGGACAACGGGCTGCTGACGCCGACGCTCAAGGTCAAGCGCAAGGTGATCACGGAAAAGAACCGGGAGATCCTCGATTCCCTCTACCAGTGAGTCCGCGCTGGACGCGTTCCGGCTCGACGGCCGGGTCGCCGTCGTCACGGGCGCGAGCCGCGGGCTGGGGCGGGCCATGGCTGTGGCCCTGGCGGAGGCGGGGGCCGATGTCGCCGTGGCGGCGCGATCGAAGGCGGAGCTGGACGAGACGGCGCATGCGGTCGAGCGGCTCGGCCGCCGCGCCGTGGCGGTGCAAACCGACGTCACCTCCTACACGCAGGTCGAGGCGCTTGTCCGTCGCACCGTCGAGGCCCTGGGCGGCCTCCACATCCTGGTCAACAACTCCGGCATCGCCGGCGTGAGGCCGGTAGCCGAGATGCCGCCCGAGGAGTTCCGGGCCACGCTCGACGTGAATCTCGTAGGGGTGTTCCACGGCTGCCGCGCCGCAGCCGCGCATCTGATCGCCCAGCGATCGGGCAAGATCGTCAACCTCGCCTCGGTGCTGGGGCAGGTGGGGCTGCCGGGCTATGCCGCGTACGCAGCCTCGAAGGGCGGGGTGATGGGATTCACGCGCGCGCTGGCGGCGGAGTGGGCACGGCACAATATCCAAGTCAACGCGCTCGCGCCGGGCTGGTTCGTCACCGACATGAACGCCCAGGCCTTCGCCGATCCGAAGATCCGCGAGCGGCTGCTGCGCGATGTGCCGATGCGGCGGACGGGTCACCTGAAGGAGATCGGCCCGCTGCTCGTGTACCTGGCCTCGGCCGCCTCAGATTTCATGACCGGCCAGACCGTGTTTCTTGACGGCGGCCACTCGGCGGTCTAGAGCCGGCGGGCGTGCCACTCTCTGGACGGCGACGGCTTGCCGTCAACGCTGCGAACCGATAGGATACGAGCGATGATCGCTGCCGTGCTCAATGGACCGAAAGATATCCGGCTCCTCTCTCTCCCTTCACTCAAACCCGGTGCCAGCGAAGCCGTCGTCCAGGTGAAGGCGGCGGGCCTGTGCGGTACCGACTACCGCATCTGGTCCGGCGAGCGCTCCGTCGACTACCCGCGCGTGATGGGCCATGAATTCATCGGCAAGGTTCTCTCGGTGGGCCCTGAGGTGGAGGGACTGTCGCCGGGCCAGAAGGTCGCGGTGGAGCCGAATTACTCCTGTGGAGAATGCTCGCTGTGCCGCGAAGGGAACCGAAACCTCTGCCTGTCGCGCACGGCCGTGGGCATCGACGTGGATGGCGGCTTCGCCCAGCAGGCGCGAATTCCCGCGGCCTGCTGCTGGCCCGCGCCGCCCGGCATGATCGACGAGCAATTGCTGTTCGCCGAGCCTCTGGCGGTCGTCGTCCGCGCGGTCAGGCGCGGCACGCCCGAGTCGGGAGAGTGCGCGGCCGTGCTGGGCGTGGGCACGCTCGGCCTCCTCGCGATCCAGGTGCTTCGGACCCGCGGCGTCCGGGTACTGGCCGTGGGTCGCAGCGACCGGCGGCTCGGCTTGGCCAAGGATCTCGGCGCCGACGCCGTGACCACGTCGGAAATGGGTGAAGAGATCGCGGCGGCGCGGGCCTTCGCCGGGCGGGAAGGCGTCGACCTCGTCGTCGAGACGGCCGGTACCGCGCATGCGGTTGAACAGGCCGTCGAGCTCTGCCGCCCCGGCGGCCGCGTGGTGCTCACGGGGCTGCCGCATGCGCCCACCGAGCTCAATTTCTTCTGGGTGGTGCGGCGGGAGCTCAAGATCATCGGCTCGATGATCTATCAGAACGAGTTCCACGAGGCGATCCGGCTCCTCTCGGTGGGCGCCGTCCGCGTCGACCGGCTGCTCACCCACCGCTTCTCGCTCGAGCGCATCGACGAGGCGTTCCAGACTCACCGCGCCCCGGAATCGATCAAAGTCGCGGTCTTTCCCTAGCCCGAGCGCCCCGGTCCGCCATGCCCTACGCGACGTTGAACGGCATTCGCGTGCATTACGAAGCCTATGGCGCAGGCGACCCGGTGCTCCTCATCAACGGGCTGGGCGGGCCGGCGGTGAGCTGGCTCTACCAGGTGCGCGATCTCTCGAAGCGCTATCGCGTCATCACCTTCGACAACCGCGGCGTCGGCGAAACTGACCTGCCCGACGAGCCGGCGTATCCGACCGGGCATATGGCGGAGGACGCCCGCGCGCTGCTCGACCACCTCGAGATCGAGCGGGCGCACGTGGTCGGCGCCTCGATGGGCGGCACGATTGCGATGGAGCTGGCCATCCGCCATCCCAAGCGCGTCCGAAGCCTGGGACTGCTGTGCACCTGGGCCCGGGGCGATGGGCGCTTCCTCCATACCGTTGAATCCTGGATGCAGACCGCGCCGATGCTGTCCGCCGAGGACCGCTTTCGCCACGTGATCATGCCGTGGGTCTACACGGCCAAGATCCTCGGCGACCGCGCTGCCGTGGAGGACTTGGTCAAGCGCACGCTGGCCTACCCTTTCCCGACCCGGCCCGCGGCCCTCGAGCGGCAGGGCCGGGGACTGCTCGAGTGGAACGGCTCCCGGCTCAAGGAACTTCGCCGCCTGCGAATGCCCGCGCTCGTGCTCGTGGGGCGTGACGACATCCTCACGCCGCCGGCCTTCTCCCGCGAGCTCGCGCGGATCATTCCGCGGGCGCGGCTGAGACTCCTCCCGGGCGGCCACGCCTTCTTCATCGAGGAAGCCGATCTCCTCAACCGCGCGCTGCTGCGATTCATCAGCGGCGTCGCGCGCTGAGCGGCGCCGTGAGGCTCCAGGGCAAAACGGCCATCGTCACGGGCTCGACCAAGGGCATTGGGCTCGCCATCGCGAAGCTGTACGTGCAGGAAGGCGCGCGGGTGATCGTGAACTCGCGCAGCGCCGAGGACTGCGGCCGCGTGGCGCGGGAGTTGGGCCCGGCGGCCACGCCGGTTGCCGCCGACCTGTCGCGCTCGGACGAGGTCCGCCGGCTGGCGCGGGAAGCGCAAGCGGCGCTGGGCGGGGCGGTGGATATCCTGGTCAATAATGCCGGGCAGCCGCGCGTCGCCCCCTCCGAGAGCCTGGATGAGGGCGACTATCGCTACACGCTCGACCTCAATCTCAACGGCTACTTCGTCATGAGTCAGGAGATTGCGCGCGGGATGCTGGCCCGCAAGAGCGGGGCCATTATCAATATCAGCTCCATGAACGGTACCGTGCCCTTTCCGCAACGCTTGGCCTACTGCGTATCGAAGGCCGGGCTCGACATGATGACCAAGGTCATGGCTATCGAGTGGGCGGCGCGCGGGGTCAGGGTCAATGCGATCGCGCCGGGCTATATCGAGACGGAGATCGTCAAGGGTCTATCGAAAAAGGGGATTCTCGACCCGGTAAAGCTCGCGCGCCGCACCCCCATGGGACGGATCGGCACGCCCGAGGAAGTGGCCGAGGCGGCGGTGTTCCTGGCTTCGCCCGGCGCCTCCTTCATCGTCGGCGAGGTGCTGACGGTGGACGGAGGTTGGTCCTCGTATGGGTACCTCTGAACGTTTGTAAACGCTAGGATATCGGGAGGCGTCTTAACGCCCAGGAGGTAAGCGTGAGGAGGCTCCTCGGCGGTGCC
This sequence comes from Candidatus Methylomirabilota bacterium, assembly GCA_046727155.1. GTDB lineage: Bacteria > Methylomirabilota > Methylomirabilia > Rokubacteriales > CSP1-6 > DASSSH01. The sequence continues at coordinate 1,953 of JBKPCB010000120.1, read as the reverse complement.
GGTATCGTACTGATGGCAGTGGGGACGGCGGCCTGCTCCATGAGCTCGGCCGGTCCCCGGTCCGCCCCAGCGGCCCCAGTCCCCGCCACTTCCCGAGCCGCGCTTCTCCCGGCGCCGCGTCTCGTCCTGCCAGCATCGCCCCTCAGCGAAGACCAGCAGATCCTTCACGTCCTGAACCGCCTCGGCTACGGGCCCCGGCCCGGCGACATCGAGCGTGTCCGCCAGGTGGGCCTGGCCCGCTACATCGCCCGCCAGCTCGATCCGGCCGGCATTGCCGACGACGCCGTCGGGCCGGCACTGAGCCCGTACTCCGCGCTCGCGATGACGACCATCCAGCTGGTGCGCGAGTACCCGCAGCCCACGAAAGAAGCGCGGGAGAAGATGGCGTCGGGGGCGATGACTCCCAAGGAGATGCGCGAGATCTTCCCGCCCGAGCGACGGCCTTACGTGATCACCGCGCAGATGCAGGCCGCCAAGCTGGTCCGGGCCACGATGAGCGAGCGACAGCTTCAGGAAGTCATGGTGGATTTCTGGTTCAACCACTTCAATGTGTTCGCCCACAAGGGGCCGGTGAAGTGGACGCTGCCGGAGTACGAGCGGGACGCGATCCGGCCCCACGCGCTGGGACGCTTCAGGGACCTGGTGGTGGCCACCGCGCGCCATCCCGCGATGCTCTACTACCTCGACAACTGGATGAGCACGCGCGACGACCTCGTCATGCCCGTGGGCCCCAACCGCGGCAAGAAGATGGGGCTCAACGAGAACTACGCCCGCGAGCTGATGGAGCTGCACACGCTCGGGGTGGACGGCGGCTACACCCAGCAGGACGTGATCGAAGTCGCCCGCTGCTTCACGGGCTGGACCATCAACCGCCCGCAGGCGGGCGGAGGCTTCGTGTTCCGCGCCATGGCTCACGATCAGGGCGCCAAGCGCGTCCTCGGCCGCGTGATCCCGGCGGGTGGCGGCGAGCAGGACGGCATGCAGGTGATCGAGATCCTGGTCCGACATCCGTCGACCGCGAAGTTCATCTCGACCAAGCTGGTCCGGCACTTCGTCAGCGATGACCCGCCGCCGGCACTGGTGGAGCGCGCGGCCACGACCTTCAAGCAAACGGACGGAGACATTCGCGCGGTGCTGATGACGATCTTCACCTCTCCGGAGTTCTTCTCGGCCGAGGCCTACCGGGCCAAGGTCAAGAAGCCGCTCGAGGTGGTGGCGAGCGCGGCGCGGGCCCTGGAGGCGCAGCTGCTGCCGCCCGTCCCGGCCGAGCGGCCGCGGCTGGCCGAACAGGCGGCAGAGCGCGGCGGCCTCCAGGTCGGTGGTGGCTTCGTCCTCGCACGACAGGTGGCCAACCTGGGCGAGCCGCTCTACGAGATGCAGCCGCCCACCGGGTACGGAGATGTGGCCGAGGCCTGGGTCAATACGGGAGCGCTGCTCAACCGGATGAACTTTGCCCTGGCCCTCGCGCACAATCGGCTCCCCGGAGCGCGCGTCGAGATCGACCGCCTGCTTGGCGCGCCAGATCGCGCTCAGCCGGAACGCGTCCTCGACCGCTTGCTGGCCCTATTGCTCCACGGCCAGGCCTCGCCCGAAACCCGATCGGTGCTGGCCGCCCAGCTCGAGAGCCCCGAGATCACTCGCGCGCGGGAGTATGACCGTGGCCCGAAGAACACCGACGTCGAGAAGCTGGCGGCCCTGGTGCTCGGCTCGCCCGAGTTTCAGAGGCGATAAGGCCGTGCACGAGTGCACCCGGCGGTCCTTCATGAAAGGCGGCGCGCTGGCGCTGCTCGGACTGGGTCCGATTCCACGCTTTCTCCTCCGCACGGCCTATGCCGAGGGCCGGGGGGCCCGCCCCAAGATCCTGATCGCGGTCTTCCAGCGCGGCGCCGTCGATGGGCTCAGCATGATCGTGCCCCACGGCGATCCGGCCTATTATTCCGCGCGCGGCAGCAT
>JBKPCB010000119.1:0-8521 GCA_046727155.1 Candidatus Methylomirabilota bacterium | reverse complement strand
GGCGCTCCGGGCCCCCGCGCTCCCTTCGGGCGCCACCACGAGGGCCGCCCCCGCGTCGGCGAGCTGCTGCTCGATCTCGTTCTCCCGCCCCGCCGGGTTCACCGGCACCACCACCCCGCCCGCGTACCACGTCGCGTAATAGCCGACGATCAGCTCCGCGCTATTGGGCAGGCAGAAGCCGACGCGGCTGCCGGCGGTGACGCCCGCCTGCCGCAGCCCGGCGGCAGCGCCCCGAGCCGCGCGGTAGAGCGCCTCGTAGGTGAGCGCCCGCCGCTCCTCGAGCGTGTCCTGGTCCAGCTCGCGCAGCGCCACGCGCGCGCCGAAGCGGGCGACATTCCGCTCGTGCAGCCACCAGGCGGGCACGCGCGGGTACTCGAGCGTGCGCGGCAGATGGCCGGGCCAGACGCCGTGCCACGCCCGCGGCGACGCCGAGCCGATCACCTCAGGCGGCACCGCGGAGGGAGGGGAGGTTGTAGCCGAGGTCGAGGGCGGCAAGGTTCTGCTCGTGGAAGCGCGCGATGACCTCCAGCATGGTCTGCTTCATCGCCTCGTAGTCCATGCCGGCCAGGCGCGTCAGCGCGCCGAGCATGACCATGGTCGCGACCAGCACGTTATTGAATCGCTCCTTGGCCAGCGCCGTCGCCGGAACCGCCACGTGCCGCTCCGGGGCGTCGGGGCGGATCTGCTCCACCAGCTCGGGGTCGTACAGGATCTTGCCCTGGCAGCAGTCGTAAAACTTCTTGTAGGCAGGCGCCGAGAAGGCCACGAACACATCGGCGCTCTCGACGATGGGGCTGTCCACGTACTCGGGGGAGATGACGATCTGGGCCCGCACGTAGCCGCCGCGCATCTCGGTGCCGTGACTCTTCAGCATCGTGACGCGGTGGCCCTGCCTGATGGCGCAGAGACCCAGGATCTGGCCCATGCGGATGACACCCTGCCCGCCGAAGCCGGAGATGAGGATCTCCGTCCGGGTCTTGCTGACGGTGGCGGTCGCCATCAGGGCTTCGCGGCCGCGGCGGCGGCCTTCGCCGCCATGTCGGCTTGGACGCGCGCGTTCATGTCCCGGAGGATGCGCGTGAACTCCGGCCGGCTGTTCGAGGCGTCGTGCTTGATGCCGGTCTCCCAGGTGAAGTCGCTCTCGCTGCCGTCCGCCTTGCGCCCCTGGGTGTGCTCGTAGATCCAGTCGAGGTTCTTCAGCGTGTCGCGCGTGCCGAGCGCGTAGGCGCCGAAGTTCTCGTTGCACGGGAAGCGGATGTGGACGAACGAGAAGCCGTCGTTCTGCAGCGCCTTCTTGACGAGCTTCACCGTCTGGTGCCATTGGGTCGCGGTGCTCTCGGCCACGAAGGTCGCCCCGGCCGCCTTGACGACGTCGCACGGATCGAAGCTCGGCTCCACCATGCCGTACGGGCTCGAGTTGGAGACATAGCCGGCGGGCGTGGTCGGCGAGAACTGGCCACCGGTGGACTGGTAGCCCATATTGTCCTCGCAGATCAGGACCACGCCCAGGTTCCGGCGGGCGGCGTGGATGAGGTGAGAGGTGCCGATGGAGGCGGCGTCGCCGTCACCCACCACGATTAGGTACTTCTTGTCGGGCTGCGCCAGCTTGAGCCCCGTCGCGACAGCCAGGGCGCGGCCGTGGGTCGCGCCGAAGTTGTCGCCGCCCCAGGTGGCGTAGGTCTGCCGGCCGACGCAGCCGATGCCGGTGCCGAGGACGACGTCCTCCTGCTTGAGGCCCAGCTCGTCGATGGCCTGCAGCAGCCAGTTCTCGATCATGCCGATGCCGCAGCCGTGACAGGCCTTCGTCGGGATCTGGCTGGGGCGCAGGTACTTCGCCGCGAGCTTGTTCATCACCGCACCTCCGTCCAGATATAGGGCAGCTCGGGCAGCCGGCCGGAGCGCGCGACGCCCTCCAGACCCGCCACCACCTCGGCCACCGTGTGCAGCTCCGCGCTCTTGCCCATGAAGTGCACCTTGCCCTTGTCGGGCGCGGCGCGCATGACCTCGCGCACGAGCTGCCCGTCGTAGTTGAGCTCGCAGACGACGTAATGGCGATCGGCCTCGTAGAGCTCGTCGAGGAAGGGCCAGAGCGTGATCGGCCGGACGAAGCCGGCGCGCACCCCGCGCCGGCGCGCCTCGAGGACGCCGGTCTTCACCGTCCGCGCGTTCGCCCCGTAGGCCACCGCGACGACTTCCGCGTCCTCGAGCCCCACCGTCTCGTAGCGCGTGCACTCGGCCCGGTTGTGCCGGACCTTATTGATGAGGCGGTAGGTCTGCGCCCACTGCGCCTCCATCTCCTCGATGTCGTAGCCTTCCTCGGTGTGCGTGTAGGCGGAGACGCAGACGCCCGTGCCGTGGCCGATCACGTTCGGCGCCACGTCCAGCGCGGCGCTGCCCACGGGGAAAAAGGGCATCATGAGGTTGTGCTTGCGCGGCACGACGAAGTCGAGTCCCGCGTAGTCGTCGGGCAGGAACAGGTCCTCCCACATGTCGGAGATCACCTGGTCGGTGAGAATCGTCACCGGCGTCCGGAAGCGCTCCGCGAGATTGAAGGCGTCGATGGTCAACCAGAAGGCCTCCTGCACGGAGGAAGGCGAGAGCACGATGGTCTCGAAATTGCCGCCGTGGGTGCAGTAGCGCGCCACGTAGAACTCGCCCTGCCCGGGCGCCCCTGTGATGCCGCTGATGGGCCCGACTCGCATGGCGTCCACCACGACCATCGGGATCTCGTTGGTAACCGCCCAGCCGTAGGCGTCGTGCATGAGGGTATAGCCCGGCCCCGAGGTGGCCGTCATGGCCTTGAGCCCGCCCAGGCTCCCGCCGGCGCAGGCGTGCATGCCCGCCAGCTCGTCCTCGCACTGCATGTAGTAGCCGCCCACCTGCGGCAGCCGCTTGGACATGTACTCGGCGATGTCGGTGGCGGGGGTGATCGGGTAGCCGGCGAAGATCCGACAGCCCGCAGCGATGGCGCCTTCGGTGAGCGCGTAGGTGCCGGCCTCGAGCAGGCGGCGGCCCTTGATCTCGCGCCGCGCCCAGTCCACCCACGGCGCGACCAGAGTCTCCTTGACGGCCAGATCGAGCGTCGGCATCAGTTCGCTCCTCCATTCTTCGGCGCCACGTCGATGCAAAAGTCGGGGCAGATCTGATAGCAGAGCATGCACCCGATGCAGTTCTCTTCCTTCGCCGTGTACATCGGAAACCAGCCGAGCCTATTGGGCGCCTTCCTCCAGGCGAAGACATCCACCGGACAGACGGCCAGGCAGAAGCCGCAGGCCTTGCACATCTGCTCGGAGATGACCACGTCCCACTTGCCGGCCGGTCCCCGCGGGGCAATCTTCTCAGTCTTGAACAGCGCCATTCCGCTCTCCCTGCGCCATGACCTTCAGCACGATCTCCTTCGCATTGCTGATATGGGCGCGCGCCAGCCGCTCGGCCGCTTCTCCGTCGTGAGCGGCGATGGCCTCGAAGATGCCCCGGTGCTCGCGGTAAGCGTCCTCGAGCCGGCGCCCGGTTTTGAGAAGCAGCGGGTGGAACTGGCGGATCGACAGCCGCACCACGGAGGAGAGTCTGGTGAGCGGGCGGTTGTCGGCGGCCCGCACGATCTCTTCGTGGAAGGCCACGTGAGCGGGGAACCAGGGGCCCGGGTCCCGCTGCTCGATGCACCTGGCCATCCGGGCCAGCGCCCGCTCGAGCCGGCCGATGGCGGCCGGCTCGGCCCGCCCGGCCGCGAGGCGGGCCGCGAGCCCATCGAGGACCTCGCGGAGATCGTAGAGCTCCACCGCTTGCTCGGCATTGAGGGGAGTGACGCGCACGCCGCCGTGGGGCAAGAGCTCGATCAGCCCTTCCTGCTCGAGCCGGCCGAGGGCGTCGCGGATCGGCGTGCGGCTGATCCCGAGCCGCGCGGCCAGGTCCATCTGGCGCAGTCGCGCGCCGGCCCCCAGGCGCCCGCTCAGGATGGCCTCGCGCAAGCTCTGGGTGGCGTCATCGACGAGGCGCCGGCGCTTGAGGCGGGTTACTGCGGGCGTTCCGGCCATAGGCTCCCTCCCACCCGGCTGGCGGCGGATCTTGTATCCAGTATCCAGTAACGGCTGCCCGGCATCTAACCACGCCGGCACCGCGCGATCAAGCCCAAATTCAGCCCGGGGTCCTTGACTTGCCCCCGCGCCTCGGCTAGACAGGCTCCCTATGGCCCGCTGGCGCGCGCTTGCCTGGATCTCGCTGGCCGAGCTGGGCGCGCTCTCGCTCTGGTTCAGCGCCTCGGCCGTGCTGCCGGCGCTCTCCCGCGAATGGCACCTGGGCGACGGCGGCCGGGCCGGGCTCACCATCGCCGTGCAGCTGGGCTTCATCCTGGGCACCTTCGGCTCGGCCCTGGCCAACCTGCCCGATGTCCTGCCGCCGCGCTATTTAATGATAGGGGGCGCCCTGGTCGGGGCCGCCGCCAATGCCGCCCTGGCGCTTTGGGTGGAGGGCCTGGGCGCGGCGCTCGCCCTCCGCTTCGTCACCGGCCTCTGTATGGCCTGCGCCTATCCGCCCGCGATGAAGATCGTGGCCACCTGGTTTCGCCAGGGCCGGGGCCTGGCCATCGGCATCCTGATCGGCGCCCTCACCCTGGGCTCGGCCGCCCCACATCTAATCCGCGGCCTCACCGATTTGCCCTGGCGCGGGACATTGCTGGCCGCCTCCGGGCTGGCCTTTCTGGCCGCCATCATCGTCGCCCTCTTCGTGCACGAAGGCCCCGACCGCTTCCCCGGCGCGCGCTTCGATTTCCGCATGGCCGGCGCCGTCTTCACCGAGCGGCCCGCGCGGCTGGCCTGCTTCGGCTACTTCGGTCACATGTGGGAGCTCTACGCCATGTGGGCCTGGATCGGGCTCTTCATGGCCGCGAGCCTCGAGGCCCGCGGTGGCGGCAGCTATCTCGGGCTCAATGCCAGCGCCGCCACCTTCGTGGCCATGGGGCTGGGCGGCGCCCTCGGCTGCTATGCGGGCGGCGCCTTGGCCGATCGCTGGGGGCGCACCCTGCTCACCATGGCGGCCATGGCCTGCTCGGGCTGCTGCGCCGTGCTCATCGGGCTGACCTTCGGCGGCCCGCCGGCCCTGACTTTTCTCCTTGCCGTCCTCTGGGGCATCAGCGTCATCGCCGACTCCGCCCAGTTCTCCACCGCCATCACCGAGCTGGCCCCACCGGCCTATGTGGGCACGGCCCTGACCACCCAGACCTGCGTGGGCTTCGCCTTGACCATGGCCTCGATCTGGCTGATCCCGCCCGTGGTCGGCTGGATCGGCTGGGCCTGGGCCTTCGCGCTTCTGGCCCCGGGCCCGGCCCTCGGCGTCTATGCCATGGGGCGGCTGCGCGCGCTCCCCGAAGCCCGGCAGCTCGCCCACGGCCGCCGCTGACGCATTGCAGTTAGCAGGGATTGGAGAGCCTTGACCGCGGCGCTACGATGCAAAGCAAGTCATCGCTCGCAGCAAGGAGATGCCGTCATGACCACCGCCTCCGCCGAGCAGCTCCAGCCCATGTTCCAGGACACGATTGAGATGCTGGCCCTGACCTGGGCCTCCTACCGGCGCCACGATGCCGCCGGCCTCGAGCTGGCCGCCGCCATCGGCCGCAGCATCCACAAGCGCGAGAAGGATCTCACCGAGCGCCTGCTGGCCACGGATCCCTTGGGCAACGGGCTGACCTTCATCCCCGCCCATCTCGAGCGCGTGGGCGATGCCACCGAGGGGCTCGTCCGCTGCCTGCGGACGATGTGGAGCGAGGGCACGGTGTTCACGGAGCGCGGCACCCGCGAGATCAACCAGCTGATGGAGAAGGCCAGCGAGCTGCTGGAATGCGCGCGCGATCTGGCGCTGACCCGCAATCGCGTGCTGGCCCAGCATGTCGAGCTGGAGAGCATGCGCTTTCACGAGATGGCCAGCGATTTCGCCCGCGCCCATGAGGAGCGCCTGATCGAGGGCGTCTGCCTGCCCAAAGCCTCGAGCGCCTATCTGGCCATGGTGGATTACCTCCGCGAGATCGTCCGCCATGCCCGCCGCATCGGTGCCCGCATGGTGCCGCCGCCCCAGCCCCCGGGCCGCGTCAGCGAGCCCGCCCGCCAGCAAGCCTGAACCTCAGGGGCCCGTCCGGCGCATCCAATCAGCAGCGAAAGGAAAGCCCCATGCGCATTCCCCTGGCCCTGGCGCTGCTGCTGACGCTGCTCCTAACCGCCTCCCCCGCCTCCCCCGCCCCGGCCGCCCCCATCAGCAGCCCCTCGGGGGCGAATCAGTTCCTGCGCTTCGAATGGGAGGTGGTCCAGGATAAAAAGGGCCGGCCCGAGATCGAGGGCTATCTCTACAACGACTACATGCGCGCGGCCATCAATGTGCGGGTGGTCGTGGAGACGCTTGATGCCTCAGGTCAGGTGACCAATACCACCCTCGCCTATATCCCCGGCCTGGTCCCCTTGCTCACCCGCACCTACTTCGTGGTGCCTATCAAGCACCCCGGCGCCAGCTACCGCCTGCGCATCGTCAACTACGAGTGGCGCGACGGGGGGTAGCCAGCGCTCCGAGCGCCCTACCGCCGCCGGGCACGGGTGTGACGCTGGAGGAAAACGGCGACCTCGGCCTTACTGACTCGGCCTGTCGCCACCCCAAGCACCAGCTCGACCACTTCCGCTTCCTTCGCGACCAGCCGCAAAGAGTTCAAGCCCAAGAACGCGAGCATCGCCATGAGGCCCACGCGCTTGTTGCCGTCAATGAAGGCATGCCCTTGGACCAGATGAAAGAGGTACGCTGCGGCCATCTCGTGCAGGCTCTCGTGCAGCCACCGGCCTCCGAAGGTCGCGCGCGGCATGGCCAAGGCAGAGTCCAGCCCGCCCATGTCTCGAATCCCGGGGCTCCCTCCGTATCGCGCGATCAGGTCGGCGTGCAGCGCCAGCACTTCGTCAAGCGAAAGAAAGACCACCGTCACGAATCAGCCAGCCGCCTGAACGCCCCTCCGTACCGCCGGTGGGCCTCTGCCACCACCTTCTTGAGCTTGAGCGTCCGTCGCCGATCCCGGACGGGCGAGATCACGATGACCTCCCCGTCCGTCGACACCTCCAGCGGGGTGGCGGCGTCGATCCCAACCTGATCCAGCAGCGGCTTATCCAGCACGAGCGCCAGGCTGTTGCCTGTCTTCGTCAGCTTCTTCCGCATGGGCGAGCCCTCCGTACGTACAGTATTACACTTCTGTCAGTACAGAACAAGCACGCTTCGGCTTGCCCGAGGGCAGAGTGAATGCCAGCGCTGCGTCAAGGGGTTCAAGGTGTGGGGGTATAGAAGGAACAGCCCCACCCGATCAAGCCGTCTCAGGCTCGCGCTCACCCGCCACCCGCCCGCGCCCCCTGATGAGGTCGAGACCCACGGCGAGGCCCACGGCCCCAAGCGTAGGTTCTCCGTTAGCGAGGGGATAATGTCCGCTCCTCTAGTCTCAGGTAGGGGGTAATTGTCCGTAGATGGGCCAGAATGTCTCTCTAAGTAGCCGGGTAATTCGTCAACGGATTACCAGTCCGCTTGAGCGTCCAATGTTCTCCAACACTTCGCGGAGCATTGGCGCTGGATCGTGGCGTAGCTCTACCTATGTGACCGGCTACTCACTCAGACCTCCGCGAAACGGGTAGTGTTCCGTGACGAGACCGCTGTCCGACTCCGAAGCCGCTGTGACCACACCACCGCATACGGTACAGACATAGATGCGCCACCAACGTCTCCCACGTTCCCCGCCGGTGACTAGGCCGTCACCATGGCGGGCGAGAAGTGGCTTGGCGATCCCGCAGTAGGGACAGCGAGACAGGGCGAGGTTCACCCCAAGGTACACAGTCTCATTCATGCTCATGCGTCAAGTGTAGGCGAGGGCACGGAGAAAAAGCCAGACCCTTTGTGATAGCGTAGCCCTCGATGCTCTACGTCTGCCCCGCGACCGGACACGGTGTCAATCGACGGGTGGTTTCGGCCGAAGATGCCATCTGCTCTCGCCATGGAGTGCTGCTGTTCCGAGACTGCCCCACTTGTGGAAACCGCTGGCCGCTGGCTCCTTCCCGTCTCGGGAATCCAAGCGCAGGGGAGAAGTTTTGCACGAAGTGTGGGACATCCGCGCCGTGGCTCACGCGTCCTCAACTCATCCAATGGATTCAACACAAGCTACAGGCAGCGCACGACATTCCTGCTGCTACCCGTCACGAACTCCGCGCAGCCGTTGAGCGATTGCAGGAGCTAGAACCGGGTGACACGAAAGCCGTCGCACTGTGGGAGCGGATTCGGAAGGACGCGCCGAAGGTGTGGGAAGCGATGAAGCCTGTCCGTGATGCGCTCATTGGCGAGGCGGTGAAGAAGCTGCTCGAACTGTGATGAGCCGTCCTCGAATCGCCATCACGCTCGGTGGAGTCAGGCGAAGGAGACGACGAAATGAGTACAAAGGATGTTCTGATGGTGGCTGTCGGGGCCACCGCCATCGTGGCGGCATACTGGTACGGGAAGAGTCAGTCAGGACCACGGGAAC
>JBKPCB010000118.1:0-3814 GCA_046727155.1 Candidatus Methylomirabilota bacterium | reverse complement strand
ACCACGCGTGCGGCCGTCAGAGCGGCCAGCCACAGCAGCGCGGCGATCGTCGCGCCGCCGAACGGTATCCACAGGAGGTATTCGGCGATGGCCTTGCTCCTCTCCACGCCGTATGCCGGGATGAGCGCGCTCCAGACCAGGTAGCCGAGAGGATAACCGACGCCGCCGACCGTGAGAAGAAGGATGAGGACCCGTCGGGCGCCGGGCGAGCGAGCCAGCGTGGACGCCACGGTGGTGGTGGCGATGACCACGAGCGCCATACCCTCGGCATGCATGTGGAAGAGTCGCAGGCCGGCATCGAAGCGGAAGAGCGCTTCGTCGAGCACGCGCTCGTCGACATCGCGCACACCCACGAGACCGTGAGCCCCGGGATGCGCCAGCATGCCGGTCCGCGCCCAGCGCGCCAGCTCGACCTTGTAGCGCCCCATGCCGGCGCCGCCGAGTTCCGCCGCAACGAGCAGCAGGACGGCGGCCAGGAGGACGCCGCGCGGCGGGAGCCGCCACGTCGCAGTCGGCGGCGAAATCATCGCCGCGCGAGAGCCGCCGCCAGACCCGCGAGACCCGCGATCGCGGCCGAGCCCAGCGGCGTGAGCACCCACGTCTCGGCAAGCTCGATGCCGCTGTCCCGGCCGAGGCTCAGGACCGCGAGCGCGTACACCAGATAGCCCAGCGGAAAGAGCGCGCCCAGGGTCAGCAGCGTATAGAGCGTCGCGCGCGCGGCGCGCCGGCGGACGACGCTGGCCACCAGCGTGGCCGCGAAGAACAACACGAGACCGGTCCCCTCGGCGTGCGTGTGGAAGAACGAGAGGCCCGCTTCGGTGGCGAAGACGGTGCGCTCGCGCACGGCGTCGTCGTACTCCGCCGAGCCGGTGAGGCCGTGCATGGTGGGATTCGCGGCGATGCGCGCCGCGGCCCAGCGCGCCGTGGCAGGACGCAGCTGCGAGAGCACGGCGCCGCCCAGCTCCCCGAGCGCGATGACGACGATGGCGACGAACACGACGATGAGCGGCGGGCGACCCACGGCGGCGAGACGCTATCATCGGGTCGCCGGTTTGTCATTAGCCGACCGGTGTGGCAAGGTTTGCCCCGCCATGCGGAGTGGCGACCACTATCTCGCGAGCCTCAACGACGGCCGCGCGGTGTTTCTGGACGGCGAGCGCGTCGCCGACGTCGCCAAGCATCCCGCCTTCGCGGAGCCGATCCGGCGCATCGCGCAGACGTGGGATCTCGCGCGCGCGCCCGAAGCCGAGAAGGCGACGACCTGGGTGGATCCGGCAACCGGCAGGCGACACAGCACGATGTGGCTCGTGCCGCGCTCGGCGGAAGATCTCGGCGCTCGGCGACGCGCGCACCGGCTCTGGGCCGAGCCTTCGTATGGCCTCATGGGTCGCACGCCCGATCACGTTGCGTGCGTGCTGAGCGCGTTCGCCGGCTGGCGCCAGCTGTTCGACCGCGGCGGTGTGCGGTTCGGCGACAACGTCGTCCGGTTCTACGAGCGCGCGCGCGACGAGGATCTCTACGTCGCGTATGGCATCGTGCCGCTGCAGATCGATCGCAGCCAGCCCGCGCACCGTCAGCCCGAGCCGTGGCTCTATCCCGGCGTCGTGGCCGAGCGCGATGGCGGCATCGTGGTCCGCGGCGCTCAGGGCATCACGACCTCGGCCGTGCTGGCCGACTGGCTCTTCATCTCGTACATCACGCCGCTCGTGCCCGGCGACGACGATTACGCGCTGTCGTTCGTCACGCCGGTGAATGCGCCGGGCCTCCGCATCTATCCGCGCCGGCCGTATGCGCAGGGAACGACGAGCGTGTTCGATTACCCGCTGTCGTCGCGCTTCGATGAGGTCGACGCGACGGTCGTCTTCGACGACGTCTACGTGCCGTGGGAGCAGGTATTCGTGTACCGCAACGTCGATCTCGTCAATGCGCAGTTCCACGAGTCGCCCTCTCACACGCTCGCCAATTTCCAGTCGCTCGTCCGCTTCACCGTGAAGCTGGAGTTCATGGCCGGCCTGGCACTGAAGCTGCTCGAGGTCCACGCGGCCGACCGAAAGCCCGAAGCCCAGGCCTCGCTGGGCGGCGACATCGCGGCGCTGTGCGCGACGTTCGACGCGCTCGTGCAGGCGGCCGAGCGCCACCCGCTGATCCGCGACGGCGTGGCGCGGCCGCACCCGCAGTACGTCTACGCCGGCATGAGCCTGCAGCGCCGCCTGATCGTTGACATGCTGCGCGCGATTCGCGAGCTGGCCGGCGGCGCTTTCCAGCAGCTGCCGTCCTCGGAGGCGTCTTTCACGAGCGCCGAGACGCGTGCCGACGTCGAGCGATTCATGCGCGGGGCCACGGCCAGCGCGCGCGAACGCGTGAAGCTGCTCAAGCTCGTGTGGGATTTCGTCGGCACCGAGTTCGGCGGCCGTCAGCTGCAGTACGAGATGTTCTACTCCGCCGCGCAGCCGGTGGTGAACACGCGGATGTTCCGCGCGTACGACTGGGCACGGGCGAAAGCCGCGGTCGACCGCTGCCTCGGCGAGTACTGACTACCGCCATTCGCCGCGCGCCCCCCAGACATTCGGCCCTTCATTGCCGGCCGCCCCATTATCGACGCTCGTCTCGCGACGTCATCATCGAGGTCTGAGATGGGGGCAGCAATGGGCATTTTCGACCGGCAGGACTACTCCGACTTCGTGCGCCGCTACGATCAAGGGCATCCGTCCGAAGGCTACTCCGACCAGGAGGTGATCGAGCGATATCGCGACGTCGCGCACGCAGTTCCGCGTGACGAGTACATGCAGGCGGCACAGGACGCGCTCGCACGGCTATCGCCCGAGGAGCGCGCCGGGTTCGTCAAGATGCTGCAGCAGCGGGCAGAGGCCAAAGGCGTGCCGTTGTCCGGCGACGTGAGCACGAATCCGCGCGATCTGAGCCAGGTCCTCACCAACTTGCACGACACGCCCGGCCGGTTGCGCGACTTGTTCGGAGCCGGCAGCGGCGAAAAGGGCGGCGCCCAGCCGTCGGGCGGCGGCACCCGACCGTCCGGTGCCGGCAGCCAGCCGGCGGGCGGCGGCATGGCCGAGATCCTGAGCTCGCCGCTCGCGAAGGCGGCGCTCGCGGGCATCGCCGCGATGGTGGTCAAGCGAGCGATGAACCGATAGCGGTGCTCGTCGGCACCGCACTGTGGTACACCTCCTGCGGTGCCGACGCTCGGGCTCGTCAACATCGGAACGCTCGTCACGGGTGACCTCGGTGCGCCTCGGACAGAGGCTGAATCGCTGTTGGCCGAGAGCGGCCGCATCACGGCGCTCGGGGCGGTGAGCCGGACGAACGCGGCGCGTGCCGACGTAATTGTCGACTGTCGCGGCACGACGGTCATCCCGGGCCTCGTCGACTCGCACTGTCACGTGGTCCTCGGCGACTACACACCGCGGCAGAAGACCGTCGACTTTCTCGACTCCTACGTCCACGGCGGCATCACGTCGGTCGTCTCAGCGGGTGAGGGCGTGCACGCGCCCGGCCGACCGCACGATCCGGCCGCCTCCAAGGCACTCGCCATCGCGGCCGCCAAGTGCTTTGAGCATTTCCGTCCCAACGGGATGAAAGTCAACGCCGGCTCTGTCGTGCTCGAGCCGGGACTGACCGATGAGGACTTCGCGGAGATGGCGAAGCACGGCGTGCGCCACGCGAAGTACGGCTTCGGCGGCTACGCTCATCCGCGCGACGGCGAGCCGGACGTTCGACGCGCGCAGAAGCATGGGCTCTGCGTCATGTCTCACAGCGGCGGCAACTCGATCCCTGGCTCGAGCCCGATTACGCACGACGT
>JBKPCB010000117.1:0-18450 GCA_046727155.1 Candidatus Methylomirabilota bacterium | reverse complement strand
CAGGCTCGAAATCGGCAGGCCGCTCGCGCTCGCCCCGCTGCTCCGGCCCGCGCCCGCTCTGGGCGCCGCGGCGGGCGTCCCTGCCCCGCCGAGCGTCGCCAGGTTCCAGCGACCCGCGGCATCCTCCACCAGCGAGACGTGTGGCTCCTCGAGCGTGAGATTTGCCAGCTCGACGCGGCCCGAGAAGAGCGGCCAGAGGCGGATGCCGAGCTGCCCCTCGGCGACGGTGAGGAATGGCGCCGTCCCGAAAGCCGGATCCTCCGCAATCTGAAGCCCGCGAAGCCTCACGCTAGGCAGGGGCAGCGCTGAGATCGACAGGGACGTGAATTTCACCGGACGGCTCAGCGCATGGGCCGCAGCCTGGGAGACATAGGCCTGGATGGCCGGCGTGTCGAGCAGATAAGGCAGCGCCAGCGCCGCGCCCACCATCAGCAGCGCGAGCGCCCCGAGCGCGATGGCGATCCACTTGAGCATGGGGGACCCGCGACGCTACCGCGGCTTGCGCAGCTCCTTCTTGAGGATCTTGCCCGTGGGATTCTTCGGCAGGGCGGCGATGAACTCCACGGCCTCGGGGACCTTGTACGACGCGATCTTGTCGCGGCAGAGCGCGCGCAGCGCCTCGGCGTCGGCCTCGGCTCCTTCCTTCAGCACGACGAAGGCCTTGACGGCCTCGCCGCGCACCGGGTCCGGCATGCCGATCACCGCCGCCTCCTTGACCGCGGGGTGCAGGAACAGCACCTCCTCCACCTCTCGCGGGAAAACCTTGAACCCGGCCACATTGATCATGTCCTTGACGCGATCCACGATGAAGAAGTACCCGTCGGCGTCGCGGTAGCCGATGTCGCCCGAGTGCAGCCAGCCCTGGCGGATGGCCTCGGCCGTCGCCCCCGGGTTGCGGAAGTAGCCCTTCATCACATTGGGGCCCTTGATCAGGATCTCGCCCAACTCGCCGTCGGGCACCTCCTTCCCGGTGCCGGGATCGGCCACCTTCATCTGCACCTCGGTGATCGGCGTCCCGATGGAGCCCGGCCGGAAAGCGGTGTCGTGGTTGTACGAGGCGAAGGGCGAGCACTCGGTGAGCCCATAGCCCTGATGGATGTCGTGGCCGGTCCGCTCCTTCCACTGCCGCTCGGCCTCGGCCGGCAGGCTCGCCGCGGCGGAGAAGCAGAGCCTGAGGGAAGACAGGTCCCGCCCTTTCAGGCCTGAGGCCAGCATCAGGATGTACATGGTCGGCACCGCGTAGAAGAGCGTGATCTTGTGGGCGGGCACCGCGGCCAGGAATTCCTCGAGCACGAAGCGCTCCTGGAGCACCAGGGTCCCGCCGCAGCTGACCAGGGCGTTCATGATGAAGTTCTGGCCGAAGCAGTGGAAGAGCGGCAGCGCGCAGAGCCCGCGGTCCTCGCGCGTCATCCGCAGGTGGCGGTTGGTCGCCTCGACATTCGACGTCACGTTTTCGTGTGTGAGCATGACGCCCTTGGGGCGCCCCGTGGTAGCCGAGGTGTAGAGAATGGCGCAGGTATCATGCCGGTCCTGCTCCAGCGCGCGGAGCCCCGGGTTGCCCTCCACGGCCAGCGCGTCGCGGATGACGTGCTTGACGGATGGCATGCGGTCCGGCGGCGGCAACTGGGCGGCGACGGACTCGGCGGTGACGATCGCCGCGGCCTCGCCGTCGCCGACGATATAGGCGATCTCCTCGGTGGCATAGGTGACGTTGAGGGCGATGGGGACCACGCCGATCTTGTTGGCGGCGTAGTAGGCGGCGACAAAGGCGGGGCTATTGGGCAGGTGCAGCCCGATGCGGCTGCCCGCCTTCAGACCGAGAGCGCGAAGCCCCGAGGCGAGCCGCGAGGCGGCCTGGTCCAGCTCCGCGAAAGTCCACTGCCGGTCTTTGAACACCAGCGCGATCCGCTCGGGATGCTGATGGGCGGACCGCTCGAGGACCTGGGCGATGTTCATATCGGCCTTGCCCTTCGCCCCTCACCCCTGCCCTCTCCCCAGTGGGGAGAGGGTGACGAGGGGGAGAGGGCAGGGTGAGGGGAAACGATGGGCGTCAATTGGGGATGAGGAGAATCTTCCCCGTCGTCTTGCGGCCCTCGAGGGCCTTGTGGGCCTCAGCGGCCTGGGCCAACGGGAACTGATGCTCGACGCGGAGCTTGAGCTTGCCGTCGCGGATCCAGCCGAGCACTTCGCCCGCCCGCTGGACGAGCTCCTCGCGGGTGACGATATGGTGGTTCAGGCTGGGCCGCTGGACGTAGAGCGAGCCTCGCGTGTTCAGCACCTGCAGGTCCAGCGACGGCACGGGGCCGCTGGCCGCGCCGAACAGGATCATGAAGCCGCGCGGCCGGAGGCAGCTGAGTCCCTTGTCGAATGTCGTGACGCCCACGCCGTCATAGACGACGTCCACGCCGCGGCCATTCGTGATGCGCTTCACTTCAGCCTCGAAATCCTGCTTGGTGTAGAGGATGACGTGCTCGGCGCCCGCCGCCCTCGCCAGCGCCGCCTTCTCCTCGGTCGACACCGTGCCGATCACGGTGGCGCCCAGCATCTTGCCCAGCTGGCAGAGCAGCAGGCCCATGCCGCCGGCCGCCGCCTGGACCAGGCACCAGTCGCCCTTCTTCAGCGGATAGCTCGACTTGACGAGGTAGTGCGCCGTCATCCCCTGGAGCATGGCCGCGGCGCCGTCCTTCGGCGCCAGCCCCGCGGGGAGCTTGACGAGCCTGTCGGCGGGGACCGCGGTCATCTGAGCGTAGGAGCCGGGCACACCCGTCCAGGCCACCTTGTCGCCGACTTTGATCTCGGTGACCCCGGGGCCCACCGCGGTCACGGTGCCCGCGCCCTCGAGCCCGATCGTCATCGGCAGCGGCGCCTTGTACTGGCCCGTGCGGAAATACACGTCGATGAAGTTCACGCCGGCGGCGTCGAGCTTGACGAGGGCCTGGCCGGCAGCGGGCGTCGGCTCGGGCACGTCCTCGAACTTGAGCGCCTCCGGGCCGCCCGGCGCGTGGATGCGGATCGCCTTCATGGAGTTTCTCCTTTAATCGCGGAATTGCTCCCACTCACCGCATGGCCGAGAGATCGACCGTGAATCGCGCGACCTGTCTCTCGTCCGGGTCCCGCACGACCAGCAGCAGCTTCGCCTTGGGATCGAGCCCCTCGACCGGGAACACGTAAATGCAGCGCGCCGTGAAGCGCCCATCCTCGTCCGGCTTCGCGGTGCGCTCGTTCTGCGTGAACGTGGGCCTGATCTCCTCCTGCTGGACCAGGAGAACAGGCGCGTAGAACCGCGCGAAGTCGGCCTTCGCGCCCCGCAGCGTGGCCCAGAAGATCAGCTTGCCGTCGTACTCCTTGAGCAGCGAGTCGATGTCCTTCGGTTTCAACTCGCGGTTCTGGAACGCCGAGTTCCGTGCCGCCAGCGCCAGGCGATGGAACGCCGTCATGACGACGACGGACTGGCCGCCGACGCCCGCGACTTTCCATTCGGCGCCGAACTCCTCAGCGAGCACGCTGCGCTTGCCGACGCGAATCGCCTCGCTCCGGTCTCGCTCCGCCAGGACGAGCAGCGCCGCGTCGACGGGAGGCGCGGGAGCCAGCGCGAGCGCGGCCGCGAGGAGCAGCACAGCAGCGCGCCATGAGTGTTTTCGACTCATGTGGCGCGTATTGTAGCACAGCGCTTGCGGCGGTCCGGGGCGCCGCCGCAAGGGAACGCGAGGCCGTCGCCGCGCTACCGGCTGACCATCACCGACGAGAAGCCCGCCGGGTCCAGGTAGCGCTTGGCGACGCGCTGGACATCGGCCGCGGTGACCTTGGCGACCTCGGCCTTGAAGCGCTCCGGATAGTCGAGCCCCAGCCCGTTCTCCTCGATGCCGATCAACAGCCCCGCCACCTTCGCCGAGGTGTCGAGGCGGAGCGGGAAACTGCCGATCAGATAGGCCTTCGCCAGCGCCAGCTCACGATCGGCCACCGGCTGACGCCCCATGCGCGCCATCTCCTCCTTCACGAGCTGCGCCGCTTCCGCCACCGCCTCGACCCGCGTCTGAAGCGACACGACGTAGCCGGCGCCGTAGCGACCGGGCAAGATGCTGCCATACACGGCATAGGCCAGTCCGCGCTCCTCGCGCACGCGCGTGTAGAGCCTCGATGCCGAGCCGCCGCCCAGGACGTAATTGGCCACCAGCAGAGGAAAGTAGTCGGGATGATCCTGGCGGACCGCGGGAGCGCCGAAGTATACCGTCGCCTGGGTCAGCTCGCGCGAGAGCTTGCGCGATTCCACCGGAGGCTTCGCGGGCGTCATGGGGATGACCGGCAGAGGCGTGGCCGGCGCGGACCACCCGCCGAGCCGCCGCAGGAGCGCCTCGCGAATCCCCTGCTCCGTCACGTCGCCAACGACGGCGATCGCCGTGGCGTCGGGCCGGTAGCGCTCGCGGTGGAACCGCATAACCTGCTCGCGCGTCAGCCGGCCCACGGATTCCACGGTGCCCGAGGTGGGGCGCGCGTAGGGATGGCCCGGGTAGAGCACCCGCGCCAGCTCCCGCCCGGCCACGCTCTCGGGATTCTCTTCGGATCGCCGGATGGCCGCCTGGATGTCGGTCACCTTGCGCTTGAGCTCGTCCTCGGGAAAGGCCGGCTGGAGCAGCACCTCGGCCAGCAGATCCAGCCCGAGGTCGAGGTCTTTCTTCAGCACGGCCAGGCTCACGGCGGCAGTGTCGCGCCCGGCGTCGGTTTCGAGGCTGCCGCCGACGAACTCGATGGCGCGATCCAGCTCGGGCGCCGTCCGCTTGGCCGTGCCCCGCGTCAGCAGGTCGGCCGTGAGATTCGCGAGACCTCCAGCGTCGGGCGGATCGAAGACCGAGCCCGCCCGGATCGACACGCGCACCACGACGATAGGGATCGCCGGGCGCTCCGCCACGAGCAGCCGGATGCCGTTCGGCAGAACCTCGCGGTGAGCCAGAGGCGCGGCGGCGCTGCCCGGAGCCACGGCGCCGAGGAGCAGGAGAGACGAGAGAAGCCGGGAATAGCGGAGCGCGCGCATGGGAGACTCCTCAGTCGAGCTGTTTGCGGAATTTGAAGACGGCGAGCGAGAAGATGACGATTCCGAAGATCAGCAGCGGCACCAGGCTGGGCCACAGATAGCCGAAGCCCACGCCCTTGAGCACGATGCCGCGCACGATTCGAAGGAAGTAGGTCAAGGGGATGACCGTGGACAGGTACTGCGCGGCCGGCGGCATGCCCTCGATGGGGAAGAGCAGGCCCGACAGGTAAATCGAGGGCAGGAAGGTCAGGAACGCGAACTGCATGGCCTGCGGGACCGTGCGCGAAGCCGTGGACACGAAGATGCCGATGCCCAGCGTGCCCATCATGAAGATCGCCGAGAGCGCGTACAGCAGTGGCAGGCTCCCGCGGATCGGCACGTCGAAGACGAAGTGGGCCACGAGCAAGGCCCCCGTCATCTGCCCGTAGGCGACCACGAGGTTCGGGATGATCTTGCCCAGCAGCAGCTCCCAGCGACGAATCGGGCTCACGATCAGCGCCTCGAGCGTCCCCCGCTCCCGCTCGCGCACGACGGACACGGCCATCGCCGTGATCGTCGTCTGCATCAGGAGCGCCCCGACGAGCCCCGGCACGATGAAGATGGCCGAGACGAGATCGGGGTTGTACCAGGCGCGCACGCGCACGTCCAGCGGCGGGTCGACATTGCGCACCCCCGCCGTGCCCGCGGTTTCGGTGACGATCTGCAGCGAGCGCGCGGCGCCCAGCGAGACGGCTGCGTTGATCCCCGACGTCGCCACCAAGGGGTCCGAGGCGTCCACGATCACCTGCACCTCCGCCTGCCGGCGCGCCAGCTTGCGCGCGTAATCCGGCGGAATGACGACACCGACCTTGGCCTTGCCTTCGTCGACGAGCTGCGTGAGCTCGCGGAGGCTGCGCACCCGGTAGCGGATGTCGAAGTACTGGCTGTTGGCCATGGCCTCGAGGAAGGTCTGGGCCTCCAGGCTGCCCGACTGCTCGAAGACCGCCGTGGGGATGTGCTTGACGTCGGTATTGATGGCCCAGCCGAAGATGAAGAGCATCGCCACCGGCACCACCAGGGCCAAGACGAGCGCCAGCATGTCGCGCCTGAGGTGGATGAACTCCTTCACGATCATCCCGAGCAGCCGGGAGGCCATGGGTTACTCCCCCTCACCTTTGAGGATTCCAGACTCCCTCTCCCTTCCAGGGAGAGGGTCAGGGTGAGGGGACGCCTGGAGCGCCCGGAGCTGCTCGCGGAGCCGCGTCTTGCGCTGCTTGTCCACGAACGAGACGAAGAGGTCCTCCACCGAGGGCTCGACGCTCTGGACCCAATGCACGTCGTACCCCGCGCGCTTGAGATAGGCCTCCACGTCGGCCGCCGACGTCCGGTCGTCCGCGAGAACCAGCCTCAGCCGGGTGCCGACCCGGACGACGTCCTCGACGGCGTCCCATTCTCCGAGGGCGTCCGCCGCCCGCCGGATCTCACCGACCTCCGCCTCCACCACGGGCTGCCGGAACGTCTCGGTCTTGATCGTCTGGGGCGAGCCCTGGGCAATGAGCTGGCCCTGGTAGATGAAGCCCAGGGTGTCGCAGAGCTCGGCCTCGTCCATGTAATGGGTGGTGACGATAATGGTCGTCCCCTCGTCGGCCAGGCGGCGGACCAGCCCCCAGAAGTTCCGCCGCGACACCGGGTCCACCCCAGCCGTGGGCTCGTCGAGGAAGATGAGGCGCGGCGAGTGCACGAGCGCGCAGGCCAAGGCCAAGCGCTGGCGGTAGCCGCCGGAGAGCTGACCCGCCTGCTGGCGCTCCCGTCCCGTGAGATCCGCCAGCTGGACCATCTGCGCGATCCGGGCCCCCCGCGTCGCGCGCGGGACCATGTAGGCCCGCGTATAGAACGTGAGGTTCTCGTTCACCGTCAGCTCGTCGTACAGCGAGAACTTCTGCGACATGTAGCCGATCATCGATTTGATGCGCTCGGACTCCCGCCGGAGGTCGAGGCCCAGCACCGTGCCATTGCCCTCGCTGGGCTCGAGCAATCCGCAGAGCATGCGCAGCATCGTGGACTTGCCGGCGCCGTTGGGGCCGAGGAAGCCGTAGAGCTCTCCCACGCGCACCCGCATGCTCACGTGGTCCACGGCCACGCGCTTGCCGAAGCGGCGGGTGAGCCCGTCGGTGACGACGGCGAAGCCCGGATCAGCCGATGTCGGCATCGGCGGGCAGCCCGGGCTTGAGGATGCCCTCGGGGTTGTCCACGGCGATCTTGATGCGGAAGACGAGGTTCACCCGCTCCTTCTTGGTCTGCACGTTCTTGGGGGTGAACTCGGCCTCGGAGGCGATCTCGATGATCCGGCCCGGAAAGGTCCGGCCGGGATAGGCGTCCACCATCACGCGCGCCGGATCACCGACCTTGATGCGGCCGATGTCCTCTTCGGGCACATAGGCGCGCACCCAGATCTCCTTCGGATTCATGAGCGTGAGGATGGACACGCCCGGGTTGGCCACCTCGCCCACCTCGAGGTTCTTCCGGAGCACCACGCCGTCGAGTGGGGAGAAGATCGTCATCTCCTTGAGGCGGCTGCGCGACATGGCCAGCGCCTGGTCCGCCTGGGAGAGCTGCTGGCGCGCCGCCTCGATCTGCTCGGGGCGCGAGCCGGCCAGGAGGAGATTCAGGCGTTGACGCGCGGATCTCTCCTGGGCCGCCGCGACGTCGTAGGCCTGGCGCGCCCGATCCACTTCCTGGGCGGCGATCAGCTTCTGCCTGGAGAGCTCCTCGGCGCGCCGGTAATCGCGCTCGGTCATCCAGCGCGTGGCCTCGGTGCTCTGCAGGGCCGCGCGGGCGTCCTCGATCTCCTCTTTTCTCGGCCCCGCCAGCAGGTCGCGCAGCGTGGCCCGCGCGGCGCGCACCGCGGCCTCCTGGCGCCGCACGTCGGCGGCGAGCTCCGAGTCGTCGAGCTGGACGAGGAGCTGGCCCGCGGTGACACGATCGCCTTCCTGGACCGGGCGGGCCACGATCCGTCCCGCGATCTTGGCGCTCACGTCGACCTGGAGCGCCTCGATGGTGCCCGTGACGCTGACGACGGGCTTGACGCCGGGACCGAAGAGCCGGCCGCCATAGGCATAGGCGAGCCCCAGGACGAGGAGCACGCCGAGGGCGAGCGCCCCCTTGGTGGCGTAGGCGCGCACCGCGGCTATTTGCCCGCCGGCTTGACCGGCTCGTCGGGCAGGAGGATGCCGACGGTCTTCCGATCCGTGGGGAAATAGGCGCGCGCCACGCGCTGCAGATCGGCTGCCGTCACCGCGCGGATGAGGGGGACGAAGGCCTCGAGCCCCCGCCACGAGCCTTGCAGCTCGAAGCGCGCCAGGCTGCTGCCGCGTGAGTGCACGGAGTCCTGCCGCCAGACGAACGAGGCTTCGATCTGGTTCTTGGCGCGCTCGAGCTCCTCCTCGGGCACCGGCTCGGTCTTGATCAGCTCGATTTCCACCAGCAGCGCGGCCTCGAGCGCTTCCGGAGTCTGGCCGGGCAAGGGCGTGGCGAAGAGCCAGAAGAGGTTCGGATCCATCGAGCCGTACGTGTAATCGCCGCCGGCATTGAGAGCCATCCGCTTCTCGTAGACCAGCTTGCGGTACAGCCGGGAGGCGCGTCCCTCGGACAGGATGGTCGAGAGCAGCTCGAGCGCGGGCGCGTCGGCCGACTTGAAGTTCGGGACATGCCATGCCAGGTTCACGATCGGCAGCTGCGCTCCGACCTTCTTCACGACCACGCGCTTCTCGCCGCGCGGCTGAGGCTCCACCGCGGTGACGGGCGGCGTCGCCGGGCCGCGCGGGATCGCGCCGAAGATCTGCCGGATCCGCGCGAGGAGCGCGGGCCCCTTGAGGTCGCCCGTCACCACCAGCAGCGCGTTGTTGGGCACGTAATAGGTGTCGTAGAAGGCGCGCAGCTGGGCCGGCGTGATGCGCTGGATGTCTTCCATCCAGCCGATGATCGGCCACCGGTAGGGCAGCGCCTCGAAGGCAGTCGCCATCATCTGCTCGGAGAGCAGGCCGTCGGGATCGTCCTCGGTGCGCGTGCGGCGCTCCTCCATCACCACCTGCCGCTCGGAGTCGATCTCCTTCGGGTCCAGCAGCAGGTGCCGCATCCGGTCGGCCTCGAGCCGCAGCACCATGTCCACCTTGTCGGCGGCAATGTCGACGTAATAGGAGGTGACGTCCTGCGACGTGAAGGCATTGTCCTGCCCGCCGTTGTTCTCCACGAGGCGCGCGAACTGCCCCTTGCCATTGGTCGGCGTCCCCTTGAACATCATGTGCTCGAGGAAGTGGGCGAGTCCGGTGGCGCCCACGCGCTCGTTGCGCGAGCCCACGCGGTACCACATCTGCACCGAGACGATGGGGCTGCGGTGGTCTTCGAGGAGCAGTACGCGGAGGCCATTGTCCAGCGTGGCTTCCGTGACTTCCAGGCCGGGCCCGGCGGCCGCGGCCGGGGCCGCACCGACGGTGCAGACAAGGGCCAGCACCGCGAAAATACGGAGCGTTCTCATGTCGCGATTATCCTACGGCAGCTACTGAGCGGCAAGCGTCGGGCGGGACGAGAAGCGGAAGGCGGGGCGGAGCGCGAGGGAGGTGACCACGCTCGCGACGGCTAGCGCGGCGCCGGCGTAGAGCGCGACGGCGAAAGAGCCAGTGAGATCCTTGACGGCGCCGGTGAACAACGGGCCCACGATCGCGCCGATGAAGCAGGTGCAGTTGTACAGGCCGAAAGCCTTGCCGAGCACCGAAGGCGGGAACATCTCGCCCAAGATCGCGTAGGCGGGGCCCCAGGTGCACCAGACCAGGAAGCTCGCGGCCAATAGCAGCGCGGTGAGCAGCCAGGCCGGGCCCCGCGCGTGGATGACGAGCCCCATTCCCGCCACCGCGCCGACGACGAGAAACTGACTCGCGGTGATGACCAGCTTCCGCTCGAGCCCGCGCCGCTCGAGTCTATCGGCGAGGAGGCCCGAGAGCAGCAGCCCGGGCGGAGCGACGAGACCCTGCAGGCTGGCCAGCGAGGCCGAGCGGCCGAGGTCGGTGATCCCCACTTCGGCGAAGAAGAGCGCGCCCCACGTCGCGAGCGTGAACTGCACGAAGATCGGCAGGATCCCTGTGGCGCCGAGCAGCCAGAAATCGGGCGTGCGGAGGACGCGGCGGAAGGGCCAGTTCGGATCGGCGGCCGCGGCCTCGTGCGGAGGCTCGGGCACGAGGCGCCAGATCAGGACGGCGGCCAGCAGCGGCGGCACCGCGAACACGAAGAACACGCCGCGCCAGGGCATCAGGACTCCGAGCGCGCCAGCGAACAAGAGACCAAGCGTCGTCCCGATGCCCGGGCCCGAGAACGAGATGCCCTGTCCGAGGGCCATCCTGTCCTTGGGCGTCGTGGCCGCGATGATCACCCGGTCATTGGAGAAGAGAAAGCCCTGGCTCGCACCCGTGAGCAGCCGCACGACGAAGAGCGCGAGGAAGGAGCCGGCCAGGCCCGTGAGCAGCGAGGACACCGAGCCCAGCATCAGGCCCGCCACCAGCATGCGCTTGCGCCCGAAGCGGTCGCCGAGGAAGCCGGCCGGAAACTGCATGCCCATGTACGCGTAGAAGAACGCCGTAGACAGGAAGCCCGTCAGCGTGTAATCGAGCCCCAGCTCGGCCATGATGGGCGGCCAGAGCGCATTGGGCGCCATCCGGATGAGGTAATTGGTGATCCAGGCGAAGACGATCAGTGCCCAGATCGTCTGGTAGGCGCGGGTCGACATGAGCGGCCTATACTAGCACGCGGTTCATCCACCTCATCGCGGGAGGCGCTCGTGACGATCATCGTGCTCGTGGCAGCGGCTGCGGCTGAAGTGGTCGGCGACCTCGGGATGCGGCTCGGCCTCGCCGGCCGTCCCTGGGGCTACGCGCTCGGCGTCCTGCTATTGGCCGCCTACGGGCTCATCGTGAATCAACCCGCCTTGGCCTTCGGCCGTGTCCTCGGGCTCTATATCGTATTCTTCTTCGTCGTCAGCCAGGTCGTCGCCCTCGTCACCCTGGGCGAGCGCCCGCCGGCCTCCCTGCTCTTGGGCGGCGCGCTCATCGTCGCCGGCGGCCTCATCATCCACTTCGGGGTCAGGTCTTGAAATACGACATTTTCTACCCAAAGTCGTCACCCGCTATGGGTGGAGATGGACAACCTTGGTCAGCAAATGTAGCAATTCAAGACCTGACCCCAGCAGCGCGACGAAAGACGGCGCGCAGCATCGGGCGCGTGAGCTTGCCGGTGAAGGTGTTCTGCTGGCTCGGATGGTAGCAGCCGAGGAGAATGATCCCGTCGGGCATCCGGGCAATGGCGCCGTGGCCGAACTTCGGGAGCGGCCGCGGCACCGGCTGACCGAGCGCACGGCGCGCGCGCAAGTAGGCGTCCCAGGCGATCTTGCCGAGGGGAACCACCACCCTCACCCGCTTCAGCAGGGTGAGCTCTTCCAGGAGGAATGGCTGGCAGCGCCCGAGCTCCACGGGCATGGGCTTATTGGCGGGGGGCGCGCAGCGAAGCGCCGCGGTGATATAGGCGCCCCGAAGCCGGAGGCCGTCGCCGATCCCGGTGGACGTCGGCCGGTTGGCGAAGCCCGCCTCGTGCAGCGCGCGGAACAGCCAGTCGCCGCTGCGATCGCCGGTGAACA
This sequence comes from Candidatus Methylomirabilota bacterium, assembly GCA_046727155.1. Taxonomy (GTDB): domain Bacteria; phylum Methylomirabilota; class Methylomirabilia; order Rokubacteriales; family CSP1-6; genus DASSSH01. The sequence continues at coordinate 6,763 of JBKPCB010000117.1, read as the reverse complement.
TGCGGCCCGTGCGGTTGCCGCCATGAGCGGCCGGCGCGAGCCCGATCAGGAGCAGGTGCGCACGCGGATCTCCGAAGCCCGGGAGCGGCCGCGCCCAGTAGACCTGGCCCCGGTAGCGGCGTGGGGGACTGGCGGCGCTGACCTCGCGGTGGCGCACCAGACGCGGGCAGCGGCGGCAGCCGATGATGCACCGGGCGAGCGATCGAAGCTTCAAGTTGTCCTGCGAGAGAACTTGGCCGACAATCACGTCGGAATGATACGTGCGGGAGTGGAAGCGTGGCAAGCCGGGTCCCGGCGCTGATCGTCCACGGCGGCGCCGGCGCCGATCCGGCCGACGGACGCGATGAGCTCCGCCGGGGAATCCGCGAGGCGGTGGCCGCGGGCTGGAAGCCGCTCGCCGAAGGCGGCACCGCGCTCGATGCCGTCGAAGCAGCCGTGCGCGCGCTCGAGGACCATCCGCGGTTCAACGCGGGGTACGGCTCGGTGCTCACCACGGCCGGCACGGTCGAGACGGACGCCTCCATCATGGAGGGCAATGCTCTCCGGAACGGCGCCGTGGGAGCCGTCGCGGGAGTGAGGAATCCCATCTCCCTCGCGCGGCGGATCCTCGAGGACGGGCGCCACTCGCTTTTTGCCGGCCCTGGGGCGCTCGAACGCGCCCGCGCTTTCGGCATCCCACTCTGCGATCCCGCCGAGCTCATCACGGAGCGCCAGCGCCTGCGGCTCGCCGCCCTTCAGCCCAGCGCGGTGGGAGCGGGGACTGTAGGCGCAGTGGCGCTGGACCGCGACGGCACCATCGCCGCCGCTACCTCGACCGGCGGCATGGTGGGCAAGCTGCCCGGCCGCGTCGGCGATTCGGCGCTGATCGGATGCGGCACCTATGCCGAGAGCACGCTCGGCGGCGTCTCCTGCACCGGCGACGGCGAGGCCAGCATCCGGGTAACGCTCGCGCGGCGAACGCTCGAGATCCTCAAGGCCGTGAACGATCCCGGCCAGGCCTGCGAGGTGGCGCTCAGCGTTCTCGTCGAGGAAGGGCATGGCCACGGCGGGCTCATCCTGGTCGACTGGAAGGGTCGCATGGCCTGGGCCCACTCGACTCCGCTGATGCCCGTCGGTCTCATGTCCCCCGGGCGCGCCGAGCCCGAGATCCCATTCTAAGGACGCAACCAACCACCATGACGCCCGAAGACGTCCAGGCGGCGCGCGATCGGCTCCACGCCACCATCTATGTCTCGCCCTGCCCGTACTCCGAGACGCTGTCCGCGATCACCGGGGCCCGGGTCTTCGTCAAGCTCGAGAACCTCCAGATGACCGGCTCCTTCAAGGAGCGCGGCGCCGCCAATCTCCTGCTGCAGCTCACCCCCGCCGAGCGCAGGCGCGGCGTCGTGGCCGCCAGCGCGGGCAATCACGGCCTGGCCGTGGCCTTCCACGCCTCGCGCCTGGCCACCGCCGCGGTCATCGTCATGCCGGAATGGGCGCCATTGGCCAAGGTCACCTCGGCGCGCCGGCACGGAGCCGAGGTGGTGCTGCACGGTGAGAACTACGACGAGGCCTTTGCGCGCGCCAAGGAGATCGAGGCGGAGCGGAACCTCGTCTTCGTCCACCCCTTCGATGATCCGCGCGTCATCGCCGGCCAGGGCACCATCGGACTCGAGCTGCTCGAGCAGGTCCCCGATCTCGACGCGGTCCTCGTGCCCGTGGGCGGCGGCGGCCTCATCGGCGGCCTCGCGCTCGCGATCAAGTCGCGGCGGCCGGCGGTGCGCGTCGTCGGCGTTCAGGCCGGCGAGCTGGCCGGGATGAAGGCCGCCATGGAGGCCGGCCACCGCATCACGCTGCCGCCCGCGACCACGATCGCCGACGGCATCGCCGTGCGGCGCGTGGGCGAGCACACCTTCGACCTGACCCGGCGCTACGTGGATGAAGTGGTGAGCGTCGGCGAGGAAGAGATCGCCAACGCAATCCTCCTGCTCCTCGAGATCGAGAAGACGGTGGTGGAAGGCGCCGGCGCCGTGCCGCTGGCGGCGCTGGCCAATAAGCGCGTGGCGATGCAGGGCAAGACGGTGGTGCTCGTGCTCTCCGGCGGCAATATCGACGTCAACGTGATCTCGCGGGTGATCGAGCGCGGCCTCGTCAAGGACGGCCGGCTGGTCCGCCTGCGCGTGCTCCTACGCGACCGGCCCGGCACGCTGGCCCGGCTCACCGCGCTCGTGGCCGAGGCGCGCGCCAATGTCCTGCACATCGAGCACGATCGCGCCTTCTCCCGGGCGCCCGTGGGCGAGACCGAGGTGGAGCTCACGCTCGAGACCTCGGGGCGCGAGCAGATCGACGTCATCAAGCGCCATCTGACCGACGCGGGCTACGCCGTAGAGGAAGTCACCCCGAAGTGATGCGCGCCGCCGGCCGTTAGGGCTTGACGCTGAAGCGGCGGGCGAACTCGACGCCCTCGCCCTCGAGCCACTCTTCCACCGTCGCATAGCCGAAGCGCAGCGCCGCGCGGCTCGACTCGAAGCCCATGGACGGTCCCACGAGCGGCGACGGCCGTGGCTCGGGCTGGATCACGAGCATCTCCACGTCGGGCCGGCGCAGCCGGAGCTCCCGCACTCCCACTTCGAACAGGTTGAGGCTGGTGATGTGCCCGGCCTGCTCCATGATGGCGTAGAGACCGCCACGACGGATCTCGGGCGCGCCGGCGTTCTCGATGCGCTGGGGCACCGCCGGGTTGACCACCACCACGACGGTGGCGCCCTCCTCCACGGCCACGTCCGCGTGTCCGGTATAGCCGACATCGCCGTCGATATAGTCCCGGCCCTCGATGCGATAGGGCTCGAAGAATCCCGGGATGGCCGACGAGGCGGCGATGGCCTCCGAGATCGGCACGTCGGCATAGGCGCCGCGACCGAAGACTACCCGCTGGGCGCGATCGAGGTCGATGGCCGGGATCAGCAGCCGGCGTGGGCACTCGCGGAAGCTATTGGGGAAGCCCTTGGTCTCGAACGACTGGCGGACGAAGCTCTCGAGCGTCGACACCGAGAAGAAGCCGGGCGGCATGTCCCCGCCGCTGCGGGCCAGCAGGTCCGGCCACTCGAGCCTGAAGCCGGCCACGGCTTTTTTGCCGATGGCCCAGACGAACTGCGCCAGGTTGCGCGCCGCAGCGGAGAAGGCGCCCTTCTGGTAGACGGCGCCGCGATGGAAGTTCAGCGGGTCGTCGCGCTCTGCGTCGAGCACCGCGTAGAGCTCGACGGGCCGGACGCCCTGGGCCATGAGGGCGCAGACGACCGAGCCCGAGCTGGAGCCGATGTAGAGATCGAAGTCATTGGCGCGGAAGCCGGGGAGCCGCTCGTCCAGGGCGGCGAGGGCGCCGACCTCGTACATCCCGCCGATGACTCCCCCGCCCGCCAGCACCAGGGCCCGCCTCGCCGGCATCCGGGGCTCGAGCAGGCGGCGGATCCAGCGGGTCAGCACGCCGGGCGCCTCACCAGCGCAGGAGGGTCGCCCCCCAGGAAAAACCGGTCCCGAAGGCCACCAGCATGAGGAGGTCGCCGTCCTTGATGCGCCCGTCCATAAGCGCCTCGTGGAGGCAGATTGGCACCGATGCGGCCGCCGTATTTCCGTAGCGCTCGATATTGTTGAACATGCGCGCGGCGGGAATCTTGTAGTGCTCGCTGACGGATTCGATGATCCGGAGATTGGCCTGGTGGAAGATGTAGAGATCGACGTCTGCCGGCTGGAGCCGGTTGGCCTCGAGGCACTCCTGAACCACTTCGCGCACGCGGCGGACGGCCTGGACGAAGACCGCCCGGCCGTTCATCCGCGGCCGCGTGCGGCCGTCGTCGATCTTCTTCTTGGAGATCGGCGGGAAGGTAGACGAGCCCCACAGCTCCCCCGACAGCGCGTCGAGCATGGTGCCGTCGGAGTGGAGGTGGTGCGAGATGAGCCCCCGTGGCCGGGCGGGATCAGTTTCCTCCGCCTGCAGCACAGCCGCCCCCGCGCCGTCGGCGAAGAGCACGGCCATGTCCCGGCCGGCGTCGGTGTAGTCGAAGGCCGAAGAGAGCAGCTCGGCGCCGACAACGAGGATCTGCCGGTACATGCCGCCGCGGATGAGCTGGTCGGCCAGGGCCAGGCCGTACACGAAGCCGGCGCAGCCCTGCTGGAGGTTGAACACGGGTGTCGAGGTCAGCCCGAACTTCCCCTGGAGCACGCAGCCCGTGTGGGGGTACGCGAAGTCGGGCAAGGTTGAGGAGTCGATGATGCAGTCCAGCTGCTCGGCCTCGAGCCCCGCGTTCTTGAGCGCCGCGCGCGAAGCCTCGAGCGCGAGATCGGCGCACATGAGGGTCGAGTCGATATTGCCGTCGAGGCCCTGATCGCGCACCTCCCGCATGAAGGCGGCCTTGTCGGGAGCCTCGGCCAGGCGGAGCAGCATCCGGTAGGTGTCGGGGGAGACCCGACGCTCGCGGATGCCGGTGCGCTGCACTATCCACTCGTCGCTGGTGCTCATGCAGCGAGAGAGGAGGTGATTGTCCACCACGCAGTCTGGCACGGCCATCCCGGTCCCGATGATGCGTGCGATTATCATCTATTTTCCCTGGAACTTAGGCGGCCGCTTCTCAAGGAACGCGCGAACCCCCTCGGCATGGTCCTCCGAAGAGATGGCCTGCCCCTGGGCGAAGGCCTCGAGCTCGAGAGCCGCGGCCAAGTCGCTGGTGGTGCCGCGGTTGAGCAGGGACTTGGCCAGCGCGAGTGTGCCGGGCGGACCCGCGGCAATCCTGGCGGCCAGGCTCCGGGTGGTGACCACGAGCTCGGCGGCCGGCACCACACGGTTGACGAGACCGATCCGGAGCGCTTCGGCGGCATCGATGATGTCGGCCGTGAACACCAGCTCCTTGGCCTTGGCGAGCCCCACGAGCCGAGGCAGGAGCCAGGTGCCCCCGCCGTCGGGCACCAGCCCGATCTTGGCGAAGACCTCGCCGAAGCGGGCGCGGTCCGAGGCGAGCACGATGTCGCAGCCGAGCGCGATATTGCAGCCGGCGCCCACCGCGAAGCCGTCCACCATGGCAATCGTCGGCTTGGGGAAATTGAAGAGGCGCAGCACGAAGCGGTTCAGCATCTCCACCCGCGCGCGCCCATCCGCCGCCGTATGCCGCTTGACCATGGTCTTGACGTCGCCGCCCGCGCTGAAGTGGCCGCCGGCGCCGGTGAGGACGATGGCGCGCGCCGTCTCATCGGCCTCCAGCTCGTCGAAGGCGCCCACCAGCTCCTCGCGCATCCGCGCGTCGATCGCGTTCCGCGCCTCGGGACGGTTGAACGTCACGGTGGCGACGCCGTCGGCCCGGTCCACCAGGATGGTCTCGTAGCCCATCTAATTCCCTCCGGCCAGCGAGCGCGCCGGCTGCATCTCGCTGCGGCGCGCGGGTCGCCCCCCTTCGTTGATCGTCAGGGCCAGCCCCGTCGCGACCAGTAGCAGCGTGCAGGCGGCGGCGAAGGCCGTGCCGTACCCGCCGGTCAGATCGAAAAGGTACCCGGCGAGCCAGGACCCGAGCGCGGCGCCGGACTGGTGGGAGAGGAAGATCAGCCCGAAGATGGAGCCCACGGAGAAGCGGCCGAAGATATCGCCGGTGAGCGCGGACGTCATGGCCAGGCTGCCCGACATGCCGAGCCCGCCGATGGCCGCCACCACGAGCAGCGCCATCGGTTCGTGGACCACGAACAGCGCGGCGAACGCGCAGGCGCGGAGCAGGTACACCGACGCCAGAACGGGCTTGCGGCCCCACCGGTCGGAGATGAATCCAAGGGCCATCCCGCCCGCGATGCTCGTCATGCCGAGGAAGCCGATGGCCGAGGACGCCGTCATGGCGTGAAAGCCATGATCGGTGAGCATGGGCACGCCGTGGGCCGAGAGCAGGCTCATGGAGAAGCCGCAGTTGAACAGCCCGCCCGCCAGGAGCCAGAAGGACGGCACGCGCATCGCCTCGCCCACCGCGGTGCGCTCGAGCGCCGGCGCGATGCGAGCGGCCGCCGGGTCCGCGGCGATGCCATCGGGCTCGAGGCCCAGGCTCTCGGGCCCTGGCTCGAGCACCCAGAATGTCAGCGGCAATGTCACGAGCAGCGAAGCCACGCCGAGGATCATGTAGCTCGCGCGCCAACCGAACGTGAGAATGCACCACATCACGATCGGCACGAGGATCGCCATGCCCGCCATGGACGCCGCCGACAGGAGGCTGATTGCCGTCCCCCGGCGCTTGACGAACCAGCGGGTCAGTGTCGCGGCCGCGACGACATGGCCCGTGGCCGCGAGCCCGAGCGCCACCAGCACGCCGTAATAGAGGAAAAACTCCCAGAGCGAGTGCATCGTGCCGGTGAGCACCATGGCCCCGGCCAGAACGATGGCGCCGGCGGAGCAGACGAGGCGCGGGCCCATGCGGTCCACCAGGCGCCCGACCAGCGGCATGAAGGCGCCGTAGAGGAAGAGCGAGAGCGAGATCACGAGGGAGAAGCTGCCGCGGTCGAGTCCCAGATCGGACACCACCGGCTTGAGGAACGGGCCGACGGTGAAGCGAATCCCCGTGGACAGGAAGACGATGAGAGCGAAGGCCAGCGCCACCCACCAGCCGTAGAAGATCCGCGCCGGCGCGGCCTTGGAGCGTGGGACCATCACGCAGCCACTATACTCCAGCGTGTTATCATTCCGCCACATGAGTCTCGCGCCAATTCTCGGCATTCCCAAGGCCGTCGTCGGCATGGTGCATCTTCGCGCGCTGCCCGGCAG
>JBKPCB010000116.1:0-4229 GCA_046727155.1 Candidatus Methylomirabilota bacterium | reverse complement strand
TAATTCAAGACCTGACCCCAGCCTAGGGGTGGGATCACTGGCTGAGCTCCTCCTTGATCTGCCGCCATACTTCGGTCTTGAGCCGGAGATACTCCGGGTCCTGCATGACCTCCTCGATGGGCCGCTTCCGCCAGCCGAGCCGCGCATTGACTTCGCGCAGGTCGAAGACGCGCTTGATCCGGCCGGGCCGCCGCGTCATGACGATGAGGTCGTCGGCCAGGTACACGGCCTCGTCCACGCTATGGGTGATGAACAGCACGGTGCCGCCTTCCCGCGTCCAGAGCTGGACCAGATTTTCCTGGAGCACCACGCGGAGCTGGGCGTCCAGCGCGGCGAAGGGCTCGTCCATCAGGAGCACGCGGGGGCGCACGGCATAGGCGCGCGCTATGGCGACTCGTTGCTGCATCCCACCAGAAAGCTGGTGGGGAAAGCGATCGCCGAAGCCCTCGAGCCCCATCAGCTCGAGATAGTGACGCACCGTCTTCTCGCGCTCCTCGGCGGGCACGCCCAGGTTCCGGAGCCCGAAGGCGATGTTCTCGCGCGCCGTCTTCCAGGGAAAGAGCGCGAAGCGCTGGAAGACCACGGCGCGATCGGGCGCGGGCCCGTCGACGGGCTGATCGCCCACCAGCACGGCGCCGACCGAAGGCCGCTCGAGGCCGGCGACCATGTGCAGGAGCGTGGTCTTGCCGCAGCCGGACGGGCCCACGATGACGGCGAACGTGTCGCCGGGCACGGTGAGCGAGATGCCGTCGACGGCCAGGAGGTCGCCGCCCTCGACGGCGAAGCGCTTGACCACGCCGCGGAACTCGACGGAGCTCATGCGGCCTGGCCCAGGCGGACCAGCACGCGGCGCTCCAGCCGGCGCGTCGCGAAGTCGATGGCGAAGCCGATGAGGCCGATCGCCAGCATGCCGGAGATGACGAACTCCGGCCGGAAGGCCTGCATGCCGATGACGATCTTGTAGCCGAGGCCGGAGCGGACCGCGATCAACTCGGAGCCGATGAGCGACATCCAGCCGAGCCCGGCGCCGATGCGGATTCCGCCCACGATCACCGGCAGCGCCGCCGGCACCAGCACCTCGAGGAACATGCGGTGGACGGGCGTGGCCAGCGTCCGCGCGGCGTCCACGAAGGCCCGGGGCACGCCCCGGGCGCCGACGTAAGTATTAATGAGGACGGGCGGCAGCACGCCCGTCACGATCACGAAGGCCGAGGCCTCGGCGCCCACGCCGAACCAGAGGATGGCGAAGGGCACCCAGGCCAGAGGCGGGATGAAGCGCAGCACCTCGAAGACGGGACTCACAACGTAGTCGATGGGGCGGACCCAGGCCATCGCGAGCCCCAGCGGCACGCCGATGAGCACGCCCAGGGCGAAGCCCATGGCCCAGCGGCCCAGGCTCGTCGCGGCGTCGACGGGCAGCGTATTGCCCGCGAACGGCACCACGAGCTGCTCGACGAAGGTCGTGATGACCTTCCAGGGCCGCGGGATATGGGATTCGGGCGCCCAGCCGGTGAGGACCGCCAGGTCCCAGACGACGAGCAGGAGCAGGAACGGCAGCACGCCGAGCGGCAGCCGCCTACTCACGCGCCTCCTCCTGCCAGGTGATGACGCAAGACTGCAGCCACTCGAGCCCCTGGGTCATGAGCGCGCCCAGCAGCCCGATCATCGCCATCGAGAGCATGATGAACTCGGGCTGCAGATTGCGGCTGGCGTTGACCATCATGAAGCCGAGCCCCGCGCTTGAGGCCAGCAGCTCGGCCGCCACGACGGTAGTCCACGAGATCTGGAGCGACAGGCGAATGCCGGTGAAGAGTAGCGGCGCCGCCGCCGGGATCACGGTTTGGCAGAGGAGGCGCCCGCCTCGGGCCCCGAACACGCGCGCCGCGCTCACCAGGTCGGGGTCCACCATGCGCACGCCGACGAAGGCGTTGATCGTGCACGGGATCACGGCCGCGATGAAGATGACGAAGGCCTTGGGCGCGAAGTCGATCCCGAACCAGACCACGGCGAGCGGCACCCAGGCCAGCGGCGGGATCTGGCGCACGGTATTGAAGAACGGGCTCATCGTCCGCCCCACGATCGGTGACCATCCCATGCCGACGCCGAGCGGCACGCCGACGGCCACGCCGCCGGCGAATCCCGCCAGCACCTCGCCGAGACTCACCCGGACGTGCTCGACGAGGGTCGCTCCGCCGTAGGGCTCCTTGAGGCTCGAGGCGAAAGCCTCCCACAAGGTCGCCGGTGAGGCCAGGAACAGTGGCCTGATCCAGCCGAGCCATACCGTGGCCAGCTGCCAGAGCGCGAGGGCGCCGAGCACCGAGAGAGCGCCGACGATGAGCCGCGGGCGCCTGAGAAGGCGGAGACGGCCGGAAGGCATGGGCGATTTATACACCGGGATGGGGGACCCGCGCTATGCTGGTGCGCCCCAATATGACGGCTTCGTGGCGCGTCCTCACGATCACCCTGATGTTCGGCCTCCTCGCCGCGCCGCTCGACGTCGGGGCGCAGCAGAAAGGGGAGCCGTACCGGATCGGGTTCCTGGGGAATTCCACGGCCGTCCTCGAGGCCAATCTCGTCGGGCCGTTCCGCGAGGGCTTGCGTGACCTCGGGTATGTCGAGGGCCGAAACGTCGTGATCGAGTATCGGTGGGCCGAGGGAAAGTATGAGCGCTTCCCTGCCCTCATCGCCGAGCTGATCGCCCTGAAGGTGGATGTGATCGTGACCGCCGGCACGCCCGCCACCCTCGCCGTCAAGAAGGCGACAACGTCGATCCCGCTTGTCATGGTCGCCGTCGGCGATCCCGTCGGTACGGGCATACTCCCATCCCTCAGCCATCCCGGTGGGAACATCACAGGATTGACCTCGATCTCACCGGAACTGGAAGGGAAGCGGTTGGAGCTACTCAGGGAAGTGGTCCCCAACATCTCGCACATCGCCGTGCTCTGGAATGCGGCCAGCCCGCTGCAGGTAATCGCCGAGAAGCAGACGCAGGCCGCGGCCCAGGTGCTGCGAATGAAAGTGCTGTCGCTGGGGGTGCGGACCAAGGAAGAGATCGAGGACGCATTTGCCAGGATCGTCAAGGAGCGGCCGGGCGCGCTCCTCGTCCTGGCGGATCGGCTGTTCCTGCAGCACCGCGCGCGCATCATGGACTTCGCCGCCCAACAGCGCCTCCCCGGGGTGCACGCCTACCGGGAATTGGTCGAGGCGGGGGGGTTGATGTCCTTTGGGCCGAGCTACGCGGACATGCATCGGCGCGCGGCCTACTTCGTCGACAAGATCCTGAAGGGGGCGAAGCCGGCCGACCTGCCCGTCGAGCGACCGGCAACTTTCGAGCTGGTCATCAATCTGAAGGCCGCCAAAGCACTCGGGCTGGCGATCCCGCAGTCCGTTCTCCTCCGCGCAACGGAGGTGATTCGGTGACGGGCCGGCGTGCCTTCATCGCAAGCATGATTGGCGCCGTCCTCTCCGCGCCCCTCGCCGCCGAGGCGCAGCAGGCGGGGAAGGTCTACCGCGTCGGTTTTCTGTGGGACAGTCCGGCCGTGTGGCCGCATGCGCTCGAAGCGTTCCGCCAAGGGTTGCGCGATCTGGGTTGGGTCGAGGGCAAAAACATCGCGATCGAGTACCGCTGGGCCGAGGGGCGGTTCGATCGGCTTCCAGGCCTGGTGGAGGAACTGGTCCGGCTCAAGGTCGATGTCATCGTTGCGCCGACTTCCATCTACGCGGGGGCGGCCAAGCGAGCGACCTCGACGATTCCCATCGTATTCGCGAGCCACGCGGATCCCATCGGCACCGGCCACGTGGTCAGCCTCGCTCGGCCTGGCGGCAATATCACGGGGCTCACCGTCGTCATGAGCGAGACTATGGCCAAGAGCCTGGAGCTGCTCAAGGCCGCCATTCCCCGACTTACCCGGGTTGCCGTCATCTGGGACCCAGCCACGCCTTCGCATAAGCCGGGATTGAAGGCCGTCGAGGCCGCGGGCCAGGCATTGGGGCTCCGGCTTCAAACGCTGGCTGTGCGCAGCGCGACGGAATTCGACAACGCCTTCTCGGCCATGGTTCAAGAGCGCGCCGGCGCGGTTTTGGTTCTTTCAACCCCGCTCTTCATGGGCGGGGCAAAGCGACTCGCAGAGCTCGCATTGACGCACAAGCTGCCGACGATGTTTGGGCCGAGAGAGCACGTGGAGGCCGGGGGCCTCCTGAGCTACAGCCCTGACCGTGCAGATCTATAC
>JBKPCB010000115.1:0-13619 GCA_046727155.1 Candidatus Methylomirabilota bacterium | reverse complement strand
GGACAACCGGGGCGATGTCCTGCGCGATATGCCCTGCGTGGCGGGCGGATTACCGGCCTACTTCAGCACGCTGCCACTGCGCGAGATGCTGTCGGAGCTGACGGCAGAGGGCATTCCGGCGTACATCTCGCAAACGGCGGGCACCTATCTCTGCAACTACGCGCTCTACACGACGCTCCACGCCCTGGTCGATCGTGGCGCGGCCATCCCGGCCGGCTTCGTGCACCTGCCCTATCTGCCCGCGATGGTCGCCGCCCACGGGCTCGAGGAGCCCAGCATGGATCTCGGCGTGATGGCGCGCGCGCTCGATGTCATCCTGCGCGTTATCGCCAATCCGTGAGGCGTCAGCGGCCTTTGAACTTCGGCGCCCGCTTCTCCTTGAAAGCCTGAACGCCTTCCTTGTGATCCTCGGTGTCCCGCACCACGGCCATGTGTGAAGAGACGAGATCGAGGTGGGTGCGCAGATCCAGTCGGAGAGACTGGTAGACCAGCCGCTTGATCATCCGGATCGGCACCTGCGGCCCGTCCGCGATCTTCCTTGCCAGCGCGAAGGTCTCCTCGGCGAGACGCTCCGCGGGCACCACGCGGTTGACGATGCCAAGGCGCTCGGCTTCGGGCGCCTCGATGAAGTCCGCCGTCCACAGCAGCTCGAGCGCCTTGGCGCTGCCGACCAGCCGAGGCAGGAAATAGGTGTCGCCGTCGCCGGGCACGAGACCCACGCGGACGTAGCCGGTGGAGAATCGGGCGGCGTCTGATGCGATCCGCAGGTCGCACATGACGGCCATGCCCATCCCCGCCCCCACCGCCACGCCATTGACCATGGCGATCACCGGCTTGTCCATCTGCTCGAGTGCCTTGGGGACGCGATGGATGTGCTCCCAGAGCGTGTTCTTGTGATCGAGCGGAGTGGGCTCGCCCTGGCCCATTCGCGCCACGTCGCCGCCCGAGCAGAACGCCTTGCCCGCCCCCGTCACCACGACGACATTGACGTCGGGATCGCGCTGCGCTTCGTTCAACGCCCAGGCCCAGCGCTCGATCATCGGCCCGGTGAAGGCGTTCAGCTTGTCCGGCCGATTCAGCGTGAGCGTCGCCACGCGGTCCTTCACCTCGTAGAGCAGCTCGTCGGCCATGACATTAGTCCTTGGGCAGGCCGAGGACGCGCTCACCCAGAATATTGCGGAGGATCTCCGAGGTGCCGGCGCGAATGCCGCTGCCCCGCGCGAGAAGCGCGTAGAACTCCCACTGGCCGTCGTCGGGCGCGAGCGGGCTCGGCGACGCGATCTGGGAGTACGGTCCGATGACCTCAGTAGCCACGTCGGCCAGGTCCTGGTCCACCTGGCTCCAGAAGAGCTTGGACGTCGACCCTTCCGGCCCCGGCGCCTTGCCGCGCAGAATCTGGGTGAGGCTGCGGTAGCCGTTGAGCTGGAGGCAGCGCTCGGCGACGGCGAGGCTCGCGATCTTCTGCCGCATCACGGGGTCCTGGCTCGCGGGCCGGCCGTTCCTGAGCGTGCGCTTCGCCAGGGCCACCAGGCGCCCGAGCGCCGTGCGCAGGCTGATATGGCGGATCATCGTGAGCACGTCCCGCTCGTAGGCGAGCGTCGTGAGCGCCACGCCCCACCCTTCGTTGACCTTGCCCACCACGTTGGTGGCCGGCACTCGCACGTTCTCGAGGAACACCTCGTTGAACTCGGCCTCGCCCGTGATCTGGCGAAGCGGGCGGATGGAGATCCCCGGCGTCTTCATGTCGATCAGGATGAAGGTGATGCCCTTGTGCTTGGGGGCGGCGGGGTCGGTGCGCACGAGGAAGAAACCCCAGTCGGCGACATGCGCCATGCTGGTCCACACCTTCTGGCCGTTGAGCACGTACGCGTCGCCGTCGAGCACGGCCCGCGTCTGCAGATTGGCCAAGTCGCTACCCGCGTTGGGCTCGGAGAAGCCCTGGCACCAGATCTCCTCGCCCGTGAGGATCTTGGAGAGATGGGCCGCGCGCTGAGCGCTCGTGCCATGCTTCATGAGCGTCGGGCCGAGCATGGAGAGTCCCCCGCGGTTCACGGGCTGGGGGCTCGCGGCGCGGGACATCTCCTCATAGAGGATGATCTGCTCCATGATGGAGGCGCCGCGGCCGCCGTACTCGGCGGGCCAGTCGATGCCGACATAGCCGGCCTTGTGCAGCGTGCGCTGCCACTCGCGCAGCCGGTCCACCTCGGCGCGGTCGGCGCGCGAGGAAGCGAAGCCGCGGCCCTTGAGATCGGCGGGCACGTGCTCGGGGAGCCAGGCCCGCACCTCGGCGCGGAAGGCCTGCTGTTCGGGCGTGAAATCGAAGTCCACGGAGCGTCTCCTGCGCCGCTAGATCAGGCCCGCGTCGGGCTTGGTCTGCACGCCGTTGATCTTCCAGCCGCCGGGCTCCCGGACCATCTCGTAGAGAGCCTCGATGCTCTTGCCGTTGGCGCCGCGGATCTTGACGCGGACGTATACGAGCCCGTCGGCCTCGGCCCGAGTCTGGCCCACCGAGTAGAACGTGGAGCTGGCGATCTCGGGATAGCCCCCCCTGACCATCCGCTCGAAGCCCTGGCGGTCGAACTGCTTCCGGATCTCCGCCGACGCAAAGCCGTAGGCTGCGTCCCAGTCGCCGCGGCGGAAGGCCTCGAGCTGGCCCGTCACGGGCTCGGCGGCTGCCGGCATCTCCTTGGTCGCCGGCTGCGCAGCGGCCGCCGGCGCCAGCAGCGCCACCAGCGCGGCCCCGATCCACGCGCGCCGAATCGCGACCATCGTGCTTCTCTTAATGCATCACCGAACCGCCGTCCACGTTCAGCGCCTGGCCCGTGATGTTCCGGGCCTCCTCGCTGGCGAGGAACACCGCGGCCCAGCCGATGTCTTCCGGCGTCTGCTCCCGCTTCATCGGGATGATGTCGCCGACGCGCTTGTCGAAGACCTGCCGCGGCGTCATGCCCTTGAACGCCGGGTTGGTGTCGGCGATGTACTTGGCCAGGTTCTCCCAGAACGCGGTCCAGAGCACGCCCGGGCAGATGGCATTGACCGTGATGCCGTGGGGGGCCAGCTCCTTGGCGATGACCCGCGTGAAGGTGATCACGCCGCCCTTGGCCACCGAGTAAGGCGGCATCGTCAGGGCCGCCAGGGGGCCGGCGATGGAGGCTATATTAATGATGCGGCCGGCCTTGCGCTCGATGAAGTAGGGAGCGACCGCCTTCGACATCAGAAACACGGACTTGAGATTGACCGCATAGGTCTTGTCCCAGTCTTCTTCGCTATTGTTGGTGAATGGCATGCCAGGGGCCGAGGCCATCCCGGCATTGTTCACCAAGACGTCGATCTTGCCGAGCTCCTTCTTCGCGCGATCCACGGCGGCCTGGACATCGCCCGACTTGGTCACGTCGCAGCGGAAGCCCACGGCCTTGCGGCCGAGCGCGAGGACTTCCTTGACGACCGCCTGGGCGTTGCCGTCCTGGATGTCGGGAATGGCGACGTCGGCGCCTTCCTTCGCCATGCACAGCACAATGCCGCGGCCGATGCCGGAGCCGCCGCCCGTGACCACCGCCACCTTTCCCTGAAGTCTCACCGGCTGGTCTCCTCTCGTCGCATGACTTGGGGCTCCTTGCCCGGGGCCGTCATTCTATAATGACGCCCATCCAACCCCAAGGAGGCTTTCGATGGCAGCCCCGACGCTCCGCAGCCGCAACTGGTTCGGCCGGCAGGATCTGGACGGCTTCGTCCACCGCTCCTGGATCAAGGCGGAAGGCTTCAGCGATCTCATGTTCGATGGCCGCCCGGTCATCGGCATCGGCAATTCGTGGTCCGAGCTCACCAACTGCAACGCCCATCTCCGCCAGGTGGCCGAGGCCGTCAAGCGTGGCGTCCTCTCGGCCGGCGGCTTTCCGATGGAGTTTCCGACGATCTCGCTGGGCGAAGTGCTCATGAAGCCCACGACCATGCTCTTCCGCAACCTGATGGCGATGGACGTGGAGGAGTGCCTCCGCGCCTATCCACTGGACGGCGTCGTGCTGCTCTCGGGCTGCGACAAGACCACCCCCGCCATGCTGATGGGCGCGGCCTCCGCCGACATCCCGGCCATCATGGTCACCGGCGGGCCGATGCTGCGCGGCAAGTGGCGCACCGAGGAGCTGGGCTCGGGCACCGACGCCTGGCGGCTCTGGGGGATGCGGCGCGCGGGCCAGCTCTCCGACGAGGAATGGTGCGAGGCGGAGTCCTGCATGTCGCGCTCGGCCGGCCACTGCATGGTGATGGGCACGGCCTCCACCATGGCCTCCATGGTCGAGGCGCTCGGCATGACGCTGCCCGGCAATGCCGCGATCCCCGCGCCCGACTCGCGCCGGATGGCGCTGGCGGAGATGACGGGCCGCCGCATCATGGAGATGGTGCAGGAGGACCTTAAGCCGTCGAAAATCCTGACGGCCCAGGCCTTCGACAATGCCATCCGGGCCGACATGGCCATCGGCGGCTCGACCAACGCCATCATCCACCTGGTCGCCATCGCGGGCCGCGTGGGCGTGCCGCTGCCGCTGAGCCGCTTCGACGAGCTCTCGCGAACGACGCCGTTCCTCGTCAATGTCCGGCCGTCCGGCAAGCATCTGATGGAGGACTTCTTCTATGCCGGCGGGCTGCCCGTGGTGATGAAGGAGCTGCTGCCGCTGCTCCATCGCGACGCGATCACCGTCACCGGCAAGAGCATCGAGGCGAACGTGCGCGACGCCACGAACTACGACGAGGACGTGATCCGCACGCTCGCGATGCCGATCTCGAGCGAAGGCGGCACCGTGATCCTCACCGGCAACCTCTGCCCGAGCGGCGCCGTGCTCAAGCAGTCGGCCGCCTCGCCGCACCTGATGACCCACCGGGGCAAGGCCGTGGTGTTCGAGGACCACAGCGATCTCCACGCGCGGATCGATGACCCGACTCTCGCCGTGGACGAGACCTCCGTCCTCGTCCTCAAGCGCGTGGGCCCCAAGGGCGCGCCCGGGATGCCCGAGTGGGGTGCGGCGCCCATTCCCCAGAAGCTCTTGAAAAAGGGCATCAAGGACATGGTGCGGATCTCGGATGCCCGGATGAGCGGCACCTCCTACGGCACGGTGGTGCTCCACGTCTCCCCGGAAGCGGAAGCGGGCGGCCCGCTCGCCCTCGTCCAGAACGGCGACGAGATCGAGCTGGACGTCGCCAACCGCCGGCTCACGCTCCGGGTCGCCGACGACGAGCTGGCGCGGCGGCGGACGCAGTGGAAGCCTCGCCCGCCCCACTTCACCCGGGGATACGGCAAGCTCTTCCTCGACCATGTGCTCCAGGCGGACGAGGGCGTGGACTTCGATTTCTTGAAAGGGAAGACGCCGGTCCGGTCGGAGGACACCGCCGGACCCAGCCACTCCTGATCTAGCGCCGTTTCTCGAGCACCTGCCTGAGCGAGCCGGCCGCGCGTCCCAGGCGAGCGCGCGCTTCTCTCGGCGTCAGCCCGAGCCGCGCCATGAGGATGGCGAGCTTCACGCTGCCGCGCGCCGCCGCGAGCAGGCGGCCCGCCTCGCGCTCGCCCACCCGGCCGATCCCGCTCACGAGCCTCACCGCCCGCGCCCTGAGCTTCGCCGAGCGCGGGCGCAGATCCACCATCCGATTGCCGTAGACTCTCCCGAGCCGGGCGAAGGACGCCGTCGTCAGGGTATTGAGCACCAGCTTGGTGGCCGTGCCGGCCGTGAGTCGGGTGGATCCGGCCAGCACCTCGGGACCGGTGGCCAGGGCGATCACCACGCGGGCGGCCCGCCGCGACACGCGCGGATTGCACGTGACCAGCACCGTTGCGGCGCGTCGGCGCCGAGCCGCATCGAGGGCGGCACGCACGAATGGCGTGACGCCGCTCGCCGCGATGCCCACCACCACGTCGCCGTCCCTCGCCCGGCGCCGGATCGCTCTGGCTCCCTCGGCCGCATCGTCCTCGGCGCCCTCGGCCGAGCGGAACACGGCCCGCCGGCCGCCCGCCATCACCGCCTGGACGAGAGCGGGCGGCGTGTCGAAGGTCGGCGGGCACTCGGCGGCTTCGAGCACACCGAGCCGACCGCTGGTGCCGGCGCCCACGAAGAGCAGCCGGCCACCGCGCGACAAGCGCGCGACGATCACGTCCACGGCGCGCCCGATGGCGCGCGCCGCCCGGGCGACGGCGGCGACGGCGGCATGGTCCGTCCGGTTCATGAGCCGGGCGATCTCCACCGCCGAGAGCTGATCCAGGTCGCGGCTTCGAGGGTTGGGACGCTCGGTGGGCAGGCGGTAGTAGCGGATCTTCCCCATCGTCGTGCCGCCTATCCTATCCCATCCACCGCGTAAACCTTACCTGGCTCCTCGGAAAACATGACCAGAAGGCATCGGCGTGACCGGATCCGGCGCGGGCGCCCGGCATTCGAAACGGCCATCGATACGGAGATTTTGGTCAATGGCGCGAATGCCCTTCGTCCTTGGCACAAAAGATGCGGCAGGCGAAAAGGCGAGTCCCGAGAGGGAGGAATGCGTCCATGCCGAAGTCCAGTCACCTCAGGGGAGTGGGCAGAAAAGAGCAGCGGCAATACGAGCACATCAAGGAAAGCGCTCAAGCGTCGGGTCGGTACGGCCGGCGCGCGAAGGAAGTCGCCGCCCGCACCGTGCTCAAGCAGCACAGGCGGAAGCGGCACGCGAAGGGCCGGTAGCGAGGTCTCCCGATGTCACGGACGGCTGCCGAGCTCATCATCGATCGGCTGATCGACTGGGAAGTGGACGTGGTCTTCGGGCTGCCCGGCGACGGCATCAATGGGCTGATGGAGGCCCTCCGGACGCGGCAGGACCAGGTGCGCTTCGTCCAGGTCCGCCACGAGGAGGCCGCGGCCTTCATGGCCTGCGGCTACGCCAAGTTCACGGGCCGCCTCGGCGTCTGCATCGCCACCTCGGGGCCCGGCGCGGTTCATCTCCTGAACGGCCTCTATGACGCCAAGAAGGACGGGGCGCCTGTCCTCGCCATCACGGGCCAGACCTACCACGACCTCCTCGGCACCGATTACCATCAGGAAGTCGACCTGCTGGCCCTCTATCGCGACGTCGCCATCTACAACCAGCAGCTCACGGGCGCGGCACAGACCGAGGCCCTGGTCGATACGGCCTGCCGCACGGCATTGGTCCGCCGAGGCGTGGCGCACATTACCTGCCCCGTCGACCTCCAGCAGCAGACGATCGCGAGCGACAAGCCGGCGAAGCGGAAGGAGGACGGGCACGCGGCGCCATCCTGGACGCCGCCCATCGTCGTGCCGCGGGAGGAAGACATCCGGAAGGCGGCCGCGTTTCTCAACGCGAGCCGGAAGACCGTCATCCTGGCCGGCCAGGGCGCCTTCGGGGCGGCCGACGAGCTCGAAGCGCTGGCCGAGCTGATGGCCGCGCCCATCGTCAAGGCGCTGCTCGGCAAAGCCGTGGTCGGCGACGACTCGCCCTATACCACGGGCGGACTGGGACTCCTGGGAACGCTCCCGTCGGAGCTGGCCATGCAGCACTGCGACGCGCTCCTGATGGTGGGCACGAGCTTCCCGTATCTGGAGTACTACCCCAGGCACACGCGGGCCACGGCCGTGCAGATCGATCGCGACCCTGCGCGGATCGGGCTCCGCTTCCCCGTCGAGGTCGGACTCGCCGGCGATGCCGCGGCCACGCTCCGGGCCCTGCTCCCGCTGATCGATCGCCGGACGGATCGCTCCTTCCTGGAAGACGCGCAGGCGGGCATGCGGGATTGGCGGGATCGGATGCAGGCGCGGGAGTCCCGGCTCGACGTCCCGATCAAGCCCCAGCTCGTCGCGCGCGCGCTCAGCGACCGTCTGTCCCCCAATGCCATCGTGACGACGGACTGCGGCACGATCACGACCTGGGCCGCCCGCCACATCACGATCAAGCGTGGGCAGCAGTTCTCCTGCTCGGGCAACCTGGCGACGATGGCTTGCGGCCTGCCGTATGCGATCGCCGCCCAGGTCGCCTACCCGAAGCGCCAGTGTGTCGCCTTCGTCGGCGACGGCGGCTTCACGATGCTGATGGGCGAGTTCGCAACCGCGGTGAAGTACCGCCTGCCGCTGACCGTCATCGTCCTCAAGAACGACGCGTTCGCGCACATCCAGTGGGAACAGATGGTCTTTCTGGGCAATCCGGAGTACGAGTGCGAGCTCCAGCCGATTGATTTCGCGGCGTTCGCGAGCGCATGCGGCGGGCTCGGGTTCCACTGCGAGAAGCCGGAGGAGGTGGGGCCGGCGCTCGACGCGGCGCTTCGCTCGAACCGGACGTCCCTCGTCGAGGTGGTCGTCGATCCACTCGAGCCGCCCATGCCGCCGCGGGTTTCCTTCGATCAGACCGTGCACATGGGCCAGGCGCTGCTTCGCGGCACCGAACACGGCGCGCAGATCGCGCGCACGCTCCTGCGCAATACTCTGCACGAACTGGGGCGGCGCTCGGGCCGCCCCAAAAGGTGACCCTCATGAACGACGATATCGATCTGGCATTGGCGCTCGCCGTGCTGACGAAGGGAATTATGGTCTTGGCGAGACGCCAGTCGCTGCGCGTGGTGCATCCAGCCCCGCCGCTCGAGTCTGCGCTTACCGCGATCGCGGGCGGGCGCTGGATGAAGTATCAAGGCGCCAACCGCCCCGACGGCTCGGCCCCGGCGGCAGGCTAGCGGGCGGAGCCGTACGACGGCAAGGCGGCGCCAATCGCGACGGAATAGCGCCTCCGCGGCTGTGGGCGCGGGCCGGGTTCTCTTGGTTTCGGTCCGGGGAGACCCTAGTTTAGGGGCCCATGGCGCCCGTGCGGTCCGGCCTCGACGTTCTCACGAGTCGCCTTCCCGCTCTGCTCCGCGGCCGCCGTATCGGGCTTCTCTGCCATCAGGCCTCAGTTACACCTGACTTAACCCACGCCGCCGCGGCGATCGTCCGGCTGAGCGGAGTGCGTCTCGCCTGCCTCTTCGCTCCCGAGCATGGACTGGCGGGGGCGGCCCAGGACCATGCGTGGATCGCGTCTGCGCGGGACGGGCGGATTGGCGCGCCCGTCTGGAGCCTCTACGGCCGTCGGCTCGCGCCCACCGACGCCATGCTCCGCGGTCTCGATGCCCTCGTCGTGGATCTTCAAGACGTCGGCGCGCGCTACTACACCTTCGTGTGGACCACCGCGCTGGCGATGCGCGCCTGCGGCGCCGCCGGCATTCCCGTGATCGTGCTGGATCGGCCAAACCCGCTGGGCGGGCTCCGCATCGAGGGCAACATGCCCGATCCGCGCTACGCCTCGTTCGTCGGACTCTATCCGCTGCCCGCGCGTCACGGGATGACCATTGCCGAGCTCGCGGCCTATCTCAACGAGGCATACAGCCTGGGCTGCGATCTTACCGTGGTGCCGATGAGTGGCTGGCGCCGCGCGATGGCGTGGAAAGACACGGGGCTGCCGTGGGTGGCGCCCTCGCCCAATATGCCGACGCCGGACACGGCCGCCGTCTACCCGGGCGGCTGCCTGATCGAAGGGACCAATCTCTCCGAGGGGCGCGGCACGACCCGGCCCTTCGAGCTGGTGGGCGCGCCCTTTCTCGACGGCGAGCGGCTGGCCCGCGCGCTCGACCGGCGGCAGCTGCCGGGCGCGCGCTTCAGAGCCGCCGGCTTCGAGCCCGCCTTCCACAAATGGAAAGGCCGGCGCTGCGGCGGCGTGCAGGTCCACGTCACCGACCCGGCCCGCTTCAAGCCTTTCGCCACCTATGTCGCCCTGATCGCCGAGGCCCGCCGCCAGGCGCCACGCCACTTCCGCTGGCGCGCCCCGCCCTATGAATTCGAGCGGCGCAAGCTGCCCATCGATCTCCTCTGCGGGGGTGAGGACATCCGGCTGGCGATCGAGCGGGGCGTCCCGCTCGCTCGGCTCGAAGCGGGCTGGCGCGCCGGGCTGACGCGTTTCACCCGCGCCCGCCGGCCGCATCTCTTGTATCGATGACGCCGCTGGTGCTGCTGGTCGCGCTGGCGTTCATCGTCACGGTGGACGTTCGGATCATCGCGCCCGTCCTGCCGTCCATCTCGGCGTCGCTGGGCTCCACCGCCGGGGCGGTGGGGTTGGCCATGACCACCTATGCCTTCGCCTATGGCGCGGGCCAGCTGGTGTACGGGCCCGTGTCCGACCGCTACGGCCGCCTGGCCGTGGTGCGGGTGGCGGCGCTGGGCTTCAGCCTCTCCACCGCGCTGTCGGCCGCGTGCGCGACGACCTGGCAGTTCGTCGGGGCGCGGCTGCTGGCCGGCGCCTTCGCGGGCGCCGTCGTGCCGCTGACGCTCGTCTATATCGGTGACTCCTTCGACTACGGCGAGCGGCAGATCATGCTGGGCCGCATGTCGGTGGTGACGTCGGCTGCCCTGGCCTTCTCCGCTTCCATCGGCGGCACCGTGGCGCATTTCGTATCCTGGCGGATGATGCTCCTGGGCTACAGCCTGCTGGCGCTCGCGCCGGCCGCCTTGATGTTCCGCCTGGATCCAGCGCGGCCGTCCCGCCGGCCCGAAGGGATTGACCGTCCGGCGCGCTTCGCCGACTTTCTCGCCGACCCGCGGGCGCGGCTCGTATACCTCGGCGTGTTCGTCGAGGGCTTCTTCCTCTGGGGCACCGTGACCTATCTCGGCGCCTTGGCGGTGAGCCGACACGGGCTCGACCAGTTCGCGGTGGGGATGCTCATTGCGCTGTTCGGTATCGGCACCATGGTGGGCGGCTCGCTCATGGCGCCGGTCCGCCGGCGCGTCTCGGAGAACGCGCTGGCCGGCGGCGGCGGCGCGCTGGCGGCGCTCGCCTTCCTCGCCCTCATTCCACGCTGGCCGTGGCCCGT
This sequence comes from Candidatus Methylomirabilota bacterium, assembly GCA_046727155.1. Taxonomy (GTDB): domain Bacteria; phylum Methylomirabilota; class Methylomirabilia; order Rokubacteriales; family CSP1-6; genus DASSSH01. The sequence continues at coordinate 2,767 of JBKPCB010000115.1, read as the reverse complement.
CTTCGGCGCGGCCATGCTGTTGCTCGGGCTCGGCTTCGTCGCCCTGCACACAACGCTTCAGGTCCGCGCCACGGAGATCAGCGCCGCCAACCGGGGCAAAGCCTTTTCGCTGTTCGCCTTCAGTCTCTTCGTGGGAATCTCCGCGGGCACCGCCGCGCTCGGGAGGCTCGTGGACGCCGGCCAGGAGAACGCGATGCTCGCCGTCTCCGCGCTGGGACTCCTCGCCGTCGGGGCCACGGCCGCACGCGCGCGGCGGTGGGGCCACCCGTGACGCGCGCGGAGCTGGTCGGCCGGCGCTTTGTGTTCGGGCTACCCGGGCCCGACGCTACCGACGACGATATCCGGCTCTTTCGGGATACCGGGGCCGGCGGCCTCATGCTCTACCGCCGGAACTTCGAAAGCCCCAAGCAGCTTCTGCGGCTGCTCGAGCGACTCGAAGGCGCGCTGGGCCGCCGGCTGCTGGTCGCCACGGATCACGAGGGTGGGCGCGTGATCATGCTGGGCGGCGGCGTGACGATCTTCCCCGACAATCTCGCGGCGGCGTCGGCGGGCGAGGTGGCCTTCGTGAACCGCCAGGGCGCCTTCGAGGGCCGGGAGCTGCGCCGCCTGGGCGTGGACGTGAACTTCGCGCCCGTCCTCGACGTGCTCACCGAAGGCTACAGCCCCAATATCGGCATTCGCTCGTACGGCAAGGACCCGGCGCTGGTGGCGCGCTGCGGAGTGGCCCGGATCCGCGGTCTGCAGTCGGCGGGCATCTCAGCCTGCGCCAAGCACTTCCCCGGCAAGGGCCACGCCCCCGTGGACGCTCATCTGGGCCTGCCGGTGATCGACTCGGACTGGAGCGAGATGCACGCGAGCCACCTGCTGCCATTCCTCGCGGCGATCGAAGCGGGCGTGGACTGCGTCATGACATCCCACCCCCTCTACCCAAAGCTCGATCCGGCGCCGCGGACGCCGGCTACGTTCTCGCGGCTCATCGTCGAGGACTATCTCCGCGGCCAGCTCGACTACCGCGGGGTCATCGTGTCGGACGATCTGGAGATGGGCGCCATCGCCGAGCTGGCTCCGGTGGGCGAGGCGGCGGTGCTCGCGGCCGCGGCCGGTCACGACCTGCTCCTGGTCTGCCATACCGAATCGGCCCAGCGGGCGGCCCACGCGGCGCTGCTGAACGCGTCCCGGCACGGCGCGCTCCCGCTGCCGGCGCTCGAGCAGACGGCTCAGCGGCTCGACGCGCTTCAAGGGAAGCGGCTGACGCGGGTCGCGGGCGGCCCGCCGCGGCCCGAGCGGGACGGCGAGCCCCTGGCCAAGGCGCTGGCGACGCGCGCGGTGACCTTCGTCGCGGCCGCGCCGACCGATTGGCACTCGAGCCTCAACGGCCGCGTCGTGGCGGTCTTTCCGCGGCTGTCGGCGCTCGCCGACAGGATCACCGTGGAGCCCTCCATGCGGGACGAGGCCCGCTCCGTGCGAAATGCCATGGCGCTCTACGGTGTCGAGCCCGAGGTGATCGTCCCGGGGGTGGAGCCCACCGAGGCCGAGATCGCCGGGGCCCGCGCCGCGGCCACTGCCGCCGACGCTACCGTTCTGTTCCTCTACGACGCTCATCTCTACCGGTCGAACCGCGCCCTGCTCGACGCGCTCCAGCGGAGCGCGCGCCGGCTCGCCGTGGTGCTCATGCGCGATCCATATGATGCGGACTATCTCGCCCCCGGGGTCGCCGGCATCACCGCCTATGGCTGGCGCCGCTGCCAGCTGGACGCCGTTCTCGCGCGGCTCTTGATGTGACCGGCCGCGCCGTCGGGAGCGCCGTTTCAGGCGCCCCCGACGCCCGCATCCCTCTCTACCGCGCTGAACTCAAGGAGGCTATTTCCGGCTCATCTTGGGGCTCAGCGATACCTCGTTCTTGACCGATTGCACGCCCGACACCTCGCTGGCCAGCTCCGAGGCGTGCGCGCTCTTGGTAATGTCCGGCGCCTCGCCGGTCAGCGTCACCACCCCCGCGTCCGTCCGAGCGGTGATCTTCCTCAGACTGGGATCCTGCTTCAGCCGCTTCTCCACGCGCGTAGTGATGTCCTTGTCGCTGATGTCAACCGACTTGCGCTCCTTGGGCGCCACGACCTGGAGATCGTTCTTCACGCCCTTGACATGCTCGACGCCCTTGACGACCTCGCCCGCGGCGCTCTTGGCCTCATCGGAGTCCACCTTGCCGCGCAGCGTGACCATCCCCTTCATCGTCTCCACCTTGATCTGGCGGCCCTTGACGCGACTGTCGCTGAAGAGCGCGATCTTGGCCTTCGATGTCACCCACGAATCGGTGACCTCGGTTTTGGCTTCCCGGGTGGTTTCTTTGGCCTTGTCCGCGGCCTTGTGCATCACGCCCGAGTCTTTGTCCTCTGCGGCCAGGGCCGGCGCCCCGGCGAATGCCGCCGCGGCCAGCAGGGCCGCGCCGGTCAAAATGGAATGCCGCATCTTCATTCTTCGCCTCCATAGCCATGATGGCTGTGATTGATCGGACTCTGCCTCTCACTTCCGCTTTGCCCTTCTTCGCCCTTCCTGCTCCGCCGGTGATTCACAGGCGGCCCATCAGAACCAGGAGCAAAACGATCAGCAGGAGGAGACCCAGCCCCCCGCTGGGGTAATAGCCCCACCCGCTGCTGTACGGCCAACTTGGCACCGCCCCGATCACAAGCAGCACCAAGACCACCAACAAGATCGTTCCAAGCATGACCGAACCTCTCTCCGCTTGCCTGCGCTGCGAGCGAGATAGGAG
>JBKPCB010000114.1:0-8149 GCA_046727155.1 Candidatus Methylomirabilota bacterium | reverse complement strand
AGCGCCGCATAGGTCCAGGCCGCCAGCCCCGCCGGCCAGCGGCGCCGGGCCAAGAGGAGGGCGATTGTCACGAGCAGGACGGCCAGCAGCGGGCCGGCAAAGCGCCAGTCGGTGAGGGCCACGCGGGCGGGCAATTCGTAGAGGGGCGACAGCCCCACCGGCCAGAGGAACTTGAGCGGGTAGAAGCCGAGGCTATAGCCCACCATGCCGAGCCGGGCGGCGGGGCCGTACTGGGCATAGCCGGTGACGGCCCCGGCCTGGGGCAGCACGAGCAGGGCCACCACGGCCGCGGCGGCCGCGAGCGCCGCATAGGGCAGCTTCTCCCCCACCAGCCGCCGCCAGCCGAGCCCCTGCCGCCTGAGCGGATAGCCATCGAGCAGCAGCAGGACCAGGGGCAGCGGCAGGGCCGCGGCCTTGGAGAGCAGGGCGGCGGCGAAGGCCCCGAGTGACAGCGCCCGCCAGCGGCCCTGCAGCAGCCCCCCCGCGGCGACCCCGCGCAGGTAGGCCAGCACCGCCAGCAGGAAGAAGAAGCCGCACACCACATCGCGCCGCTCCGTGATCCAGGCCACCGACTCCACCCGCAGCGGATGCACGCCGAAGAGCAGCGCGGCGAAGCAGGCCGCCCAGGCGCTGGCGGGGGCCGCCACCCCGGCGGCGGCCAGGAGGCGCCGGGCCACGCAGTAGAAGAGGGCGGCATTGGCGGCGTGCAGCAGCAGGCTGACCAGGTGATAGCCCCAGGGCTGCAGCCCCCCCAGCAGGTAATTGGCCCCCAGCGTCAGCCAGGTCACCGGGATGTAATGCCCCATCAGCGCCGAGGTGAACATCCAGCGCAGCTGCGCCCCGCCCAGCCCCCGGTAGAAGGGATTGCCCAAGAAGTTGACCGAATCGTCCCAGTTGAGAAATTGTCCGTCGAGCGAGGGGAGGAAGGCGGCGAAGCTGGCGGCGGCAACGAGCAGCGGGAAAGCCGCCCGAAGCGCCCTCATCGAGGGCGGCTCGCCGCGCCGGCGAGCCGCTCGAGAAACCGGCGCGTCGCGGTCTCGGGATCGGCGGCCGCGCAGACGGCCGAGATCACCGCCACCGCGTCGGCGCCCGCACTCACGACCTCCTCGCAATTGTCCTCGGTGATGCCGCCGATGGCGACGAGGGGAATGGCGATCTCCGGCCGCACGCGCCGGATCAGGTCGGGCCCGACGAGCTGGAAGCCGGGCTTGGTTCCGGTAGGGAACATGCTCCCGACGGCGATGTAATCGGCGCCGTCGGCGAGGGCGCGACGCGCCTGATCGGCATCGTGGGTGGAGACGCCGAGGATCATCCCGGGGCGCAGGAGCCGCCGGGCGGCGGCGCCCGGGAGATCGTCCTGTCCCAGATGCAGCCCGTCGGCATCGAGCGCCAGCGCCAGGTCGGCGCGGTCATTGACGATGAACAGCGCTCCCGCCTCCCGGCTGCGCCGGCGAAGGATCTGCGCGACGGGAAAGAGCTCGGACAGGGGCAGCGCTTTCTCGCGGAGCTGGACCATCCGGCAGCCGCCCGCCAGCACGGCCTCCAGCAGCTCGTGCAGCGGGCGGCCGCGGGCGACGCTGCGGTCGAGAATCACGTACAGCGGCGACGGGAGCTTCACGAAACGCGGCTACAGGCTCTGTTCCAGACGGGGCAGGCTGAACTCGCCGGCGAGGAAGACCGGGTCCGCCAACAGCTTCAAGTGATACGGGATGGTGGTCTTGACGCCTTCGACTACGGTCTCGGACAAGGCGCGGTGCATGCGGGCGATGGCCTCGGCCCGATCGCGGCCGTGAACGATGATCTTGGCGATCAGCGAGTCATAATGCGGCGGCACCGTGTAGCCCGCCATCATGTGGCTGTCCACGCGCACGCCGGGGCCGCCGGGCGGCACCCAGGCCGTGACGCGGCCGGGCGAGGGCACGAAGTGCTCCGGGTCCTCGGCATTGATGCGGCACTCGATGGCGTGGCCGTGGAACTGGATGGCGGCCTGCTTGTAGCCCAACGGCTCCCCCGCGGCGATGCGGATCTGCTCGCGGATCAGATCCATCCCCGTAACCAGCTCGGTCACCGGGTGCTCGACCTGGATGCGCGTGTTCATCTCGATGAAGTAGAAGCGGCCGCTCCGGTCCACGAGAAACTCGACCGTGCCCGCCGAGACGTAGTTGACGGCGTTGGCCACCGCCAGGGCGGCCTTGCAGAGGCCGGCCCGCGTCTCGCGCGACAGCGCCGGGGCGGGGGATTCCTCGAGCAGCTTCTGATGGCGCCGCTGAACCGAGCAGTCGCGCTCACCCACGTGGACGCGGATGCCGCTCCGGTCGCCCAACACCTGCACCTCGACGTGGCGCGCTTCTTCGACGAACTTCTCGAGGTAGAGCTCGGACGAGCCGAACGCCGCCACCGCCTCGGCCTGGCAGGTGGCGAAGGCGCGCGCGAGCATCTCGGCCTCGCGGACGATTCGCATCCCGCGGCCGCCGCCGCCCGCCGCGGCCTTGACCATGACGGGATACCCGATCTCATCGGCCAATACCTGGGCCTGGTCCACGCCGTCGAGTGGTCCCTTGCTGCCCGGCACCACCGGCGCCCCGGCCTGCTGGGCCATCTGCCGCGCCTGGGCCTTGTCGCCCATGAGGCGGATGGCCTCGGGCGACGGACCGATGAAGGTGATGCCGCAGGCCCGACAGATCTCGGCGAAGGCCGCGTTCTCGCTGAGCAGGCCGTAGCCCGGATGGATGGCCTCGCTGTCGGTGATCGCGGCGGCGGAGATGATCGCGGGGACGTTGAGATAGCTGCCGCGGGCCTCGGCGGGGCCGATGCAGATGGCTCCGTCGGCCTGCCGCACCGGCAGCGAGTCGGCGTCCGCCGTCGAGTGCGCCACCACCGCGCGGATGCCCATCTCGCGGCAGGTCCGCAGGATGCGAAGGGCGATCTCCCCGCGGTTGGCGATCAGGATCTTCTGAAACATGAAGCGTTAGCGCAGGGGCTCTATCAGGAACAGCGTCTGTCCGTACTCCACCGGCTGGGCGTTCTCGACCAGGATCTTGGCGACGCGGCCCGCGGCCTTGGCCTCGATCTCGTTCATGAGCTTCATGGCCTCGATGACGCAGAGCACCTGGCCTTCCTTGATCACGTCACCCTCGCTCACGAAGGGCGGCGCATCGGGCGACGAGGCGCGATAAAAGGTGCCGACCATAGGAGCCTCGACGGGAATCAGGTTGGCCGCGATCGCGGCCTCGCCGGCCTGGACTGCAGCGCGCGGGGCGAGCGGCCGGGCCGCCTCTCGACCCTGCGCGGGCTGGCGGACCACGCGGACTCGGCGGCCATCTTCCTCGACTTCCAGCTCGGCCAGGCCGAAGCGCACGGCGAGCTCGACCACCTGCTCGACCATCGATGCGGTGACGGGAGACGCCGCGTCGGCCGCTCGCGCGTCGCTCTCACCGCCGGAAGCCGGCGTCCGTTTTTTCCTCGCCATGGCGCTGGCCCTCCTTATCCTGAGGTCGCCACGCGGTTCAGGTACTCGCTGCTCCGCGTGTCCACCTTGACGACGTCGCCCTCGTTGAGGAACAGCGGGACTTGGACCACCGCGCCGGTTTCGAGCGTGGCCGGCTTGGAGCCACCCGAGGCGGTGTCGCCGCGAATCCCGGGGTCGGTCCTCACGATCTGCAGCTCCATGAAGTTGGGCAGCTCCACCGTCACCGGGCTGCCGTCGATGAACAGGATCTCGACTTCGGTATTCTCCTTGAGGAAGTCGCGGGCGTCACCCACTTCCTCCGCTGAGAGCGAGATCTGATCGTAGCTCTCCATGTCCATGAAGTGATAGTGATCGTCCCGGTACAGGTACTGCATCCGCTTCTCGTCGAAGTCCACCAACTCGACTTTCTCGCCGGCCCGGAACGTATTGTCGATGACGCGGCCCTGCTTCATGTGCTTGAGCTTGGTGCGCACGAAGGCCCCGCCCTTGCCGGGCTTGACGTGTTGGAAGTCGACGATGGTATACGGCTGCCCGTCGAACTGGATCTTCAGCCCCTTCTTGAACTCCGCGGTCGACACCTGCATTGCGTTTATGGCCCTTTCCGTCGCTGGGTCTTCGCGCGCAGCGCGTCCTCGAACCGCTCGCGCGCCCGCGCGTCGCCCGGATCTTTCTTGATCAGGCGCAGGAACACCTGCGCCGCCTCGTCCACCAGGCCCTGTTCCAAACACACCGCCCCGAAGCTGAGCGTGACGAATGTTTCATCAGCCATGAGCCGCTCGAGGGACGAGCCCTCGGGCGCCGCCCCGCTGCCGGCCAATACTTCGAGCAGCGCGCGCGATTCGCGGTCGCCCGGGTCGAGCTTCACCGCCTGCCGCAGGTGGTCGAGCGCCTCTTCGAGCCGCCCGGCCCGGCGGAACAGCTCGCTCGCCAGCCGCTGTGCCTCGGCGTCGCGCGGGCTCTTTTCGAGCGCCACTCTGACCTCGGCCAGTGCGCCCTCCGGATTGCCGTCGTCGAGAAGGGCCTTGGCCAGGATCAGCCGGGCCGTGCTGTATTGCGGGAACCGCCCCAGCCCTTCGCGGCAGAGGCGGATCGCCTCGCGGGTCCGGCCCGCCTTGCGGTACGCATCTGCCAGCGGGGCGAAGGCCAGCGAAGTCGGATCCTTGGCCAGCCGCTCCTCATATCGCCTGATGATACCGGCCGCCAGGGGGTCTTCCGTCGCGACGGTCCCGACCGCCGGAGGGACCGGGTCAGCCATGGCAACGTTTGTTATACGCGATGCGGGCTTAGGAGTCAATGAACGGGAGCGGGCGGAGCCTTCGTCCGGACGGTCGAGTTGGCGGCCAGAGCCGCGGCATGACATCATAAGGCCGCCCCGTGAGTGACTTTCCCCCTCAACCGGCATCCCCCGCGCCGCCTCGGGCGCCGCTCCTCGGTCTTGCCCTGGTGGCGCTGGTCACCTTCGCCGTCTTCTTCCCGACGCTTCAGGCGGGCTTTCTCGACTGGGACGAGGACCCGCTGCTCATCAAGAATTTCGCCTACCGCGGCCTCGGCCTGACGCAACTTCGGTGGATGCTCACAACGACCCGGATGGGGCATTACATGCCCGTGACCTGGTTCAGCTATGGCTGGGACTACGCGCTCTGGGGGATGAAGCCCTTCGGGTACCACCTGACGAATCTGCTCGTGCACTGTGCCAGTGCCGTCGTCTTCTTTCTCATCGCGCTCCGGCTGCTCTCTGCCGTTCCCTCATCCTTGTCGTCCCCCCCTCGCGGGGGAGAGCGGTCTTCACGGGCCTGGGTGAGGGGCGCTGCAGTGTTCGCGGCGCTGCTCTGGGCCGTCCATCCGCTCCGCGTCGAGTCGGTGGCGTGGATCACCGAGCGGCGCGACGTGCTGTCGGGCCTGTTCTTTCTCCTGGCGGTGTTGGCCTATCTGGCCTACTGCGGCCCTGAGGCGCAAGGCTTCACGCGCCGCAGGCTTTACTGGCTCTCGGTCGGCTGTTTCGCGCTCGCGCTCGGATCGAAAGGCATGGCCGCAACGCTGCCGGCCGTGCTGCTGCTGCTGGACGTGTACCCGCTGAGACGGATCGGCGACCAGGCATCGGCGCGCCGCGTCCTCATTGAAAAGATCCCGTTTGCGCTGCTGGCCCTGGCCGCCACCGTCGTCGGCTTCTGGGCCGTCGTGCGCGGCGGCGGGATGACGCCGTTGAGCCAGCTTGGATGGATCGAGCGCATCGCCATCTCGCTCTACGCTCTCGGGTTCTACCTCTTGAAGACGGTGTGGCCGACGGGGCTCTCGCCGCTCTACACGCTGCCAGCGCCGCTCGACCCCGCCGCCTGGCCGTTCCTGCTGAGCGGAGCCGTGATCCTCGCCATCACGGCGGCGGCGGTCGCGCTCAGGCGACGCTGGCCGGCGCTCCTGACCGCGTGGGTTTCCTACATCGTGATTCTCCTGCCCGTCGTCGGGCTGGCCCACAATGGCTATCAGATTGCGGCCGACCGGTACACCTATCTGCCGAGCCTCGGCTTGGCGCTCCTCGCGGGCGGCATCGTCGCCTCGGCGGGTCTCGGGTGGACGGCCCGGCATTACCGGATCGTACCGGCAGCCCTGGCCTCTCTCGTCATCGCATCTCTCGGGGCCGCGGCCTGGAAGCAAACCGAGCTCTGGCAAGACGGCGTCACGCTGTGGGGACATGCGGTGGCGCTGGATCCCTCTTCGGGCATCGCGCACGCCAATCTGGGCGGGGCGCTGATCCACCAGGGCCGGACCTCGGAGGCCGCCCGCGAATTCGAGAAAGCCATCGTGCTGCGTCCGAACTACCCCGAGGCTCATCTCTTTCTCGGCGTCCTTCGGGCACAGGGCGGAGACATGGCGGCCGCCGATGCCGAGTTCCGCCGCGCGCTCGAGCTGAGACCGGGCCTGGCAGACGCCCAGAATAACCTGGGCGTCAGCCTGGCGCGCGCCGGACGCCTCGCCGAAGCGCTCGGGCACTTCGAGCGCGCGGCAACCCTGGATCCCGACTCGGCGGATTTCCGGAACAATCTGGGCCTGGCGCTGGCCCAGCTCGGCCGGCTGGCCGAGGCTCAGGCGCAGTTCGAAGCGGCGGTGAGGCTCAGGCCGGGGTTCAGCGAAGCCGAGGGCAATCTGGCGCGGGCGCGCCAGCTTCAGGGCAAGTAGCGCGCTCAGGCGAGGCGGTCGAGGACTTCGAGGACGGCCGCCTGGGGCACGTCAAAGACCAGGCGGTACGAGCCGATCTCCGGGGCCAGCACGAAAGGCACGCGGCCGTCGCGGGCCTTCTTGTCGCGCGCCAGGGCTTCGAGCACGGCATTGGGCACCACGCCGGTTCCGGCCACCGGCAGGCCCGCGCGCTCGAGCAGCCGGCGCTGGCGCTCCGTCGTCTCGGCGGTCGCCACGCCGAGCTTCTCGGCGAGCCGCGCTTCCGCCACGATGCCGAGAGAGATCGCCTCGCCGTGGGCCCACCGCTTGTAGCCGGTGACGGCCTCGAGCGCGTGGCCGATGGTGTGACCGTAGTTCAGCACGGCGCGCAGCTCGGCCTCCTCTTCGTCCCGCTCCACCACGGAAGCCTTGATCCGGCAGGAGCCCGCCACCACGCGCTCGAGCGTGGGCAGGTCGCGCCGGAGGACGTCGGTGAGGTGCTCTTCCAGGTCGTGGAAGTAGTCGGCGTCGAGCACGATGCCGTGCTTGATCACCTCCGCGAGACCCGAGCGGTACTCGCGCTCGGTCAGCGAGGTGAGCACCGCGGGATCGGTGAGCACCAGCCGCGGCTGATGGAAGGCGCCGATGAGGTTTTTGGCGCGCGGGTGGTCGATCGCGGTCTTGCCGCCGATGGAGGCATCGACCTGGGCGAGCAGGGTGGTGGGGACCTGAACCAGGTTCATCCCCCGCATGTAGGTGGCGGCGACGAAGCCGGCCAGGTCGCCCACTGCGCCGCCGCCCAGGGCCACGACGGTGGACGTCCGATCGAAGCCCACGTCCACCAGGCGATCCCATGCCGCGCGCGCCACGTCCAGCGACTTGGCCGCCTCGCCATCGGGAACCAGGATATCGGTTACCTCGAAGCCCGCCTCGCTGAGACTGCGCCTGACCGTCCCGCCGTGCAGCCCCAGGATGCCGGCGTCGCTCACGAGAGCGACCTTGCGGCCGGGCTCGAGCTGGCGCAGCTCGGCACCGACCTGGGCGAGGGTGCCCGCGCCGACCAGGATGGAGTAGGAGCGCGGGCCGAGATTGACTGGAATGCGCAGCACGCGGACCCTACCAGCCTTTGAGGTAGTCCAGGTAACCCTGATGGTTGCGGCGGATCTCGTCCATGCTGTCGCCGCCGAACTTGTCGAGAAAGGCGGCGGCGAGCACGATCGCCATCATCGCCTCGCCGATGACGCCGGCCGCGGGCACCGCGCACACGTCGCTGCGCTCCACCACGGCCTCGACGGCCTCCTTGCTTTGCAAATCTACGGAACGCAGCGGCTTGCGCAGGGTCGAGAGGGGCTTCATCGCCGCGCGCACGATCACGGGCTGGCCATTGGTGACGCCGCCCTCGAGTCCGCCGGCGCTGTTCGAGGCACGCTGGAAGCCGCCGTCCTTGTCCAGGAGGATCTCGTCGTGAACCTGGGATCCGGGCCGGCGCGCCGTCTCGAAGCCGAGGCCGACCTCGGCCCCCTTGAT
>JBKPCB010000113.1:0-8699 GCA_046727155.1 Candidatus Methylomirabilota bacterium | reverse complement strand
GCGTCACCGGCTCATCCATCTCATCAATCCCAAGACCGAGTCGCTGACCACACGGCCACTGTATTGGAAACGCGCCCTTTATTCGCCGCTCGCGGGCTTGCTGGCGGTCGCCGGCGCCATTCCGCGCGAGCGCTACGAGGTGGTGCTGACCGACGAGAACATCGAGTCGATCGACTTCGACCTGCGGGCCGACCTCGTCGGGATCTCCGCGATGACCTGCTACGTGAACCGCGGCTACGAGATCGCCGACGCGTTCCGGGCGCGGGGGGTGCCCGTCGTGATGGGGGGCGTGCATCCGAGCTTCATGCCGCAGGAAGCGCTTAAGCACTGCGACGCGGTTGTGATCGGCGAGGTCGAGCTCGTGCTCGAGAAGGTCCTGGATGATCTCGAGCGGGGGGAGATGCGCGGGACCTACAAATCGGACCGGCTGCACCCGATGGAAGGCTTACCGATGCCACGGTACGACCTGATCAAGAAGCACCGCTACGTGAACCGCACATTCGTGCAGACCTCCCGTGGCTGCCACCAAGGGTGCACGTTCTGCGCGGAGCCGTTGATGAACGGCCTCAAGTTCCGCTATCGTCCGGTCGCGGAGGTGATTCGTGAAGTCGAGAGCTGCGGCTCGCGCATGATCTCGATCAACGACGCCGACTTCTTCGGCACGCCGGAGCGCCCGAAGGAGGTGATGCGCGCCCTCAAGGGTTGCGGGATCCGCTGGCAAGCGGGCGTCACCTCGAAGCTCGCGCAGGACGACCGCATGCTCGAGCTTGCCGCCGAGAGCGGCTGCACCTTGCTGAGCATCGGCTTCGAGTCGATCTCGCGCGACACGCTGACGAGCGTGCACAAGCACGTCAACCGGCCCGAGACCTTCGCCGCGCTTGTCGAGAAGGTCCACTCGTACGGCATCATGGTGTTCGGTCTCTTCATGTTCGGCTTCGACGGCGACGACTGCTCGGTGTTCAAGGAGACGGCACGATTCAATATCGACGCGGACTACGATGCGTGCGCCTATTCGGTCCTCACGCCATATCCGGGAACGCTGACCTGGTACGAGATGAAGAAGGCCAATCGCATCGTGTCCTTCGATTGGGCAAAGTACGATCAGGCCAACGTGGTCTATCGACCGGCGCAGATGTCGGGCGACGAGCTGCGACTGGGTCAGAACCTGGCCTACGAGACGTTCTACGCGCCATCGTCCATCGTTCGCCGCTTCCCGCTCGGCGGCGGCCGTAGCCGGCTCCAGTGGGCCGTCTATAATCTGTTCATGAAGAGAGGTGCCGCGACCGATCGCAAGGATGCGGTCGCCGCGCCGACCGAGGCGCCCGACATGGCGCCGATGCCGCCCATCCTACCGCTCAAGAGGGAGTGGCGGGAAGCGGTTCTCGAAGCGACAGGAGGCCCTGGGCCGCATCGTCAATGAGCCGAGGCCTCGCGCGCGCGTCCTGCTGCGGGCAGATGAGGTGATCCAGTGATGAGGGTCGGGTGCGCCACGAACCGGAGAGGAGCATAATGGGAGAGCCCGGGCGGCGGGCTACGTTTCAAGAGCGGTAGAGTAAAGGCTGACCGACGATAAAGGAGGCTGACGATGCGCGCCTTCTTTCTGCTGGTGCTTGTCGCGGTAATGGTGAGTGGTTGTGTTCTTGTCCCGGTGGGACCTCCGTACGCAGGGCCTGCCCCGGCCCCTGTCGTCATCGGGCCGCCCGTGGTCTTTGCGCCAGCCCCGTATTATTGCTGCTACCCCTATCCTTACGGCTACGGGTACGCCTACCGGTACGGCTATCGGCGGTGGTGAGCCTGCAGACTCTGAGGAGTTTCACTGCCGGATCTCACACGGCGTGAATCGGCGAGCGGCAGGAGGCCCGGGTCAGCGCAGCCCGAATTTCTGGAATGTGTGACAGCCGGCCGGCGCGAGCCCTCGACTCACCGCGAACGTCCACGTCACCTCACTCACGTAGACATCCCCCTTAGAATCCACGGCGATGCCGTGCGGCGCGGCGAAGCTGCCAGGGGCGGTGGCCTCGGGACCGCCCCAGCGCGCCAGCAGTCGGCCGTCGCGGTCGAAGACGCTGACGCGGCCGGGCCGCGCCTCCGCGATGGGGCCGTGACGGCGGGAGGTCTGGCCCGGATGCCACCACAGCTCCGAGACGAGCGCGCGGCCGGTGGCGTCGAAGACGACGTGGGTCGGGCGCTGAGTGTCGACCCACTCGGCGAGATATTCGCCGTCGGGGCTGAAGATCTGGATCCGGTCATTCTCGCGATCGCAGACAAAGACGCGGCCATCGGCGGCGACGGCGATGCCGTGGGGGAGATAGAACTGGCCGGGACCGCCACCGGGGACGCCCCACGACCGCTTCCGCTCGCCCGTCGGGGAGAAGTGGTGGACGCGGCAATTGCCGTAGCCGTCGCTGACGTACAGGTCTCCCTTGGGGCCGACGGCCAGGTTCGTCGGCCGGTTGAATGCATCGGCGGGTCGCGTGATCGTCATGTAGTCCTTGCCGTCGTAGCCCGTGTCCGCGGGGGTGTTGGGCGTCCCCAGCGTCATCAGCAGCTTGCCGTTCGGGGTGAACCGTCGCACGGTGTGATTGCCGTCATCCGTGCACCATACGGTGCCGTCGGGGGCGACCGTGATACCGTGCGTGCGATACGTGAAGTCACCCTCGCCCCATGAGCGGACGAAGCTGCCCTTCTGGTCGTACACGATGATGGGGTGATCGCCGCGACAGATGAGGAAGACGCGGTCCTCGCCGTCCACCGCCACGCCCGCCACGTCGCGGTGTTCGTAGTCCGCGGGAAGCTGCTCCCACCCCTCGATGGCCTCGTACGTGAGCCCGCCCGGCTTCGCCATGGCGGCATTTTCACGTCTAAGCCTCGTCCACGCAAGTACTTTGAGGTATTCTGCCCGGCAGGGAGGACGTCATGACGCACAGGATCGCGCTCATCCCCGGCGACGGCATCGGCAAGGAAGTCGTGCCCGCGGCCGCCCGCGTGCTGGACGCGGCCGGAAAGCGCTTCGGCTTCGACTTCCAGTGGACGACGTTCGACTGGTCGTGCGAGACCTACGCGAAGACCGGCCGCATGATGCCGCCCGACGGGCTCGACCAGCTGCGCGGGTTCGAGTCGATCTTCCTCGGCGCCGTCGGCTTCCCCGGCGTGCCCGACCACATCTCGCTGTGGGGGCTGCTGATTCCGATCCGCCGAGGCTTCCACCAGTACATCAACCTGCGCCCGGTGCGGCTCCTCAAGGGCGTGCGCTCGCCGTTGGCCGGACGCGGGCCGAGCGATATCGACATGCTGATCGTCCGCGAGAACAACGAGGGTGAATACTCCGAGATCGGCGGCCGGCTCTACAAGGGCGCGCCGGAGGAGATGGCCGTCCAGCAGGCGATCTTCACCCGCAAGGGTTGCGACCGGGTCATGCGCTATGCGTTCGAGCAGGCGCTGAAGCGGCGCAAGCACGTAACCTCGGCCACCAAATCCAACGGCATCATCCACAGCATGCCGTACTGGGACGAGCGGTTCGCCGCCGTGAGCAAGGAGTACCCGAGCGTGAAGACCGCGCAGTACCACATCGACATCCTCACCGCTCACTTCGTGCAGCACCCCGACTGGTTTGACGTCGTTGTGGGCTCGAATCTGTTCGGCGACATTCTGTCGGACCTCGGGCCTGCCATCGCCGGCTCCATCGGCATCGCGCCCGGCGGCAATATCAACCCGGAGAAGGAGTACCCGTCGATGTTCGAGCCCGTGCACGGCTCGGCTCCGGACATCGCGGGCAAGAATCTCGCCAACCCGATCGCCCAGATCTGGACGGGCGCGATGATGCTGGAGCACCTCGGCCACGCCGACGCCGCGCAGACCGTGGTCGGTGCGATCGAGAAGGTGGTCGAGGACGGCAAGACCGTCACGCGCGACCTCGGCGGCAAAGCGTCCACCAGTGAGGCAGCGGACGCCGTCGCGGCCTTGCTCTAGTCGTCCGCGAGCCTTGACGGAGGTAAGGTGGCGGTGTAGTGTCCAACGCCGGGCCTTCTGACCGAGACTCATGGATCTGTTCACCTGCGATGTGCTCGTAGTGGGCGGCGGCGGTGCGGGCCTGCGCGCCGCGATCGCCGTGGCCGAGGAGTACCCGAAGTTGCGGGTCGCCGTGATCTCCAAGGTGTATCCGATGCGCAGCCACACAGTCTCGGCCGAGGGCGGCGCCGCGGCGGTGATCAAGGCCAGCGACAGCCTCGACGCACACGCCTACGACACGATCTCGGGGGGTGACTGGCTCAGCGACCAGGACGCCGTGGAGGCCTTCGTGAAGGAAGCCCCGGAGGAAATGCTGCGGCTGGAGCACTGGGGCTGTCCGTGGAACCGGGAGCCCGACGGTCACATCGCGGTGCGCCCCTTCGGCGGGATGAAGATCGAGCGAACGTGGTTCGCGGCGGACAAGACCGGCTTCCATCTGCTCCACTCGCTCTTCCAGACCACGCTCAAGTACGACGTCATCGAGCGCTACGACGAGTACTTCGTCACGAAGCTCCTGGTGGACGATGGGCGGTGCCAGGGCGTCGTGGCCATCGAGCTGGCGACGGGCCAAATCCGGGCCATCACGGCCAAGGCGGTCATCCTCTGCACGGGTGGCTGCGGCAAAGTCTTTCCCTTCACCACCAATGCCAATATCAAGAACGGTGACGGCATGGCCCTGGCGTACCGCGCCGGCGCGCCGCTCAAGGACATGGAATTTGTCCAGTACCATCCGACGGGCCTGCCCTTCACGGGCATCCTGATCACCGAGGCGGCGCGGGCGGAGGGCGGGTGGATGTTGAACAAGGACGGCTACCGCTACCTCCAGGATTACGACCTGGGGACGCCGACGCCCAAGCCAGTGCTGCGCTCCATGGAGCTGGGGCCGCGCGACCGGCTGTCGCAGTGCTTCGTCAAGGAGCAGGAGAAGGGCCGCACGCTCGAGGGGCCGTACGGGCATTACGTCCACTTGGACCTTCGCCATCTGGGAGAGAAGCTCATCGATACGAAGCTGCCCTTCGTCCGGGAGCTCTGCCTCAAGTACGTCGGGATCGATCCCGTGAAGGAGATGATCCCGGTCCGCCCGGTTGTTCACTACATGATGGGCGGCATCCACACCGACATCCACGCGGCGACGCCTCTGAAGGGGCTCTATGCGGCGGGGGAGGCGGCGTGCGTCAGCATCAACGGCGCCAACCGGCTGGGCTCCAACTCGCTGACCGAGATCCTGGTCTTCGGCGCTCGCGCCGGCAAGGCCGCGGCGGCCTTTGCGGCCGCGCAGAAAGAGGCGAGCCCGTCCCTCGCCGCCCAGGCGCTCGACGAGCAGCGGCGGATCGAGGAGAGTTTCCTCCGCAAGCGGGGCGGCAAGGAGCGCATCGCGACGCTGCGCGCCGAGATGCACAAGATCATGGAGGACAGCGGGGGGATCTACCGGACGGAGACGGCGCTCAAGGAAGGGGCGGGCAGGCTGCAGCGGCTCCAGGAGCGCTTTCGGAATCTCTCGCTGGACGACCCCAGCTACACGTTCAACACGGAGCTGACCGCGGCGCTCGAGCTGTCCTACATGCTGGACGTGGCCCAGACCATCGTCCAATCCGCTCTCGAGCGGCGGGAGTCGCGCGGCTCGCATCAGCGCAGTGACTACCCGCAGCGGGACGACGAGCGGTACCTGGCGCACTCCCTGGCCTACCGCGCGGAGGATGCCGCTCCCCGGGTCGAGTACAAGCCGGTCACGATCACGCGCTGGCCGCCGGGCAAGCGGGTCTACGGGAGGTAAGGACGGATGCCGTCCACCGTCGCTCTGAGCGTCGCGCGCTATCGGCCGGAGAAGGAAAGTGAGCCCACCTTCCAGACCTATGAGATTCCCTTCCGGAAGGACTGGGTGGTCCTCGACGCGCTCAACTACGTCAAGGACACCATGGACGGATCGCTCTCCTACCGGTGGTCGTGCCGGATGGGCGTGTGCGGCAGCTGCGGGATGAAGGTGAACGGCACGCCGAAGCTCACGTGCGCCACCTTCCTCTCCGACTACATGCCTGGCCCGATCCGCATTGAGCCCCTGGATAATTTTCCCGTGGTGCGCGACCTGGTGGTCGACCTCACTGACTTCGTCCGAAAGCTCAAGCAGGTGAAGCCCTGGATCGTCCGCAAGGAGGAAAAGCCGCTGACCGAGGGCGAGTACCTGCAGACGCCCGCCGAGCTCGACGCCTACAAGCAGTTCAGCATGTGCATCAACTGCATGCTCTGTTATTCCGCGTGCCCCATCTACGGGCTCGAGCCGAGCTTCATCGGTCCCGCCGCCATCGCGCTTGCCCAGCGCTACAACCTGGACTCCCGCGACCAGGGCGCGTCTGAGCGGCTGAAGCTCATGTCCGAGGACGACGGCATCTGGCAGTGCACGTTCGTGGGCGAGTGCACGGAGGTGTGTCCCAAGCACGTGGATCCGGCAGGCGCGATCCAGCAATACAAGCTGAGCGGCGCGACCCAGTGGGTCAAGTCGTTGCTGCTCCCATGGGGCAACCGATGAGCACCGACCCGCACTATACGCTGTACCATCCCCGCTGGTACCGGCGCCGCATGTCGGTGTGGTGGTGGCTTCACAACCGGGCATACGCCTTCTTCGTCCTGAGAGAGATCACCAGCGTCTTCGTGGCCTTTACCGCCCTCCTCTATCTATGGCAGATCCGGGCCCTGCTCCAGGGTCCGCAGGCGTACGAGCGCTTCCTCGCCCGGCTCAAGACGCCGCTCGTCCTCACGCTCGACACGGTGGCCTTCCTCTTCGTCCTCTTCCACGCCATCACCTGGTTCAACCTGACTCCCAAGGCCATGGTCGTGCGCATGGGCGGCAAGCGGGTGCCGGACTGGGCCATTATCGGCGTGAACTACGCCGCCTGGATCGTGCTCTCGGGAGCGGTGGCGTTTGCGCTGCTGCGCGGATAAATGCTGAAACGGATCACGCCGCTCTTGTGGCTGCTCTTCAGCGCCGGGGGAACGGTCGCGGCGTTCTTCCTCCCCGTCCACCTCCTTCTCACCGGCCTGGCCTTTCCGCTGGGATGGCTCGAGGCGCCCCGTTACGAGAGCCTCCAGCGCCTCCTCGCGCATCCGGTCACGCGGCTCTACCTCTTTGTGCTCGTCTCGCTACCACTCTTTCACTGGGCCCATCGCTTCCGGTACACGCTCTACGACGGGCTCCAGCTCAAGCATCTGACCGTGCTCATCGCGGTCCTGTGCTACGGCACCGCCCTCGCGGGAACGGCCGTGGCCGCCTACCTGCTGTGGAGCATCCGATGACGGCCGCGGATCATGACGGAGGCGGGTAAATGTGGAGGTATCTGATCGTCACGCATCAGACCGCCTTGAGCCCCGAGCTCCAGAGCAAGGTGAGCGCGCTAGTCGCGGAGGACCCTGACGCGGAGTTTGCCGTGCTCGTGCCAGAAGCGGCCGGCATGACGTATACGTGGGAAGGCGAAACGGTCGGCCACGCAACGCAACAGGCTGAAGCCGCAAAGACTCTGCTCGAGGAGACGGCCCACGCGAAGGTCTTCCGCACCGCCACCGGGGTGTCGGAGCCTCTGCAGGCGATCACCGACGAGCTGCGCGCGCAGCCGGGCTACGACAGCCTCATCATCTGCACATTGCCGCCGGGGATCTCCCACTGGCTGAAGCTCCACCTGGTGCACCGGGCCCAGCGGAAGTTCGGCCTGCCTGTCATCCACGTCGTCGCCGCTGCCCCCGCCAAGGCGCGGCCCTGAGGCGCTCTAGCCGGCCAGCCAGAGGAGAATCAGCGCGACCGCGGCGGGGAGCGCCTGAATAAAGAGGATGCTGCGCTTGGCGGTGAAGGCGCCGAAGACGCCGGCGATGACGACGCAGCCAAGGAAGAAGGTCAGCGTGGCGCGGCCGCCGGCCAGTCCCTGGAGGAGCCCCCAGACCAGCCCTGCCGCGAGAAAGCCATTGTAGAGCCCCTGGTTGGCGGCCAGCGCGGCCGAGGCCTGGGCGAACTCCGCCGTCGTAGCGAAGGTCTTCCGACCGAACGGCGTTTTCCAGAAGAATATCTCGAGCACCAGAAACCACAGGTGGGCCAGCGCGATCACGCCCACCAGAATTGCGGTCGCCATCCGCATGCCTGGTTCCTCCTCGCACGAGCGGCGCGCCGCGATCCTCGCAGAGCCGAGAGAGGGTGTCAACAGCCTCAGCGGTGGGTAGAATAGCCTGCGCGCCACGCCTGTCATGACGGCTTCGGTCCAGATACCCGAGCGCTTCAATGCCGCCGACTTCTTCCTCGACCGCCACGCGCGCGAGGGCCGGGGCGGGCGCACGGCCTTCCGCTATCGCGACCGCGCCGTCACCTATAGCGAGATTGCCATCCGTGCGAGCCGTTTTGGCAACTGCTTGCTGGGCAAGGGCGTCGAGATCGAGCAGCGCGTGCTGCTGGCGCTGCCCGATTCCCCGGAGTTTGCCGAGACGTTCTGGGGCGCCATGAAGATCGGCGCCGTCCCCGTTCCCGTGAGCGATGAGCTCACCGCCGAGGACTACGCCTTCCTCTTGAACGACAGCCGAGCGCGGGCGGTGGTGGCGGGTCCCGGCGCGGCGCGGGAGATCCTGGCCGTTCGCGAGCGGTGCCCGCGGCTCGCCGCGGTGATCGCGGCGGGCCGGACGCCGCGCGGCGCCCTCGGCTACGACCGCCTGCTCGCGCG
>JBKPCB010000112.1:0-8690 GCA_046727155.1 Candidatus Methylomirabilota bacterium | reverse complement strand
TGTTCAGTGCTTTTTCGTGACGCGGGACGTAGGCTCGTAGCTCAGTGGGAGAGCGCTACCTTGACACGGTAGAGGTCGGCGGTTCGAAACCGCCCGAGCCTACCATTCGTTTTCGGAGTCACCGGGGGTGCCCATCGCCAGCGAGTTGAGCGTGCGCGAGTGAGGGAATTGCGAGCATCACCGGGCGCAGTCCCGAGTGGTGCTTTGCTGTCTTTAGAGGATTGAGACGCGGCGAGTGTTGAGTTAATGCAAGCCGAAGAAGAGCGACATCTCAAGTTCGCGGGAGACTTCGATTGCCTCCCCGAGCCCCTGCCGACACTCCGCCATTCGACCTCGCACGTGATGGCGCAGGCGGTGAAACGGCTGTTCCCCGAGGTCAAGGTCGCCATCGGCCCCGCCATCGAGGACGGCTTCTACTACGATTTCCTCAAGTCGACGCCCTTCACGCCGGAGGATTTGGAGCGGATCGAAGGCGTGATGCGGGAGATCATCAAGGCCGATCTCAAGTTCGAGCGCGAGGAGATGCCGCGCGAGCAGGCCATCCGGTTCTTCGAAGAGCGCGGCGAGCCCTTCAAGGTCGAGATCCTCAAGGGCATCGACGCGGCCACGGTGTCCCTCTACCGCCAAGGTGACTTCGTGGACCTCTGCCGCGGCCCGCACGTGGCCTCGACGGGTCAGATCAAGGCGTTCAAGCTGCTGTCGGCCTCGGGGGCCTACTGGCGTGGCGACGAGCGGAACGCCATGCTCCAGCGCATCTACGGCACCGCGTGGCCGACCCAGGAGGAGCTCGACAAGCACCTCTGGCGCCTGGAAGAGGCCAAGAAGCGCGACCACCGCAAGCTCGGCCGCGAGCTCGACCTCTTCGATTTCTACGACGTCGCGCCGGGGGCGCCGTTCTGGCTGCCCAACGGCATGATCCTGGTGCGGGAGCTCGAGAAGTTCGCGCGCGAGCACCTCGACGCCCAGGGGTACCAGGAGATCTCGACGCCGATGCTGGTCAACAAGCGACTCTGGGAGCAGTCGGGGCACTGGGAGCTCTACAACGAGAACATGTTCAAGGTCGAGGTGGAGGAAGAGGTCTTTGCGCTGAAGCCCATGAACTGCCCGGAGGCCACCTACGTCTACCGGCGCGCGCTGCGGTCGTATCGCGATCTCCCCATGCGGCTGAGCGAGATGGGCCGCTGCCAGCGCAACGAGCGATCGGGCGCGCTCACCGGGCTGATCCGCGTGAGGCAGTTCACCCAGGACGACGCCCACATCTTCTGCCGCCCCGACCAGCTTCAGGAAGAGATCACGCGCCTGCTCGAGCTGGTGCGCGAGTGGTACCGTACCTTCAGCCTGCAGCCGTCGTTCAAGCTCGCGACGCGGCCGCCGGAGAAGCTCGGCACCGAGCAGCAGTGGGACCAAGCCGAAGAGGCGCTCCACCAGGCGCTGCGCGCGAACAGCCTCGCCTACGAGCTCAACAAAGGGGATGGCGCCTTCTACGGGCCCAAGATCGACATCGACGTCGAGGACGCGCTGGGGCGGCCATGGCAGCTCGCCACCATCCAGGTCGATCTCACTATGCTGCCCGAGCGGTTCCAGCTCGAGTACATCGACACCGACGGCCAGCCCAAGCGGCCGGTGGCGATCCACCGCGCGATCTTCGGCTCCTACGAGCGGTTCATCGCGATCCTCACCGAGCACTTCGCCGGCGCGTTCCCGACGTGGCTCGCGCCGGTGCAGGCCCGCGTGCTCCCGATCAGCGAGAAGCACGTTGAATACGCGCGGACGGTTCACGCGCGGCTCCGCGAGGCCCGGATCCGCGCGGAGCTGGACGATCGGAACCAGAAGCTCGGCTACCGCATCCGCGAGGCCCAGCTCCACAAGGTGCCGTACATGCTGGTCGTGGGAGAGCGCGAGGCGCAGAGTGGGACCGCGAGCCTCAGACGCCGCACCGGGGAGGATCTCGGCGCGGTGGCCATGGACCGCATTGTGAGCGAGCTCGTGGCCGAGATCGGAAATCGTACCGCCACCCTCACCGTGGGCCGGACCGGCTGAGCCGGCCCCGTACGTAAGGAGCGCGCGCCATACAGGGAAAAGACATCCGCATCAACGAAGGCATTCGGGCGAGGGAAGTCCGGGTCGTGAGCGCCGAGGGCGAGCAGCTGGGGATCCTGCCCATCGCCCAGGCGCTGGAGCTGGCGCGGCAGGGGGACATGGATCTGGTCGAGGTGGCGGCGGAGGCGAACCCGCCGGTCTGCCGGATCATGGACTTCGGCAAGTACAAGTACATGCAGGCCCGCCGGCAGAAGGACGCGCGCAAGAAGCAGACGGTGATCCAGGTGAAGGAAGTCAAGCTCGGTCCCAAGACGGACACGCACGACTTCGAGTTCAAGGCGAAGCACGTGAGGCGGTTCCTCGAGGAGGGCAACAAGGCCAAGGTGACGGTGCGCTTCAAGGGGCGGGAGATGGCGCACACCGAGCTGGGCTGGAAGATGCTCAACCGGATGACGGAGATCATGTCCGACGTCGCGGTGATCGAGAACCACCCGCGGATGGAAGGCCGCATGCTGAGCATGATCCTGTCGCCGAAGCCGCACTAGAAACCCCCTCACCCCGACCCTCTCCCCAGAGGGGCGAGGGAGGATATAAGGAAGGAATCACCGAGATGCCAAAGATGAAGACGAAACGGGCCGCCGCCAAGCGCGTCAAGGTGACCGCGTCCGGAAAGCTCATGCGCCGCAGCGGGTGGAAGAGCCATCTGCTCGAAGCCAAGTCGCCCAAGCGGCGGCGGCGCCTGAGAAAGGCGAGCCTGATCGCCAAAGTGGACCAGCCGCGACTGCGGGCACTCGTCCCGTATCTTTAACGTGGGGTATCCCTCTCCCTGAAAGGGAGGGGGAGCGAAAAAACAAAGGAGAGCCGCGATGCCACGGGCAAAGGGTGGGTCCAAGACCCGCCAGCGCAGGAAGAAGGTTCTCAAGCAGGCGAAGGGCTATTTCGGCGGCCGGCGCAAGCTCTACCGCACGGCGGCGGAGACCGTCCTGCGTGCCGGCGTCTTCGCCTACAAGGGGCGCAAGCAGAAGAAGCGGCGGGCCCGGGCGCTGTGGATCATCCGCGTGAACGCAGCCTGCCGTCAGCTCGGGATGTCCTACTCCACCTTCATGGCGGGGCTCAAGAAGGCCGGCATCGGGCTGGACCGGAAGATCCTCGCCGAGCTGGCCGTCCAGGACCCCGCCGCCTTCGCCAAGCTGGCGGAGACGGCGCGAGCCCAGCGCGCCTGAGCGTGGCGGGGGACCCGCGCGTCCAGGAAATCCTCGACCGGGCCCTGGCGGACATCGCCGGGGCCCGCTCCACGTCTGACCTCGAGCAGATCCGCGTCCGCGTCCTGGGCCGCTCGGGCGAGCTGACGGGACTCCTGCGCGCGCTCGGCTCGACCCCGGCCGCCGACCGACCCCGGGTCGGCGCCGAGGCCAATGCGGCGAAGGCACAGCTCGAAGACCGGATCGCGGCGCGCGTGGAAGCGCTCAAAACCCAGGAGCGCGAGCAGGCCCTGGCCGCCGAGCGCCTCGACCTCACGCTGCCCGGCCGGCGCGTGCCGGCCGGCGCGGTGCATCCGATCACGCGCGTGCTCGACGAGGTCATCGAGATCTTCGAGGGCCTTGGCTTCTCCGTCGCCGAGGGGCCGGAGGTGGAGTCCGACTACTACAACTTCGAGGCCCTGAACATCCCGCGCGACCATCCGGCGCGTGACATGCAAGACACATTCTATCTTTCGCCCGACACGCTGCTGCGGACTCATACCTCGCCCGTGCAGATCAGGGCGATGAAAGCCCAGCGGCCGCCCGTGCGCATCATCATGCCCGGCAAGGTGTACCGGCGCGACATCGCCGACCCGACCCACTCGCCGATGTTCCACCAGGTCGAAGGCCTGGCCGTGGACCGGCACATCACCATGGCGGACCTCAAGGCCACGCTCGAGCTCTTCGCCCGCGAGATGTTCGGCCCGCGCTCGACCACCCGCTTCCGCCCCTCGTTCTTTCCCTTCACCGAGCCCTCGGCCGAGGTGGACGTCCGCTGCTTCAAATGTGGGGGCGAGGGCTGCCGCTTCTGCAAACAGTCGGGCTGGCTCGAGATCCTGGGATCGGGGATGGTGCACCCCAATGTGCTCCGCCACGTGGGCTACGACCCGGAGGATGTGACGGGCTGGGCATTCGGCATGGGGATCGAGCGCGTCGCCGCCTTGAAGTACGAGGTGGACGACATCCGGCTCTACTTCGAGAACGACCTGCGCTTCCTCGCTCAGTTCGGGCCCTCGGCTTCCCTCGGGAGAGGGTAGGGTGAGGGGCTTGTGAAGATCTCATACCGCTGGATCAAGGAGTACGTCGAGACGGACCTCCCTGCGCGCGAGCTTGCCGACCGACTGACCAATGCGGGGATAGCCGTGGAAGCCGTCGAGCCCGTCGTGAAAGGGCTGTCGGGCGTCGTGGTGGGCTTGATCGAGGAGATCGAGAAAGAGCTGGGCACGACGCCTGCCGGCCACGTGAACCGCCTCTGCCGCGTGGCGCTGCCCGGGCGGAAGTTCTCGGTGATCTGCGGGGCGCCCAATGCCGCGGCCGGCCTGCGCACCGCCTTCGCTCCGCCGGGCGCTTTGCTGCCGGTGGGCGGAGAGGTGAAAGCCGTCCGGATCCGCGGCGTCGTGTCGGAAGGCATTCTCTGCTCGGAGCGCGAGCTCGGCATCGGCGACGATCATCGCGGCATCCTCGAGCTGCCCTCCGAAGCGCCGATCGGCACCGACCTCAGCACCTATCTGGGTCTCGACGACGTCGTCTTCGAGATCGAGATCACGCCGAATCGGCCCGACGCGCTCTCGGTGGTGGGGGTCGCGCGGGAAGTCGCGGCGCTCACCGGCGCGCCCTTCCGCTTCCCGCACGTCGCGGTGAAGGAGGGCGAAGACGAGGCTGCGGCGCTCACGTCGGTGGAGATCGAGGCGCCCGATCTTTGCCCCCGCTTCTGCGCACGTCTGCTCACCGGGCTCACGGTGCGGCCCTCGCCGCCCTGGCTCGCCCAGCGGCTGCGCGCGGTGGGCCTCCGCCCCATCAACAATCTCGTGGATGTGACCAACTACGTGATGTGGGAGCTGGGCCAGCCGCTCCACGCCTTCGATTTCGAGACGCTCGCCGAGCGCCGGATCGTGGTCCGTCGCGCCCGGCCGGGGGAGCGCCTCAAGACGCTCGACGGCCAGGAGCGCGCCGTCGGCTCCGACATGGTCATGGTCTGCGACGCCGAGCGCCCCGTCGCGGTGGGCGGCATCATGGGTGGGGCCGAGACGGAAGTGACGGAGCGAACGACCTCGCTCCTGCTCGAGGCGGCCTACTGGGACCCGGGTTCGATCCGCCGGACCTCACGCGCCCTCGGGCTCCTCACCGATGCCGCCTACCGCTTCGAGCGCGGCGGCGATATCGACGCTCCGCCCGAGGCGCTGGGCCGAGCCGCTCAGCTCATGGCCGATCTCGGCGGCGGCCGGGTCGCCCGCGGCATCATCGACGTCTACCCGACGCCCCGCCCGCGCCCCCGCCTGACGCTCCGCCCCGCGCGCGTGGAGCGTCTCATCGGCGTCGCGCCACCGCGCGAAGAAGCAGTGCGCATCCTCCAGGCGCTCGGCTTCGCCGTGGACGATTCGGCCCCCGACCTTCAGGTCGTCGTGCCCAGCTTCAGGCGCGACGTCTCGCAGGAAGACGATCTCGTCGAGGAGATCATCCGCATCTGGGGGTTCGACAAGATCCCGCTGACGCTGGCTGGGAGCGGCGAGATCTTGCCCGTGCGACGGCCGACCACCCTGCGCGTGAGCCGGGCCGTGAGCCAAGCGCTCAATGCCGCGGGGCTCTTCGAGTGCATCACCTATGCCTTCGTCGATCCGGAGCGGCTGCGCGCGATGGGATGGCAGGATCCGGCCCGCCTCATCGCGCTCCAGAATCCGCTGTCCCAGGAGCGCTCGGTGCTGCGTCCCTCGCTCACGCCGGGTCTGCTCGAGGTGCTGGCGACGAATCTCCATCGCCAGACGCCGGACGTTCAGGTGTTCGAGGTGGGGCACATCTTCGGTCCGCACCGGGACGAGGACGGCGACCAGCCGGCGCACGAGGAGCTGTGGATGGGCCTGGCGCTCACCGGCTCGCGCCAGGCCCGCGCCTGGTTCGGATCACGCGACAGGGTTGACGTCTATGACGCCAAGGGCATGGCGGAAGCGGCGCTGGCGGCGGCCGGCGCTGGGAGCGCGGAGACGGCCCCCTGGGCGCCGGCCGAGCGGCCGCGCTATATCGAGCAAGGCCGCGGCGCCCGCCTCATCGTGGACGGGCGCGGTGTCGGCTGGTTCGGCGAGGTCGCGCGGCCGGTGTGCGAGACGTTCGACCTGCCGGCGCCGGTTTTCATCGCCGAGCTCTCGCTCACCGCGCTGACCCGGCTGCCTCCGGGGACGCCGCGCTATCAGCCACTGCCGCGCTTCCCCGCCGTGCTGCGCGATCTCGCCATCGTCGTGCCGGCCGATATCACCGCGGGCGAAGTCGAGGCGGCGATTCGCGGCATGAAGCTGCCGCTGCTCACACGGCTGACGCTCTTCGACGTCTACACCGGCGGCCAGGTGGGCAAGGGCAGGCGGAGCCTGGCGTGGAGCTTGACCTTTCAGGCCGAGGACCGCACGCTCACCGACAAGGAGGTCAATGACCTCCATGCGAAGATCGTCAAGGAAGTGGCCCGGCGCTTCAAGGCCGAGGTCCGGGGGGCATGACGATGGCCGAGAGAGACGGACTGGCCGAGCGGCTCGACGCGCTCGAGAAGTCGGTGCGCCGCGCGGCGGAAGCGATCGCGCGGCTCCACCGGGAGCGCGAGACGCTCCAGGCCCGCGTCACCCAGCTGGAGGGCAAGCTCGCGGGTGCCGACGGGGAACGCAGCGAGCTGCAGGCCCTCCGCCAGGAGCGCAAGGACGTGCTGGCGCAGGTGGACGGCATGCTCAAAGAGCTGGACAAGCTCGAGCTCTGAAAATCCCCCTCACCTTGATCCTCTCCCCCTTGGCGGGGGAGAGGAAATTGAGTAACCCTCTTGCCTCTGGGGAGAGGGCAGGGTGAAGGAATCGAGACTCCCTCTCCCCTCTGGGGAGAGGGCAGGGTGCGGGGAGAGGTGGTGATGGAGAGTGCCCATGGCTGACAAGCACCGGGTCGAAGTCGACATCCTCGGCCAGAAGTACACCATCCGCAGCGAGGCCGCGCCCGAGTACGTGCGCGAGCTGGCCGGCTATGTCGAGAAGCGCGCGCGGGAGATCGAGGGCGCGAGCCCGGGACAGGATCCCGCCAAGGTGCTGGCGCTGGCCGCGCTGTACATCGCCGACGAGATGTTCCGCCTGCGCGACGAGCGCGTCGAGGGCGACAAGGCGCGCGTTACCGGCGACAAAGAACGCGCCGCCGCTGAGAAAGACGCGATCGCCAGGCTGAGCGCGCTGCGCCAGCTCCTGGACTCCGTCGTGCCCGAGAAGTAGCCGCGCGGCCAGAAACCCCTTGACGGCGCCGGGCGGGCGGGGGTAAACAGGATGTGCCCTGCGCTGTACGTGATGCCGGGGGGAAGTTTCAACCTCGTTATAAGTTAGGACGCCGCTCACGAGGGTGGTGCGCACGCCCCTCCATTGGAGGGGAAGCCTAAAGCCCTCCATTTTGGCGCCCACCTGGTGAAACCAGGTTCGAAACACCGTCGGCACACGGCAGAGGCGGGGCTCTTTCGACAGTTCGGCTGCGGCCCTCCCACCAGCGTCGTTGACATTCTCCGCTCGCGAGTCTATAATTTCGCAAGTCTGGCGGCTACTTGCCGCGCGTCTCCCAGAGTGAACAAGATCCGCCCCGGGCCGAGCCCGGGATGGAGTGATCCATGAACGGACCGGGCTGGCTGCTCGTGCTGGTGCCCGTCGTCGCTGTCCTCGGAATCCTGGTCGGCTATCTCTTCCACAAGGCTGCCCTCGCGCGCACCGTCGGTGACGCCGAGTCGCGGGCCACGCGCATCCTGGACGACGCCAAGCGCACGGTCGATCAGGCGCGCACCGATGTCGAGGCCAAAGCCCGTGACGCGGAGGCCAAGATCCGCTCGGCCGAGCTCGAGGCCAAAGAAATGGCCCTCAAGGTCCGCGCCGACCTCGACTCCGAAACTCGCGCGCGCCAGCGAGAGATCCAGGAGGTGGAGCGCCGGGTTCTCCAGCAAGAGGAGCAGCTCGGCCGCAAGCTGGACCAGCTGGACCGTCGCGAGCTCGAGCTCCAGGGACGCGAGCGGTCGCTCGGCGATCACGAGAAGACCCTCGGCGAGAAGGAAGCCCGCCTGGCTCTGGCCCTCGAGGAGCAGCGTCGAAAGCTCGAGGTCATCGCGGGACTCACCGCCGAGGAAGCCAAGCGACAGCTCCTGACCCAGATGGAGGCCGAGGCCCGTCGCGAAGCGCAGCTGCTGGGCATGCGGCTCGAAGAGGAAGCCAAGGAGACGGCCAACGTTAAGGCCAAGGAAGTGCTGGCCACGACCATCCAGCGCCTGGCGCCCGACTATACGGTGGAAACCGCCGTCTCCATCGTAGATCTGCCCTCCGACGACATGAAGGGCCGCATCATCGCCCGCGAGGGGCGCAATATCCGCGCGCTCGAGAGCTTCACGGGGGTGGATCTCATCGTCGACGATACGCCCGAGTC
>JBKPCB010000111.1:0-12926 GCA_046727155.1 Candidatus Methylomirabilota bacterium | reverse complement strand
ACCCGGTGACGCATGGCAGTGGCTCCTCTCCGCGCTCGCGTCAGCAGTTTGTGTGGCGGTGCCCGAGAAGCACGACAGTCAGTCGCAGGCCCACGAGGAGGGCGCCCTCATCCTTCGATGATATTGGCCTTCAGGCTCTCGATGAATCCCAGAACATCCCCTCGTTCCCGGGCCGGGACTCCAAACGTGTCCAGCGTCGCCTGCACGTGGCCGATGAAGGCGTCCCAGTCCCGCTTACCGATGCCCATGCCTTTGTGGGAGGTCGTCATATCGCGGCCCGTGTAGTACAGCGGCCCTCCCGCGCTCGAGCACAGGAAGTCGATCAACAGCTGCTTCTCTCGGCGGACGCTGTCGGCTGCGCGGTTCGCCCAGAAGCGCGCGAGCAGCGCATCCGACATCAGGCGAGGGAGAAGATCATCGGCAACTGCGGCAATGGCATCGTAGCCGCCGAGGCGAGCATAGAGCGTGGCTGCTTGGTCAGTCATGGGTTCCTCCTCTACGCCCGCCCGACCAACGTGTACGCCAAGCGTGACATGGTTCATTCCCCGCACGCTGTCTCACCCTCATCGATTGGCACTATGGTGCCGTCGAGGCAGCCAATCTGCAACTCCACATGCTGCATCCGCTCACGGCACATTGGGACCGCGGTGAGCGCGTAAACCGTGAAACTTGACAGCCGGCAACGGTGAGATCGATGATCTGGTGTAAATCCGCTCCCAGGAGGGACCCGAGCATGACGACCCTGCAAAGGGCCGAGGCAGCCGAGCACCAGATGAGTCAGGAGCTCGACCGAGTCGTCGTCAAGTCGGTGATCTACACTTCGGGCGAGCGCGACCCGAGAGCGTCGGTGCCGCGGCCTCCCGATCAGGGCAAGCTCTATCTCATGCGGCACGATCCCCGCCTGCCCCCGATGCCCGCCAAGCCCACCCTCTTCGATTTCTTCCGGTGTCGCTTCGGCCCCTCCACTCATATGCTGCAGAGCGCGAGGCTCGCGCAGAAGAACGGCGTGAGCGAGAAGGTCGTCTTGGCCTGCCTTCTGCACGACATCGCCATCGCCGGATTCATCCGGAGCGACCACGGCTACTGGGCGCGCAGCTACTCGAGCCCTACGTCGACGAAGAGGTGAGCTGGGGCATCCGCTATCACCAGGCGCTCCGGTTCTTCGCCGACGAGTCCGTTGGGTACCGGTACCCCGAGCTCTACATCAGGCTCTTCGGCGCGGACTACGTCCCGGAGCCCCATATCCAGGAAGCATACCGGTACGCGCGCAGCCACAAGTGGTACATGACCTCGCGTCTCATCACCGTCAACGATCTCTACGCCTTCGATCCGAACGTGCACGTGCAGCTCGAGGAGTTCACCGACGTCGTCGGACGGCATTTCAAGCAGCCGAAGGAAGGCCTCGGATTCGACGGCAGCCCTTCGGCGCACATGTGGCGCACCATCAACTGGCCCACGCGATACCTCTGACAGCCTGCTAGGCGCGGGTGACGTGCGCGGAGACGGCGACCCAGCCCCGCTCGCGACGCGCCCACACGTCCGTGTAGCGACCGGCGCCGGACTGCCCGTCAGGCCGCGTATACGTGGTCCGCGCATGGATGATCGCGAAGTCCCCCATGAGCCGGACATTGACGTCGACTGCCTGCAGATTTGATATCCCGACCGGACGTGCCGTTTGTTTCAGAAACGCTTCACGATCCACCAGGGAGCCGTCGGGATTGGTGCACAGGAAGTCCTCCGCCAGGATCTCGTTGAAACGGCGGACATCCGATGACTGCACCGCCTTGATGTAATCCCGGTTGAGCTCGAGCAGCCTTTCGAGATCGGTCCTCGAAGCGGTAGCCGTCGGCATGGCTGTCTCCTCCCTCGATTTCACGTTCGCGGCGGTGGCTTCTTGGGTTCAGGCGGCGGCCTGAATACTTTTAAAATGTATTCCTTGTTTTCCGAGTACCAGAGATTGCCAAGATGCCCGCCAAAGGGGTAAAGCGTCACCTGTTCGCCCAGTGCCTCTTTGAGCTCTTCGACAGACTTTCGCTCGTCCAACACATCATCGGCGTTATGCATGATATGCACTTTTGCATTGCCACGCAGCCGCTCGACTATCGCCGCCAAGGACCCTCGCTTGTTAAAGCCCTCGACGTCAGTTTGGGGCTCTCGCGCCTGGAGTCTCCACAAGGGCAGCGCGATCTTTTCGCTATAATCATTGAACGTCAAATACTTCGCTTCTTCGATGCGTTCTCTGACCTGGTCCTTGGGGGCCTTGAGAATGTTTTGATCGTGTATGACTTGCGTGACGTAGACGAGCTCAGGAAGCAGAGAGTGCACGTCCTCCGCAATGAGAAACTGGAGCTCTTCTGTTGTGAAGGTGCCGAGCGCCTTTGCCAACCTGTCGAAGGTCGCCGGGTCGTCTCGCCTGTCTTTGGAAAAAGACTCCACGATGCCCACGGCTTTCCCCAGGATCCCCCTGGACTTGTCGCGGCCAAATTTGCCCTGTAGCGCATCCCAGTCATCGACCCTCCTGAGGGCAAGCGAGAGATCGAGCGGCGGATTCACCAGTAGATATTTTGCTATGCCGATCTTCCCCTGGTCAGCGTCGATCACGCTGAGATAAGCGCCCTCGAGCGCGCCCAGGCTCGCCCCCAGGAAGTCGATTTCAGTGATCTTGACGTCATATCGAGTTCTCAGCACCTGCAGCGTGTTCTGCATGACCTCATACAAATCGCGGGCGTCTTCCGGAACGTATCCGGGCGCACCGCTTCGGCTGGCGGACAGTGCGAAATTCCAGGTCATTGGCGACGGCAAGATGACGATATGGAAGCCCTCTTGATAGAAGAGCCTGGCAAAAAACGTGGCAAGCCCGAAGTACGGATTGGATCCAACACCAGAGAGAATGAAGAGTAGGGGCGCGGGATGGTGCTGACGATAGAGGGTGAGCCTCACGTCGCCGCGGCCTTCGAGAGACGGCAGCTGATTTCTGCCCGGGAGCCCCGGCACATGGACCAGCTGCCGTTTGATCCGGGGATTGCGGTCATCGGCATCCAAAATGGCGGATGTGGCCGTCGCGAGATACGGGTCGTGATACGGATACTTGTAGTCCTCGGCTCGGACGGAGCTCCATGCAAGGCATACCGTGGTCAACACAATGACATGACCGCGCACCACCGAGAATGCCTGTCGTCGTCTGCGGTAGAGCTCTTGCATCGTGTCTGCAGGCCTTTCTCCGAAACGCGATGCCGGAGCTTCGCGTCGGTCCGGAAACGGTAAGACGGCTAAAGAAATCTTAGCCTGCCGACTGCGAGGGGTCAAGAATCGCGGCGTGCCATTCAGGGCGGAGCTCGAGCGTGGCCCGGTCCGCTTGACACTCGCAGTTGGCGGCACTACATTCATCGCACTGAGTGGGCTCATCGCAGCCATGACAGCCTCGCCCGCGAGTTCGACCACCCCCACCGCTTCCCTGGTCGCGTACGTCGGTTGCTACACCACGAAGCAGCGTAACGGCCATGGAGAGGGCGTCAGCGTGTACCGGATGGACCGAGCGTCGGGCCGCTGGACGCAGGTCCAGCTCGTGCGGGACATCGTCAACCCGTCCTTCCTCGCCCTCGACCGTCAACAGCGCTACCTCTACGCCGCCCACGGAGACCTCGAGTACGCGACGTCCTTCGAGATCGTCGCGCAGACCGGCCAGCTCAAGGTGCTGAATCAGCAGTCCACCGGCGGCAAGAATGGCGTTCACCTGGCCATAGACGCCACCAATCGCTTCCTCCGTAGTGGGAAATTACAGCTCGGGAACGGTCGCCGTCCTTCCCATCAACGCGGACGGCTCACTCGCGCCCTTGAGTGACCTGGTGTCGTTGCCCGGCACCCCCGGTCCTCACCGGGCCGAGCAGGCCAGCTCGCATCCACACGACGTGCCGTTCGACCGCCTCGGTCGTTTCGTCGTGGTGCCCGACAAGGGCCTCGACAAGGTCTTCGTCTACCGGTTGAATACCGCCACCGGCAAACTGCTGGCGAGCGAGCCGCCGTCCGTGGCGGCCCGGCCAGGGGCTGGCCCGCGCCATGCCGACTTCCATCCAACCAGGCCCTTCGCCTACGTCGTCAACGAGCTGGACTCGACCGTCGCGACGTACCGCTTTGATCCCGAGCGTGGCGAGCTCAAGCCTCTCCAGGTCATTACGACGCTGCCGCCGACCTTCACCGGCAGTAGCACCACATCTGAGATCGTCGTCGCCCCATCGGGGCGGTTCGTCTACGCGTCGAATCGCGGACACGACAGCATCGCGATATACGCCGTCGACGAGGCGACGGGCGAGTTGACGCCGGTCGGCTGGGAGCCGGCGCAGGGGAAGACGCCGCGCTTTTTCGCGCTCGATCCCTCGGGAACTTTCCTCTACGCCGCGAACCAGGACAGCGACGCCATCGTCTCTTTCCGGGTGGACCAGGTCACGGGAAAGCTCACGCCTACCGGTCAGGTCGTGAACACGGGGAGCCCGTCGACCATCGTCTTCCGATAAGGGGCCACACACTGGCCAGTGACCCGACAAGGGCTTGCCGTCCGGCCGCGCCCGGGGTAAGGTCAGGGCGACGCGCGGGCTTCGGCACGCCCATTGCTCGCGGTCCGTCACCTGGGTCCACACGGCCCGACATGAGGAGCTACCCATGAACCGCATGAGCCGGACTGTGGCGGTGTCATTGCTTTCCATCGCCCTCGCGAGCCTGGCCATCGCCGGCCCCGGCTCGGCCCAGCCAAAGACCGACCTGACGGTCGCGCTGTCGAGCTTCTCCGCCGAGACGCTCGACCCAGCGCTCCAAGGGCACAACGTCAAGTACTACCTCTCGCTCATGTTCGACTATCTCGTCGGCACGACGCCCGACGGCCATCCGACGCAGCAGGGCGGTCTCGCCTCGAAGTGGGAGAACTCGCCGGACCACAAGCGCTGGACGTTCCACCTCCGCAAGGGCGTGAAGTTCCACAACGGCGACGACGTCACCTCGGAGGACGTGAAGTTCAGCCTGCAGCGCGCGATGGGCAAGCGCTCCACGACGGGGTATGCCGGGCCGCTCCGCACCCTCATCCAGGACATCGAGACGCCGGCGGCCGACCGCGTGGTGATCGTCACGAAGGAGCCCACGCTGATCATCCCGACCTACCTGTCGCGCTCGCTGTCCACCGAGGGCATGGTGCTGCCCAAGAAGTACATCGAGCAGAACGGCGACGACGTCTTCGCCCGGAAGCCGGTGGGCAGCGGCCCCTACAAGTTCGTGGAGCAGGTGACGGGGTCGCACATCAAGCTGGCTGCCGTGGACAGCCACTGGCGCATCGGGACGCCGAAGTACAAGACCGTCACCTTCCGGCTGGTGCCGGAGGAGACGACGCGGATCGCGCTCCTGCGCCGGGGCGAGGTCGACGTGGCCGACGTCAGCCGCGAGCGCGTCAAGGAGCTGGAGAAGGAGAACTTCCCGGTCCACTTCCGGAAGGAGGAGGCGATTCTCCATATGTGGTGGGTGCTTGGCCCAGACGGCCTGCCGGCGCCCATGAAGGACAAGCGGGTCCGGGAGGCGATGAACATCGCCATCGACCGCGCGGAGATCGCCCAGTCCATCTTCGCCGGGCGGGCCGAGCCGGCGGCCATTCCGATGGGCCTGTCGTGGTCGTTCCGCGACATCGGCTTCAAGGTGACACCGGATATGATGTATGCGTACGATCCGGCCCGGGCGAAGAAGCTCCTCGCCGAGGCTGGAGTCGCCTCCGGTTTTCCACTTGACGTCTACGCCTTCCAGCTCCCGGGTCTGCCCGAGGGCAAGGCCTTCGCCGAAGCAGTGACCGGATACTGGGAGAAGATCGGGATCAGGACCAAGCTCATCCCGGTGGACTACCCGGCCTTCCGCAAGCAATGGGTGGACCGCAAGAACCCAGGCTCCGTCGGGTACTACAACATCGCCAATCGTGACTGGATCGGCACCTATGCGCTGCTCGAGAAAATGGCCTACACGCCCTCGAAGCTCAACGACACGGTCAACGACGTCGAGATCGATGGCATGATCGCGCAGGTCATGCGCCAAACCGACAGGGAGAAAATCAACGCCCTGATGCGCAACATCTACACGCGGATGCGGAGCGAGCACTACGGTGTGCCCGTCGTGTACCTCCACTCGCCGTACGCGACCAGCAAGCGGCTGGGCAAGTGGAACCCGGGCTCGGTCATGTACGACCTGTTCATCGACGAGCTGGCCTCGGGCAAGTAGCCGCCAGGGTTGATCCGCTTCGTCCTGTCCCGGCTGCTCCAGTCGCTGGTGGCCCTGGCCATCCTGTCGGTCGTCGTCTTCATCCTGGCCAGGACTACCGGCGACCCGCTCAGCCTCATTCTCCCCATGGGGGCCACCGAGGAGGACTATGCCAACGCCCGCCGGTACCTCGGCCTCGACCGGCCCTATGTCGAGCAGTACTTCTCGTTCGTGGGCCGGGCGGTCAGAGGCGACTTTGGCATGTCGCTCCGGGCCCGCAAGCCCGTGAGCGAGCTGATAGGCGAGCGGCTGCCCAACTCCCTCCGCCTCGCCGTGTTCGCCATGGGCGTGTCGCTCGCCATCGCCTTCCCTCTCGGCATACTGGCCGCGGTGAAGAAGGGCACCGGCGTCGACCGGGCGGCGCAGGTGATCGCGGTGCTCGGGCAGTCGCTGCCGACGTTCTGGGTGGCCATCGTTCTCGTCGAATTCGTCGCGGGCCGGTTCCAGTGGCTGCCCGCGGGCGGCAGCGATGGCTTCACCAGCTACATCCTGCCCGGCTTCACGCTCGGCTGGTTCGTCGTCGCGGGCATGATGCGCCTGCTCCGCTCGGCGATGCTCGAGGTGCTGGACTCGGAGTACGTCAAGCTCGCGCGCGTCAAGGGCGTGGTCGAGCACCGGGTCGTGTGGCTCCACGCGCTCAAGAACGCGCTCATCCCGGTCGTGACCTTCGCCGGCATCTACTTCGCGATCCTGGTCACCACCGCCATCGTCGTGGAGACGGTGTTCGCGTGGCCCGGCCTCGGCCGGCTCGCCTACGAGGGCATCAGCTCGCGCGACTTCCCCGTGATCCAGGCGGTGGTGCTCACCACCGCGGCCATCGTGACCGTGGTGAACCTCGGCGTGGACTGCCTGTACGCCGTGATCGACCCTCGCATCCGCTATGCCCGCTGAACCGGCAGGTGGCGCGCTCCTCCTGTCAGAGGCCGAGATCTCTGCGCGCCCGGCAGCCCGCAACCGGAAACTCCCGATCATCCCGCTCGGCATCATCGCAGTCTTCGTGCTGGCGGCGATCCTCGCTCCCCTGCTGAGCCCGGCCGACCCG
The DNA here is from genome assembly GCA_046727155.1 of Candidatus Methylomirabilota bacterium. Classification (GTDB taxonomy): domain Bacteria; phylum Methylomirabilota; class Methylomirabilia; order Rokubacteriales; family CSP1-6; genus DASSSH01. The sequence goes on along the minus strand of JBKPCB010000111.1, from coordinate 5,602 downwards.
CACGAGCAGTCGCTCCGGAACCGCTTCAAGCCGCCCGTCTGGGAGGAGGGCGGGAGCTGGAAGTACGCGCTGGGCACCGACCGGCTGGGCCGCGACATGCTCTCCCGGATCATCTGGGGCTCGCGCGTGTCGCTGGCGGCTGGCGTGCTGGCCGTGCTGCTCGCCAGCGCGTTCGGGGCGTCGGTGGGGCTGGTCGCGGGCTACTACGGCGGGCGTGTGGACGCCGCGCTCATGCGGATGACCGACGCCACCTTGTCCTTCCCCGTCATCCTGCTGGCGCTGATCCTGGCAGTGACGGTGGGCCCGAGCTTCACCAACGTGGTGGTGGCCATCTCCGTGATCCTCTGGGCCCGCTACGCCCGCGTGATCCGCGGCCAGGTGTTGACGTTGATGCAGCTCGACTTCATCGCTCAGGCGCGCATCGCCGGGGCCGGGGCCTGGCGCATCATCACGCGGCACCTGTTTCCCAACACGCTCAACACGCTGGTGGTGCTCGTGACGCTGCAGATCGGGTACGTGATCATCCTGGAGGCGTCGTTGTCCTTTCTGGGCGCGGGCATCCCGCCGCCCATACCCGCGTGGGGCTCCATGATTGCTGAAGGCCGCGAGTTCGTGACCAGCGCCTGGTGGGTGTCGATGTTCCCCGGCCTCGCCATCCTGCTGGTAGTGCTCGCCTTCAACCTGCTCGGCGACTGGCTGCGCGACACCTTCGACCCGAAGCTTCGCCAGCTCTGACCTGTGTCACGCCCCGTTATCGAGGTTCGAGACCTTCGCACCCATCTGGTCACCCGGTGGGGGACCGTCAAGGCCGTGGACGGTGTCTCGTTCTCGGTGGCGGAGCGCGAGACCCTCGGACTGGTTGGCGAGTCGGGCTCGGGCAAGAGCATGACCTGCCTCAGCATGATCCGCCTCGTCCCGCGCCAGGCCGCGCGCATCCTGGGCGGGTCGGTCCTCCTCGACGGGGAGGAGCTGCTGACCAAGAGCGAGCGGGAAATGCAGCGCATCCGCGGTCGCAAGATCGCGATGATCCTGCAGGACCCGATGAGCTCGCTCAACCCGGTGTTTTCCATCGGGATGCAAGTCCGCGAGCCGGTCACCATGTACCACGGGCTGCGCGGGCGGCCGCTACGCAAGCGCGCCGTCGAGCTGCTCGCCTCGGTGCGCATCCCCTCGCCCGCCGCGCGGCTCCGCGCCTTTCCGCACCAGCTCTCCGGCGGGATGCGCCAGCGGGTGGTCGGGGCGATGGCTATCGCCGCGCCACCGCGGCTCCTGATCGCCGACGAGCCGACGACCAGCCTCGACCTCACCATCCAGGCCCAGTACCTCGCCCTCCTCAAAGAGCTCCAGGACCGGCACGGTCTGGCGATGATCTTCATCACCCACAACCTGGGCATCGTCTCGCGGATCTGCGACCGGGTGGCGGTAATGTACGCGGGACGGATCGTCGAGACGGGACCGGTGCGGCAGATCTTCACGGCGCCCGCTCATCCCTACACGCAGGCGCTCCTCGAGTCGATCCCGCGGCTCGGCGCCAAGCGCGACCGCCTCACCGCCATCGACGGCCAGCCGCCGGACCTGGCGACACTCCCGGCCGGGTGCAGCTTCGCGGCGCGCTGCCCTCACGTGATGGAGCGCTGCCGCGCCGAGGCGCCGCCCGAGTTCACGGCGGGGCCGTCGCAGGTGAGCCGCTGCTGGCTCCATGCCCCGTCCTGAGGGCCGCGCCATGACCAAGGAATCTCCCCTCCTCGAGGCATCGGGACTCACCAAGCATTTTCCGGTGCGCCAGGGGGTGTTCGGCTGGTCGATCGGTCTCGTGCGGGCCGTCGACTCCGTCTCGTTCAGCATCGAAGCCGGCGCTACGCTCGGGCTGGTCGGCGAGTCCGGGTGTGGCAAGACGACCACGTCCAAGCTGGTTCTCGGTCTCGAGCGGCCAACCGCCGGCGCGATCCGCTTCGAGGGCGAGGATGTCCTAGGCTTGGACGCCGGAGGCGAGCGCCACTACCGCCGCTCGGTCCAGGCGGTATTCCAGGATCCGTATGCCTCGCTCGATCCGCGCATGCGCGTCGGCTCGATCATCGCCGAGCCGCTCGTGATCAACGACCACCCGACGCCGGTCGAGCGCCGCCGCCGGGTGCAGGAGCTCCTCGACCTGGTCGGTTTGCCCGTGCGCTCGGCCGACCTCTTCCCGCACGAGTTCTCGGGCGGCCAGCGCCAGCGCATCGCCGTCGCCCGGGCCCTCGCGCTGTCGCCGAGGCTCATCGTGCTCGACGAGCCCGTGTCCGCGCTCGACGTGTCCATCCGCGCGCAGATCCTGAACCTCCTGCGCGACATCCAGGCTCGCCTGGGCGTCTCGTACCTTTTCATCGCCCACGATCTCGCCGCCGTCGCGCACATGAGTCACACCATCGCGGTGATGTACCTGGGGAAGATCGTAGAGCTGGGCGAGGCGACGGATGTCGCGCTCGAGCCCAAGCATCCGTACACGAAGGCGCTCTTCGCGGCGGCGCTGCCGATCGACCTCGACAGGCCGGCTGATGAGATTGTCCTATCGGGCGAGGTGCCGAGCCCGCTCGATCCTCCCAGCGGCTGCCGGTTCCACCCGCGCTGCCCGTACGCGATGCCCCAGTGCGCGACTGTGGAGCCGCCGCTCAAGCCCGAGGGAAAGCGTCTGGTCGCCTGCCACCTGTACTGAGGAGCAGGCCTGCGCGTTCAGACCAGATCGACCCGCGGAACCTGACTCCGTTCGAGCGCGGCTTTCATGGCGGCGATCTCCTCTGCCGAGGGCTTGAGCACGGGCGGCCGCGCGAGCGCGCTCCTGAAGATGCCGCGGATCGCCATGCCTTCCTTCATGCGGGCATGCGCGTCGCCCGACGGCTCACCGGACCCGTAGACGGCTTCCTTCACGGGCCAGATCCGGTCGTTGATCTCGCGCGCGCGCGTCAGGTCGTCGGCCCGCATGGCCTCGAAGAGATCCGCGGTGAGCTCGGGGATGAGGCTCGCGCAGCCGACGAGCGTGCCATCCATCGGGTGCACGAAGGTGGGGAACAGGTACTCGTCCATACAGTTGAGGAGCGAGACGTGCGGCGCGTCGGCCCGCAGGGCTCGAATATCTCGCTCGTACTTGCCCAGATCGCGCTCCCCCATCTTGAAGGCTTTAACTTGTGGCAGCCCGGCCAGTCGGAGCATCAGCCGGGTCGAGTAGGAGGTCTTGGTGTTGGCGGGATAGACGTGCACAATCATGTCGAGCCCGCTCTCCGCCCCGATGGCCTTGAAGTACTCGTAGACCGCGTCTTCCTTCACGCCGAAGCGGAGCCACATGTGACACGGCATGATGTCCACCGTGTCGGCGCCGGCGTGGGCCGCGGCGCGCGCGTGCTCGAGGGCCTCGAAGGTCCCCTCCGAGCAGATGGCCGAGACGACCCGCACGCGGCCCTTGACCGCGTCGGCTACGATGCGCGTGACTTCCACGCGCTCTTCCGGCAGGAGCGACCCGACCTCGCCGGTATGCCCGTTGGTCATGACCGCGGTGACGCCGCGGCAGCCGGCCAGCCAGCGCGCGAAGCGGCCGAGACCGTCGCCGTCGATCTTGTAGTCGTCGCGGAACGGCACCGCCATGGCGGGGATGACCCCGTGGAATGCGCGCTGAGCCTTCATTGCCCTGCCCTCCCGTGAGACTCGATGACCGGCCAGGCCATGGGTGCGATCCTCCCCCGGGGAGCCCGGCTCCGTCAAGGAGGCCGCGCGCTCACGGGTGGTCAGCGCCGCGGGAGGCCTCAGAGCTTCGGCGCGATCTCCGAGGCGAAGACCTCGAGGTGCTCCATCTCGTCGAAGACGGGATTGAGCATGAGCATGCCCGCGCCGCCTGCGACTACCTGCTTGAGCCCCGCAACGCACTCGTCGGGTGGGCCCCACACGGAGACCTCCTCGGCCATCTGAGGCCGGCCGTAGAAGGCGCCGAACCACTCGGTGAGCCGCTTCCCCGCCCGGGCCTTGTCGCGGTCCACCGCGATGTAGACCCGCTTGGCGATGGGGAACTCTGCTGCGCCGCGCTTGGCTTCGACGAGCAGCCGACGCAAGAGCTTCACCTCGTCGGCGAACTTGGCGGTGGAAAGCGATCCCGCTCCCATGAAGCCGTCGCCCAGCTCCGCCGTGCGCTTGAGCGCGTCGGGATGGTGGGCACCGAACCAGAGCGGCGGATGGGGCTTCTGCAGCGGCTTGGGCTCCTGTGGCAGATTCTGCAGCTTGAAGAACTCGCCCTCGAAGGTCACGCGCGGCTCGGTCCAGAGGCGCTTCATCACCTGAATGCCCTCGGTGAAGCGGGCGGCACGCCGATCGGCCTTGAGACCATAGGCGGGATAGACGGCGGGCTGCCCACCGAGTCCGACGCCGACCATGAGCCTGCCCCCGCTCAGATGATCGAGCGTAGTCAGGCTCTTCGCCGTGTGAACGGGATCGCGCAAGGCGGTGAGCAGGACGGCTGTGCCCAGTCGCATCCGCGTTGTGACGGCCGCGGCGTAGGTCAGCAGCTCGATGGGCTCGAGGCTCGGGATGGAACCCACGATCTGCTCAACGACCCACGCGCTGTGAAATCCCAGCGTCTCGGCCCGCGTGAGGTAGCTCCGAATGAAGCTCGGATCGAGGGGACGGCCGGCGAATGTCTGCGGGATGGAGACCGCAAGCTCGATCGAGCTCTTCACAATGACACCTCCTTCGCGAGCCGCCTGCCCAGGCGGGCCGCGAACTCATCGGGGCGGCTCGGTGAGACTACCACGAGGCCTCCCACAGTGTGCAGGTAGACGAGATCGGCGGTATTGGTGACGGCGAGGTAGTGCCAACCCGTCCGCGGATTCCACCGCGGCCCCTGGGAGCCGAAGAGCGCATTCAAGCCGACGGCGCCGAAGCCGCCCACCGGCCGGGGCTCGCGGTCTACTCTCCGGATCGCGGCATACGGGATGAGCCGCGAAAGCCAGCGGCGCTCGATCCTGATTCCGCCCTCCTCCAGGGTGAAGCCCGCCGGCGCGAGCCCCTGTATCATCCAAAGACCCAGCAAGAAGGGCAGCGGCAGGATCAGCAGGCTCAGCTCGCCCGAGGTCGCAACCATCGCCACCGACAGCACGAACGGAACGCCGAAGCCGAGCCCCAATCCGACGACGCCGGCGATCAGGCGCTGGCGACGGCCGAGGACCGCGGGATAGAAGTCGGCGTCGGCGTGATTCAGCGCTGCAAGATCTCGAGCGCGTCGAAGAAGTACGGGATCTCGAAGGCGGCCGACTCTGGCGAGTCCGAGCCGTGTATGGCATTGGCTTCGATTGACGCGGCGAAGTCCTTGCGGATCGTCCCGGCCGCGGCCTTGGCCGGGTCGGTGGCGCCCATAAGGTCGCGCAGCCGCGCGATGACGTTGTCACCCTCGAGCACCATCGGCATGCAGGGACCCGAGGTCATGAAGGCGCAAAGGCTCTGATAGAACGGCCGGTCCTTGTGGACGATGTAGAAGCCCGCCGCCTGGGCCGGCGAGAGGTGGACGAGCTTGGCGGCCAGGACCTTGAGGCCGGCCTTCTCGAAGCGGGCGATGATCTGGCCGGCGACGTTCTTGGCGACGGCG